>JAYTPC010000135.1:0-19850 GCA_043747425.1 Bdellovibrionales bacterium
AAAATAATTTAAGAGGAGGATTCTTGTGGAACCAGTCGTGAATGTAGAAAATATGAACCCAATCGTTAGAGCCTTTACAGAGGGCGGAACGATTATGTACGTGATCTTGGTTATTGCTGTGTTATCAGTGGTACTGATCGTCGAAAGATTCTTAACTCTGAAATCATTAAGAGTTGATAAAAAAGAATTTGCTGATCAAATTTTTAGAATGATACTTGGTGGGGATTTACGCCAGGCCATTTCGTTTTGTGATTCAAAACCAACTCCGTTGGCGAACACGATGAAAGCGGGATTGGTTCAAGCGATGAACAAGCGCCCTGACGAAGAAATTCAAGTGGCAATGGATGCCGCTGTTATGCGTGAAACTCCTCGTTTAGAGGGTTGGACTTCATTCTTAGCCGTGTTTGGTAATATTGCGGTTTTAGCCGGATTACTTGGAACTATTTTTGGTATGATCGGATCATTCCGTGCCGTATCAAAAGCAGATCCAGCGACCAAAGCACAATTATTATCTGAAGGTATTTCGCATGCTTTAAACTGTACTGGCTTCGGTCTGATGGTTGCGATCGCGGCGATCGTTTTTTACGGATTATTTCAGCATATGATTCAAAAAACAGAGAATGAAATGATTGAATCCAGCATGAGCTTGATGAATTTAATCGCCTCTAATCGCGATAAAATGAAAGACTAGATAATTTTTTAACCTGTTTGGAGATTTAAATGGCTCATATAAGTACCGGTGGAAAAGGGCGAGATGTGAACACGGAACTGAATCTAGTTCCCGTGATCGATTTGATGTCCGTTCTTATCACATTTCTGCTAATAACAGCTGTTTGGACTCAGGTTTCGATGATTCAGCTAGGAGCATCCTTTGCTTCTCCACGGGATCCAGAACAAAAAGAAATTAAACCACCTCCGTTAGAAGATGTGGTTTTGAAATTAGAGATTCGAAAAACTGGCTATGTTTTATTTGTTGGAAAAGACGTTCGACCTATTCCGAAGGTAAACAGTATTTATGACAATGAGTCTTTGGAAGCTGATCTTAAAAAAATCAAACAGCTTTATCCAGACAAGGGCGGCGTAAAAATGGCAATCGAAGATGAAATCATGTACGAAGTTGTCGTTGGTGCAATGGATACGGGTCTTCGAGCTGGATTTTCTCCAGAGCTTTTAACTGGGGGACCAAACTAATGGCAATTTTTCGTCCAGGTCAAAGACATCGTAATCACAATATTTTAAAACGTCGTGGCGGTAAGCGTGGAGTTACTGCGATGTTATCGCTAACAGCCATGGTGGATATGTTCACAGTACTGGTCATTTTCCTTCTGCAGAATTACAATTCGACGGGCGAAATTTTATACATACCAAAGGAAGTCGTGCTTCCCAAAGCAAACCGAGTCACTGATTTGCGCCCAGCGGTCGTTGTGACCGTATCTTCAAAAGAAATTTTGATCGATCGCACGCAAGTTGCAACCTTTGATGAAGTCAAAGCCATGAAAGAATGGACGATTCCTGCTTTACGCGATCAGGTTCGTGTTTTGCTTGAAAAAGCAAAAGCCGAAACAGATGCAAAAATAAAAAATAAATTAAAAACTGTCGTTGATAAAACTTTAGGAAATGAAGAAGTTGATCTAAATGCCTGGAGACGTGTTACTTTGCAAGCTGACAAGGCAATCGATTACTTAACGTTGAAAAAAATAATGTACTCTATTTATGAAGCTGGTGGCGGTCCTATTAACTTTGCGGTCGCAAAAGATGTTAGTAAAGAAAATGCGACTACGGATTCCAAAACTCAATAAGTATTCGCTTCTATTTGCTTTACTCGTGGTCTTCATTTTTTTGGAGATCCTATTTATTTCACCGAAAATATTAGAAAAGCCGGCAGATGATTTGACTCAATATCAAAAATTGCAAGCACTGGCACAAAGCCAAAAGAAAGACGCCGTCGAGCAAAAAGCTTTGGGAATTCACTTAGTAGAAAACGACCAAAATAAAAAGAGTTACGAACTTTTCGCATCTGAGGCAACTGGGACTTCTGATGCGCAGTGGGTATTAAAGAAAGTTAAAGTTCAATTTTACTCTGAGAATGAATTGAGTTTTTCGGTTATGGGTGACGTCGGTGAAATTGACGGAACAACGAAAGACATGATTGTTCGTGGAGAAGTCTTAACAACCAGTACAAATGGTTACAATTTCAAGACGGATTCATTACGCTATGTTGCTAAAGAAAAAATGATGAAAAGTTCTGACGCAGTTTTTATGCAAGGACCTCCAGATGACAAAGGGGACGGCTTTGATCTTAAAGGTATTGGACTTTTGGTGGACATCAAAAATAATAAAATGGAAATTTTAGATCAAGTTGAAGCAAAAAAGACGATCGAAGATAAAAAATTTAATCTAACGGCAAAGACGGCAGAATTTTACAACAACAGCCAAGAGGCTCTATTTTCAGGGAAGGTAAAGATGAATCTTGGTAAAAGTCGCATCGATGCGCCCAAAGCCAGATTTTATTATTCAAATCAGCGTAAAGCCCTAGAGAGAATCGTTCTCAGCCGAGGTGTGCGTCTGGTTGAGGATGGAAAAATAGCAACCTGTGATGAACTTGAGATCGAACTGTTAGAGGATAAAATGACATTACGAGGGCAACCCAAAGTCCAGCAAGGTGACGACGAAATTCAAGGGGAAGAAATCGTCTTCCTTGAGGGCGGAAAAAAAGTTAAGATCAATCAAGTGAACGTAAAAGGAAAAAGAAAAACCGAAGAAAATTGAGTCAGAGTAAAACATGAATAATAAATTAACGATCTCAAAAATTTCTAAGCAGTTCAAAGGGCGTAAAGTTGTTCAGGAAGCCACTTTCGAAGTTGAATCTGGTCAAGTGGTTGG
This sequence comes from Bdellovibrionales bacterium, assembly GCA_043747425.1. Taxonomy (GTDB): domain Bacteria; phylum Bdellovibrionota; class Bdellovibrionia; order Bdellovibrionales; family Bdellovibrionaceae; genus Pseudobdellovibrio. Next base: position 2,884 of record JAYTPC010000135.1, read on the forward strand.
TTTGCTAGGACCCAATGGCGCTGGAAAGACCACATCTTTTTATATGGTTGTGGGATTAGTGAAGCCCGATTCTGGGGACATTTATTTAAATGAACTGAACATCACGGATTTTCCAATGTACAAGCGTGCCCGTGCAGGCCTCAGTTACTTGGCGCAAGAGCCCAGTATTTTTCGTAAACTTTCCGTTGAAGATAATATTCAGGTGGCTTTGGAAGCTCATGGTTTTGCTCCGCAAGATCGCCGCATTCGGCTAGAGAATCTAATGCAAGATTTTCGTATAAACCATATTCGTGAATCCTTCGGTTATTCATTGTCTGGTGGCGAGCGCCGCCGGGTTGAAATCGCTAGGGCTTTGGCTAGTTCTCCTCAGTTTTTGTTGTTAGATGAACCTTTCGCGGGGATTGATCCGATAGCTGTAGCCGATATTCAAAATATAATAAATGATCTTAAGGCCAAAGGTATAGGAGTTTTGATCACAGATCACAACGTGCGTGAGACTTTAGGCATTTGCGATTATGCTTATATACTGAAGGATGGGCAGATTCAAGTTCGCGGAACTTCTGATGAAATTGCCAATTCCGAATTAGCACGAAAATTTTATTTGGGTGAAAATTTTAGACTTTAGGTTTTTAACAGTATCCATGTAAGGAAAAAATGGCATTACGACAAACGATGAATTTAAGTCAAAATCTGGTGATCACGCCACAGTTGCAACAAGCAATCAAATTGCTCCAGTTATCTAGACTTGAATTAGAAACGCAGGTTCGTAGTGAATTAGAAGAAAATCCAATTTTAGAAGAGGCCGAAGTTTTAAAAGAAGAAGATTTTCAGCGCACTAAAGAAGCCGAGCAGCAAACCAATGTCGATAATACGCAGTTAGAGACTCCCGGTGCTGAAAGTATTCAAGATCCACAAAAACAAGATGAATTCGAATGGGAATCCTATTTAGAAACGCAGCACAAAGCGCCGCGGGAAGCCTCGCACGGTAACGAAGAAATAATGAACTACGAAAATATTATTTCTACAACGCAAACCTTGCATGATCATCTTTACTGGCAAGTCAAAATGACCGGATTTTCGGACGAAGAAGAAAAAGCAGCTGATGCACTTATTTCTCATATTGATGATGACGGATATATGAAAGTGCCAATGGCACAAATATCTGAAGAAGAAAAAATCGAAGTTGATTTGCTGGAAGATACTTTAAGCTTGATTCATCAGTTTGATCCGCCCGGCGTCGGTGCCAGAGATTTGAAAGAATGTTTATTAATTCAGGCTAAGCTCTTGGAAGAAGATACCAATGACTTGGTTCAACTGATAACCAATCACTTAAAAGATCTTGAAAAGAAAAATTATGAAGCCATAGCTAAGACAATGAACCGGTCGATGGAAGTTATTGTTGATATGTGCAAAATAATTTATGCTATGGAGCCTAAACCAGGTCGCAGTTACGCTGGCAATGATACACAGTTTGTAACTCCAGATGTTTATGTTTATAAAGTTGGTGATGATTTCATTGTGTCACTGAACGAAGACGGATTGCCAAAGTTAAAGATTTCAAATTTTTACAAGAACATGCTCAAAGGCGGCGCTAACCCGACCGGAGACAAAGTGGCTTCTGAGTACATCCAGGAAAAACTAAAATCAGCAGTTTGGTTGATCAAATCGATTCACCAAAGGCAGCGCACTATTTTTAAAGTCAGTGACAGTATTGTTAAGCATCAAAAAGAATTCTTTGAAAAAGGTTCGGGTTTTTTGAAGCCGATGGTATTACGAGACATCGCAAACGATATTGGCATGCACGAATCGACAGTCAGTCGTGTGACGACCTCCAAATACATGCACACTCCACAGGGCATTTATGAGCTCAAATATTTTTTCAACTCAGGAATCAATTCATCAGACGGCGGCGATGCTTTGGCTTCGGAATCTGTGAAGCTTAAGCTCAGAGAAATCGTTTCTAAAGAAGATCCAAAGAAACCGTTGTCAGATCAGAAACTAGTCGAGCTTTTACGTAAAGAGGGCATCGATATTGCGCGCAGAACGGTTGCAAAATATCGTGATGTTTTAAAAATATTGCCATCAAGTCAGCGTAAAAAATATTTTTAAATTTAGTAAAAAGGGCGTATGAATTACCAATCATTAATTACCGAAGTGCCTGACTTTCCCATTCCTGGAGTCTTGTTCCGCGATGTTTCACCACTTTTACAAAACGCAGACGCTTTTTCGCTGATAGCACACGATTTTGAAAAGCTTTTGGACCTGCAAAAGATAGATCTGTTTGTCGGTATTGAATCTCGTGGGTTTATTTTTGCAGCCATGCTAGCTGCGAAGTTAAACAAGGGCTTTTTGCCACTCAGGAAAGCCGGCAAATTACCACCGCCCACAATCAAAGAGTCTTATCAGCTAGAATACGGTGAAGCAACGCTTGAAATGGCCCCATCTCATAAGCCACTTCGGGTTGTGATTTGTGATGATGTGTTAGCAACTGGTGGCACTTTGAAGGCTTCGGTATCTCTTTGTGAAAAAGCTGGATATATTGTTGAAGATTTGGTCGTGCTTATTGATTTGACGTTTTTGAACACGATGAAATTTAAGAATTTACCCATTAAATCACTTATAAAATACTAAAACAAATTGTCCACGAATGAGACTCTTAATCTGAGCTATCCGGATCATTTTAAGACCGAAATATTTTCAAAATTTTATCCCTCTTACCTCAACGTAGGTCTAGCATTAGCCGATACTTTTAATAGGCGAGCTTCAAATTTAAATAGCTCGTCCGTCTGGCAATCACGTCATTCGGAACCTTAGGGAAAAATGCATGAAGTCGAATTACACTTTTAAGCACCTGGATTATTCTGATTCTCTGGTCGAATACACCACGGAAAAACTGAATGAAATAGGAAGTTTTTTGTTAAAAGATGGACGGTGTAATGTCTATTACTCAAAAGATCAACATCAGTTTCAAGTGCAAATATCTTTGAACACGAAACAAAAATTTTTCAAAGCAACGGCAACGGCAACAGATGTTTATGTGGCTGTGGATATGCTTGCGGATAAGTTAGAGAAACAATTTTTAAAGGTGAAAGAAATTTATATGGATCACAAAAAATTTGCTCTTTCACGTGAAGGAAAGCTGCAAGATTTTAACAATCAGTTTGAATTTAGCCCGAAGTGGAAAAAAGCGGGATAGTCTTTATACAAGTGCATTTGATTAAACTGAGTTAACTAAAAGCTCTACAACGTAGGGCTTTTATACTTTTGGGCTTTGTTAGCCTGCACCCTTGCCATACTGTTATGCATTTAACCCCTATTGGCGCCCTATCTTGATTGACCCGTTATCCCCCTTATTGTATTTTCTGAAGGCTTACGAATTTCAATAACCGAGGTAATTGCCAATGAAAAACTATATATTCACAAGTGAGTCTGTTTCAGAAGGTCACCCAGACAAAATGGCTGATCAAATTAGTGATGCCGTCCTTGATAAAATTTTAGAACAAGATCCAAAGGCCCGCGTTGCTTGTGAAACTTTGCTAACAACAGGGCTAGTGCTAGTCGCTGGTGAAATCACAACAACAGCTAAAATAAATATTACTGATGTGACCCGAGAAACAATTAAAAAAATTGGCTACGATCATTCGGATAAAGGTTTTGACTACAAAACGTGCGCAGTGACAGTGGCCGTTGGGCAGCAATCACCAGATATTTCCATGGGAGTTAAAGAGACCGGCACCGACAATCAAGGTGCAGGCGATCAAGGTCTGATGTTTGGTTATGCAACCAACGAAACTCCTGAATTCATGCCGCTGACATTATCCATGTCTCACAAGTTAGTCAGAGATTTAGCAGAACTAAGAAAAGCAGAAAAAGTAAATTGGCTGCGACCAGACGCGAAATCTCAAGTGTCCGTTCAGTATGAAAACGGAAAAGCAAAAAGAATTGATACTGTCGTCATATCAACACAACATGCAGAGCATGTTTCATTAAAAGAAATTCAAGAATTTATAATGGAAGAGCTCATTAAAAAATCAATTCCCAAGCAGTGGATTGATAAAGATACAAAATTTCACATCAACCCGACTGGTCGTTTTGTAACAGGTGGTCCAATGGGCGATGCGGGCTTAACCGGAAGAAAAATAATCGTCGATACATATGGTGGACACGGGGCTCATGGTGGCGGAGCTTTTTCTGGAAAAGATCCTTCTAAAGTTGATCGTTCTGCCGCGTACGCTGCACGACATGTCGCCAAAAATATTGTAGCTGCTGGCCTTGCAGAGAAATGTTTATTACAAGTTGCTTATGCCATCGGTGTCGCAGAACCCGTCAGTATCACGGTAAATTCATACGGCACTAGCACAGTCAGCGACGAGAAATTAATCGAGGCTGTGAAAAAAGTTTGGGATTTGCGACCTGCTCGAATCGTCAAAGAGTTCGATTTATTAAAACCAATTTATTCTGCAACAGCAGCTTACGGCCATTTTGGGCGTGAAGAGAAATTGAACGCTGGTTTCTTTAGCTGGGAAAAAGTGAATAAAATCGAACAGCTAAAAGAAGCGATCAAGTAAACGCAAACACAGTTTGCAGAGATGTAGTGTTGGTCCATGGATACTAAATTTATTCGTAACTTTTCTATTATTGCACACATCGATCACGGAAAATCCACCTTGGCGGACGGCTTGTTGGCTCACACGGGTGCCTTAGCTGACCGAGAGAAAAAAGAACAGTTTCTTGATAATATGGAACTCGAGCGTGAACGTGGCATTACGATCAAGGCGCAAACTGTATCGCTGACTTACAAATCTATAAAAGATGGAAATACATATCAAATTAATTTGATTGATACTCCGGGGCACGTTGATTTTTCGTACGAAGTTTCTCGGTCCCTAGCAGCCTGCGAAGGCGCCATTTTGGTTGTTGATGCGGCTCAAGGAGTCGAAGCGCAAACACTTGCAAACGTTTATTTAGCCTTAGAAAATAATTTAGAAATTATACCGGTACTAAATAAAATAGATCTTCCGTCGGCGGATCCCGAAGGAGTCACAAAACAAATTGAAGACACCGTTGGACTTGATTGTTCGGGAATTATTCACGCGTCAGCTAAGGAAAAAATCGGCATCGCCGAAATACTTGAAGCAGTTATAGAAAAAGTTCCGCCGCCAAAGGCTAACCGCGATAAGACGCCGCGGGCATTAATTTTTGACTCATGGTTTGATGCTTACCAAGGTGTTGTCGTTTTGGTTCGGGTCATGGATGGAATCATAAAAAAAGGTGACCGCATCAAATTTATGGCCACTGATCGTGACTACGAAGTTTTACGAATGGGTAAATACACGCCATTTCCGCTGCCACAAGAACAATTGGATTCCGGAGAAGTTGGTTTCATTATTTGTGGAATCAAAGACATCCGTGACGTTAAAGTCGGCGACACAGTAACTTCGGCTAAACATCCTGCAACAGAGCCGTTACCTGGTTTTCAAAAAATAAAACCAATGGTATTTGCAGGAATTTTTCCAGTCGTTGCGACCGAATATGAAAATCTAAAAGATGCACTGGATAAATTGTGCTTGAATGACTCTTCGTTGTCGTTTGAAAAAGAAAAATCACTGGCACTTGGATTTGGATATCGCTGTGGCTTTTTGGGCCTTTTGCATATGGAAATCGTTCAAGAACGTCTAGAGCGTGAATTCAATCTGAATTTAATAACCACTGCGCCAACGGTTGTTTATCGTATCACCAAAAACGACGGTACGATTTTAATGCTGGAAAATCCATCGGGAATGCCTGAAGAGACCCAGATTTTAAAGATGGAAGAGCCTTACGTGAAGGTCACGTTGCATTCTCCGAAAGAATATATCGGAAGTCTGTTGAAACTTTGCGAAGACAAGCGCGGCATTCAGATTAAAATGGATTATGTGAACGAAACTAAGGTGATAATTGAATATAAATTACCGATGAACGAAATGGTCATGGATTTTTATGACCGTTTGAAATCAATCACCAAAGGTTACGCGTCTTTAGAGTATGAATTTTTGGATTTCGAAGAAGCTGATTTGGTAAAAATGGATATTTTAATCAACAACGAACCTGTTGATGCACTGTCACTGATAATTCATCGTTCCAAAGCGCAGAACCGCGGCCGCTTATTAGCCGAAAAAATGAAAGAACTGATTCCGCGCCAGCAGTATCAAGTCAATATTCAGGCCGCAATCGGTTCAAAAATTGTTGCTCGGGAAACCCTCGGTGCCATCAGAAAAGACGTGACCGCTAAATGTTATGGTGGTGACATATCTAGGAAAAGAAAGCTTTTGGAAAAACAAAAAGAAGGCAAAAAGCGCATGAAGCAGATCGGGTCTGTTGATGTGCCACAAGAAGCCTTTCTGGCAATTCTAAAAGTAGAGGACTAACTATGAAGTATAACGGTTGGAACGTACAAAATAAGCTTTTTTGGACTGAAGGATGGGGATCAATGGCGCTGGCCGTACTGGCAGCGCTAACAATTCGTTGGTTACTTCTTGAAGCTTACGTCATTCCTTCTGGGTCGATGTTTCCATCTTTACTTAAGAACGATCATATATTTGTAAATAAAATTACCTATGGAATTCGTGCACCGTTCAGCGAAAAATGGCTTATTAAGTTTCGCGAACCCGAACGCGGCGAAGTGATTGTATTCAAATACCCTAAAGACATGGGAATATTCTTTATCAAACGAATTGTTGGAATTCCCGGAGACAAAATAAAATTCGAAAATGGTGTTTTATACGTGAATGACAAGCCACAAGAAAAAGTTGTTCCTAAGTCTACCCGTGACTTTGATTTTTTGCGTGAAGAAGATTTTAAAAGTGAAGGTGGTCAGCAAGATACCAAATCAAATTACGTCCATTTTACGGAAAACTTAGAAGGCAACGGCCGCAATGTCGAACACAGCATTCTGATGCGTAAGGGCGATGTGCTTGGGTTTAACGGAGACGGCGAATGGGTTGTTCCAGAAGACGCTGTTTTTGCAATGGGTGACAACCGCTACAATTCCCATGATTCTCGTTTTTGGGGATTTGTTCCAAAGAAAAATTTATTGGGTAAAGCCAGTTTTATTTGGCTGACTTGTGACGACATGCTTCCGGTCATTTCAGTTTTATGCAACCCTTTGTCGATTCGTTGGACCAGATTGTTCAACTCTGTTCAGCAATAGTCTTGTTTTTATTTTGCGGTGATATGACATGAACTTTTTGGTCACAAAAAAAGGAAAACAAGGCACCTGGCCGCAAGCCTTAATAACTTTTTTAATTCCGCTACTCTTGATATTTGTTTTTAGATGGTTTCTTTTTGAACCCTTTGTTATTCCATCTGAAAGCATGGTTCCTAATTTATTAATCCATGATCATATTCTAGTAAAAAAATTCTCATATGGACTAAAGCTTCCGATCGGAGACGGGTGGATCTGGAAATACAAACAGCCTGCTCGAGGTGATGTTGTGGTATTTCGATTTCCAGAAAATCGCGACGTTTTTTTTATAAAAAGATTAATTGGACTTCCGGGTGACCAGCTGATCATCCAGAATGGTCAAATTTCAGTAAATGGCATTCCTTGGACATTAAGTCCGCTTCCAGAAAATTTTTCGGCAGACCAAAACGACTTTAATTATTATTCCGAAAATGTATATCCCGCACAAAATTCTCATACCATTCGGCTTTTTGCTTCGGGAGCCCACGTAGATCAAGATGAAAAAAAAATTACTGTGCCTGCAAATTCTTATTTTGTGATGGGTGATAATCGAGATCAATCCAGAGACTCTAGGTTCTGGGGATTTGTTCCCGAGCATCTTCTGGTCGGTAAAGCTTCTGTCATCTGGTTAAGCTGTGAAGAAACATTAGCCTCAGCTCCATTTATATGTGACCCTTTCCGCTTGCGTTCAGATCGATTTTTTAAGACCATAAAATAATGAAAATGAAGTCAAACATTTGTTGGATATTAGCTGCTTTGATTTTAGCTTTTTTTTGTCGGACTTTTTTAATTTCAGTTTACAAAATACCCACTGTATCGATGGCCCCTACTTTTTGGCCTGGCGATTTTGTTCTGGCTTCACGTATAAGCTATGGCTTTCGACTGCCTTTCGGTACCGATTTCTATTTAGGCTCAGCTCCAGCACGCGGAGATTTGGTCGTATTTCAATTTGATCAAGATAAAGCGAAAGAAAAATCGACGGCTCAGTACGTGAAGCGCGTTGTTGCTGTCGCCGGCGATGAAATCGAAATTAAAAATAGCCGTTTGATAATCAACGGCATGCCTTGCAACTATATTGCAAAAGAACAGAAATTATCTGTCGAAACATTCGGAATTTTTGAAGAAGACTGTGAAAACTCTAAACGTCAGATTATCTTAAGCAACCAGTCTGACGGTGGGCCACTGTCGGTTTTTAATCGTTTTAAAGTTCCATCCGGGCAAGTTTTTGTTCTGGGTGATAACCGAGACACCAGCGATGATTCCAGAGATTTGGGCACTGTGAACACTGATCAAATTGCAAGCAAAGTGCTTATGATCTGGATGTCTTACGGCTCAACGCAAGATTTCATTTCTGGGTCAAACCGGGTTCGGTGGAATCGAATTTTGACAAAGCCAAGGTAGGGTTGTTAGCCTTACATTCAATGCCCACGAGCAAAAGCTCTTTGATCAGTTTAACTCAGTTTTCAAAAAAAAATATTGAACTATTATTTAATGAATCCCTGTTAGTTAAAAATAACTTCAATAAAAAATTAGAAACACTTAAGCCAACATCAAATCAGAAAAAAACAGCAGCCTTATTATTTTTTGAACCCAGCACACGTACTCGTTTTAGTTTTGAAGCTGCTTGTGTACGTGCCGGCTATCACCCTATGGTACTAGATGCCATCCAGGGAACCAGTTTAGAAAAAGGTGAATCTGTTTTAGATACTGTTCTTAATATCGAAGCTATGCGACCAGATTTTTTCATCATCCGTGCTTCTGGTTCTGTTGAGCTAAATAAAATTGAAGAGCAACTAGGTGTTCCAGTTATTAATGCTGGATGGGGTTCCGTGGGACATCCAACTCAGGCCTTATTAGACACGCTTAGTTTGTATGAAAAATGGCAAACATTGGAAAATAAAAAAATTCTTTTTGTCGGAGATATAAAGCATTCACGAGTTGTTGCTTCACATATAGAACTAGCAAAAATTTTAAATTATGAAGTAGGTTTTTGTGCACCAAAAGATTTGCTGCCAGATTTGCCGCAAGACAGTCAGCAAAAATATTTTGCGACCCTAAATGATGGATTAAGTTGGGCTGACGCCGTGATGGCGCTTCGGGTGCAAAAAGAGCGTCATGGCAGCCACACTTTTGATTTAGATAGTTATCAAAAAAATTACGGTTTAAACTTGAACAGCATAAAAAATTTGCGTACCGAAGCATGGATAATGCATCCAGGCCCGATCAATTACGGTGTTGAACTGGAACAAAATATCTTAACTGACAAGCGGTCGTTAATTTTAAAGCAGGTTGAAAACGGTGTGTTTTTACGCGAAACCATAATACGAAAAATAGAAAACGAAAACTGGCAGGAGAAGTAAATTAATGAAAGCTTACTTGGTTTTACAGGATGGTGTTTTTTTTGAAGGTAAAACCTTAGATGCTCAGTTGGATTTTCCTGAGAAAGCCGGCGAAGTGGTTTTTAATACATCACATTCCGGCTATGAAGAAGTTGCCTCTGATCCTTCTTACTTTTCACAAATTGTCGTCATGACAGCTCCAATGATGGGGAATTACGGATTAAATAAAAAAACCTGGGAATCTCAGAAAATTTGGATTCACGGTTTTGTGTGTGTTCAAATGCAGAATTCGCAGCGAGAAAATTCGTGGGCTCAGTGCCTTATGGACCATCAAGTTCCAGTGTTAACTGAAGTTGACACTCGAAGTTTGGTTTTGAAACTCCGTAATCAAGGAACTCCTTTGGGTGCCATTGTTAAAGCGGACTCGCCTGCACAAGCAAAAGAAAAAGCATTTATGTTGATTGAAAAACTAAAAACGAAAGATGCAGATTGGGTGCATCACTGTTCACGCCAAAAGCCCGAAGAGCGTATCGGGGCAATTGCAAACGGACCTCGCGTGGCGGTTCTGGATTTTGGTTGCAAGGAAAATATTTTACGTGAGTTATTGAACCGCTGTTCAAAAATCAAAATTTTTCCTGCACGGACTGAGGCCTCTATCATTCAAGAGTGGAAACCAGATTCCCTCTTGCTAACAAATGGCCCGGGCGATCCCGCAAACGTGTTGAAAGCTCCGGAAACAATTCGCCATTTCGTTGGAAAGATTCCTATTTTTGGAATCTGTATGGGTCATCAGGTTTTGGCCTTAGCAATTGGTGCTAAAACGTACAAACTTAAATTTGGCCATCGTGGTGCGAACCATCCTATCAAAGACGAATTACTTAATAAAATTTATATTTCTAGCCAGAATCATGGCTATGCCGTTGTTTCAGATACATTACCTACTGACGTGCTGGTGACACAAAGAAATCTAAATGATGGAACAGTTGCCGGATTTTATTCAAAAAAATTAAATTTCTTAGGTATTCAGTACCATCCAGAAAGTCGTCCAGGCCCGCACGAGGCAGAAAAACTTTTTGATTTTTTTATTCACACGATGCACCAGAATGAACAGAAGAATCTAGAAAATAACAGATCAATGAATAAGATTGCAGGTCCATTATGTTAACATGGCAACAGTTCCAGATCAGTATGCAAAAACTTATTGGCCACTACACTTCTGATGCTTTTCAGGATGAGTTGACATTAGCAAAAAAAGAATTTTTTGATAATGCTGGAACGCTGGATGAAAACAAGCCGCATTACAATCTCAGAATGCATCAGTTCTACGAATGGTATTTTCTGACTCGTCCACTTAAAGGTTATATGAAGACACCGCTTGAGGTTTGCTCGATGCACCGCGAACTTCGCTTGAGCACTGAAGATGAACAAACGATAGATATTCTAAAAAATCATCGACACTCTATTTTTGAATTTTTAAAGTTCAAAAAAGATGACATTTATTTGAAAGATTTGTTTCGGGATGAAAAAATAACGGTTCATCAGAACGAGCTGGTTTTTGGTTTTGATGAAAAAGAATATTTTGAAGCTCGCTTGGTAATAATTGAAAAAAACTATCATTTTCTGAAAAGTTTTTGTTTTCATCCAGAATCTGCACAGAAATTTATTGCCAGTGAAGTCAAAGTCCACAGAAAAAATCCAGATTTAAATCCACAGAATTTTATTTTGCGCCTGAACAAGATGCGATATAAATTTGAACAGTACAAACATGTTAAGCCCGAACTTATTTACACAAACGACAACAGATTGGGACTATAATATGCCAAAAAGTAAAGACATTCAGCGAATTCTGATCATCGGTAGCGGACCAATTCAAATCGGTCAAGCCTGCGAATTTGATTATTCTGGTACTCAGGCGTGTAAAGCACTCATGCAAGAAGGCTTTGAAGTTATTTTAGTGAACTCAAATCCGGCCACGATCATGACGGATCCAGAAATAGCGACTCGCACTTACATCGAGCCCTTAAAAGTTCAGTATCTAGAAAAAATTATCGAAATCGAAAGACCTCAGGCAGTTATTCCAACTTTAGGCGGTCAAACGGCTTTAAATTTAGCTTTGGAATTGGATAAATTAGGAATTCTGAAAAAGTACAATGTACAGATGTTGGGTGCTACTCCAAGCGTTATCGAAGCTGCAGAAGACCGTGAAAAATTTCGCACCATTTTAGATGAGCTGGGCGCAAAGTATCCGAAAAGTGAAATGGTTAAAACCTTTGAACAAGGACTAGCTGCGGCAGACCTTCTTGGTTATCCACTCATTTTACGACCGAATTATACTCTGGGTGGTGGCGGCGGTGGCATAGCTTACTCTCCAGAAGAGTATAAAAAAATGCTTGTGCAAGCTTTGCACGAAAGTCCCACGACTGAAGTTTTAGTGGAAGAAAGTATTCTAGGTTGGAAAGAATTTGAATTAGAAGTCATGCGTGATGCCGCAGGTACTTTCGTTGTCGTCTGTTCGATAGAAAATTTTGATCCTTGCGGAGTTCACACAGGCGATAGCATCACAGTGGCTCCGCAACAAACGTTAACAGATTATCAATACCAAGATATGCGAGACGAAGCTTGTCGAATCATAAACCGAGTCGGCGTGCAGACGGGCGGTGCAAACATTCAGTTTGCTGTTCACCCAGTAACCGGCGAGCGTGTCGTCATTGAAATGAATCCGCGGGTTTCCAGGTCCTCAGCTTTAGCCAGTAAAGCCACCGGGTTTCCAATTGCAAAAATTGCTGCACTTTTAGCAGTTGGTTATTTGTTGGAAGAGCTAAAAAACGATATCACTAAAGTAACGCCAACGTGTTACGAGCCAGCATTAGATTACGTTGTCACAAAGATTCCGCGCTTTGCATTTGAAAAATTTCAGGGTTCAAAGGATTTGCTTTCGACACAGATGAAAAGTGTCGGTGAAGTGATGTCTATCGGTCGAACTTTTCAAGAATCTTTAATGAAGGCTTTATCTTCACTAGAAATGCATGCCGAAGGAATCCCAGACATTCATTTTAATTTAGAAAAAATTTCTTACCCGAACAGTCAAAGAATTTGGCATATCTTTCAAGCTTTGCGGCACGGTTTGAAAATGACCCAACTGCAAGATTTAACAAAAATAGACCCTTGGTTTTTAGAACAGATCGAAGAAATTGTAAAATTTGAAACAAAAATAAAAGCGGAAACACTTTTACCTGAATTTTTATTGAAAATAAAAAGAATGGGATTTACAGATGCGCGTATTGCAAAATTAAAAAACTTGAAAGCAAATGACGTGCGCAAATTGCGGCATGAGCAAAAAGTCAGACCTTCTTACTTGCAAGTAGACACGTGCGCCGGAGAATTTTTATCTTCGACACCTTATTTTTATTCGACGTATTGGAGTGTTGCTGACATCCCTCAGTTTTCTGCAAACATCATCGCCGTCATTGGCAGCGGGCCTAATAGAATCGGTCAAGGAATCGAATTTGATTACTCGTGTGTTCGAGGGGTTCAAGCGTTACAAAAGTTAAATTATCCAGTTGCCATGTTAAATTCTAATCCAGAAACGGTTTCAACAGATTACGACACTTCTGATTATTTATTTTTTGAACCATTGACTGAAGAAAGCGTTTTAGAAGTTTTTGATTTCATAAAGCCTGCTGGATTTATTGCTCAGCTTGGTGGCCAGACGCCAATTAACTTGGCGCATGGATTGGTTAACCATGGCTTTAAACTTTTAGGTTCCTCACTGGATTCCATCGATCAAGCCGAAGACCGAAAAAAATTCGCAGAAGTTTGCCGTGGTTTGCAGCTGATGATTCCAAAATCTGCTATGGCAGGCTCTTTAGAAGAGGCTTTGAAAAGCGAAGCGTCCATTAATTATCCGATGATTTGTCGTCCTAGTTATGTTCTTGGTGGGCGCCGTATGGAAGTCATAGAATCTCAAAGTGAATTGATTTCTTATTTTCAGCGCCACCACGATTTTATCAGCTTATCTAATCCATGCCTGATGGATCAATTTCTGACGGGTGCTCTTGAAGTCGATGTTGATTTGGTTCGCGGCCCTGATTGGACAATCATTGGGGGAATCGTTGAGCATATCGAAGTCGCTGGAGTTCACTCCGGCGACAGTATGGGAGTCGTCCCACCACAAAGATTAAAACCCGATACACTACTAAAAATTGAAGAGATGAGTCTTAAGCTGGCTGAAAAAATTAACGTCAAAGGTCATCTGAATTTACAGCTCGCAATAAAAAATGACGTTATCTACATCTTAGAAGCGAATCCTCGAAGTTCTAGGTCGGTGCCTTTTCTGGCAAAAGCAACTGGAATACCATTGGTGGATTTAGGAATTTGCGCACAGATGAATTTAGATGCAGAAAAAAATCAGCTGCAAAAATATCAATGGCGCAGTTTAGACAAAATTTGTGTCAAGGGTGTTGTCTTTCCATTTAAAAAATTTGCAGACAGTGATTCAATTCTGGGCCCTGAAATGAAATCAACCGGAGAAAGTATGGGTCGCGCAAGCACCTATTCTGAGGCTTTGGTGAAAGCATTTTTATCAAGCGCTATTACCTTGCCTGCACAAGGTGAAATTTTTCTTTCACTCAGGGATAAAGACAAACCTTTACTGTTGCCGATACTGAAAGATCTAAAAACTATGGGCTATCAGTTTTCAGCCACCCGAGGAACTGCCGATTACATGAAAACTCATGGGCTTGATTGTTTGATGCTCAACAAAGTTCACGAAGGTAGGCCGCATTGTGTGGACCGAATTCGATCTGGCGAAGTGCAGTTCGTCGTTAACACAACAGAAGGTCGTCACGCGATCGAGGCCAGTTATGATATTCGGCGAGCTTGCACCGATTATAGTTTACCTTGCTTGACCGAAAGTGACGCTGCTCAGGCTTTTGTCATAGCCCTTAAGAAATCTAAAACTGGACGAATTGAAGTATCTCACTTAGCATAATTTTTGATGAATATTTTAGAAATCAAAAATCTGAAGAAATCGTTCCGTACCGATTTTTATAAAGCGCCTCAGAACGTTCTAAATGATATTTCCTTTCAAGTTAAGCAAGGCCAGTTCGTTGGTTTTATCGGGCCGAATGGAGCCGGCAAAACAACAACTATAAAGTGTATGTTAGAATTTATTTTTCCTGACAGTGGTGAAGTGCTTTTTTTTGATGAAAAGCTAACTTTAGATCACCGGCAAAAGATTGGCTTTTTACCGGAGCGACCTTTTTTTCAGGAATTTTTAACTGGGACTGAATTTTTAAAGCTGCACTGGCGACTTTCTAATAAACTGGAATCTGAATTTACTGCGAATGCACTAGATGTGTTGCAACAGGTAAAGCTTGTGCATGCGAAAGATAAAAAACTAAAAGAATATTCTAAAGGCATGCTTCAGCGAATTGGAATTGCTCAAGCTTTAATTACCAAGCCAGAGTTTTTAATTTTTGACGAACCGATGTCGGGCCTTGATCCAGACGGCAGAATTCTAATAAAACAAATTCTAAAGGGCCTTAAAGAAAAAAATAAGACCATTCTAATGAGCAGTCATTTGCTAGAGGACGTCGAAGAGCTTTGTAACCAAATTATAATTGTTCATGCGGGAAAAGTTGTTTACTCCGGAGAGCTAGCAGAATTCACTAAAAACTACCGAACGCTTGAAGAAGCCTACCGACAGTTCAAAATTGATATCAAAGCCGAGATGAATTTATGAATACAATTCGGTCACTACTGACATTGTCGATCTTAGGAACACAAGAATGGATTCGACTGAATTTTTTTAATATCGTCGTTTTTGCAAGTTTGCTGTTTTTGGGTTTCAGCTACATCATTAGTACTTTAACATTCGCCGTCCAAGAAAGACTGCTATTTGATTTTGGATTAGCTGGTTTAGAACTGGGACTTTTACTGGTTTCAGCAATGATCGGATCCTACGCGGTACAAAGAGAAATCGATCGCAAAACTTTGTTCGTTTTACTGGTTCGGCCGATTCCTCGGTGGCACATCGTCATCGGATCTTTCGGTGCTATTTTGATTTTGAATTTGATTTTTACTGTGGGTTTTAGTTTCAGTCTTTTAGTTGCCTCTGGAAACTGGACTCATTACAGCCAGTTTTTAGTCCTGGTGCTTTCTATTTTTTTTAAGTCATTGGTGCTTTCCAGCTTTGCGCTGGCGATGGGCTTACTGGTGCGGCCAATATTATCGCTTGGAGTTACTTTTTGTTACTGGATATTGTGCTACTCAGTGCCAGATATTGAATTTTTCATTAAAAAATTGCAGTCGGCCTCGTTAGACCAAACAGTGCGAATTATGGACATTATGATCCCCCAGTTTTACCGTTTCAACTGGAAAGCTTTTTACTATTTACAGAACCCGCCAACAATTAGTGAATTTAGTTGGGTCATTTTTTATTGCTTAGGATGGTCTTTTTTTTGGTTGTTTGTCGCCGCTGCCGTTTTTCGAAAGAAGGAAATTGTCTGATCTAAAGTTTTTAGAAATTTTTTTCGGATTTTTATTTGGGGCCTGTTTTGGCAGTTTTGCCAATGTTTTAATTTACCGTATGCCAGCGAACGAATCGATTCTTACCAGAAGTCGCTGTGGCAGCTGTTTAAAAAATATTCCGTGGTATCATAATATTCCTCTGCTTGCTTATTTTTTCCTAAAAGGAAAGTGTGCACAGTGTTCAGCGAAGTATTCTATCCGTTACCCCATTGTTGAATTCATCATGGCCACACTTTTTTGTCTGACGATTTATATGTATGGGATCACTTGGACAACTCTAGAGTATTTAATTTTGGTATTTGGTTTAGTCACGGCCAGCTTCATTGATTTAGATCATATGATTCTTCCAGATGAAATCACATTGGGTGGTTTGGCCCTTGGTTTACTGGGCGCTTTACTAAATCCCGAAAGACAATTTTTGGATGCCGTGTACGGAGTTTTATTTGGTGGTGGTATTTTGTGGCTTGTTGCCTACGTATATTTTGTTTTTACGGGGCGTGATGGGCTTGGCGGCGGCGACATCAAACTGCTGGCATGGTTGGGTGCTTTACTTGGCTGGCAATCGATCCCATTTATTATTTTAACATCCTCTGTCGTTGGAAGCATTGTTGGCTTATTAATTTCTAGCAAAAATAAAGAAGGCCTAAAAACGATGATTCCATTCGGACCGTTCTTGGCATTCGGTGCACTTTTATTTATGTTTGGACTAAAGTCCGTAGGCATCTGGTATATCGATTTATTTTTTCCAGCACTACCCTAAGATCTAGACTCTAACAGGCCTTCTCTTTGACAGACCTTAGCCCCAGAACTCATAATCCAAGTGGGGGAGTTGAATCTCATCATGTTTTTTTCATCTAAGAAGGTTTTGGGCCTAG
>JAYTPC010000136.1:0-11612 GCA_043747425.1 Bdellovibrionales bacterium
CTATGCATTTAGCGGTGACACAAATACAGGAATATTCGGAGCGGCAGCAGACCAAATCGGATTTTCAACAGCAGGCGTAGAACGCATGCGCATTGATGCCACTGGCGACGTTGGTATTGGGACAGCAGCACCGCGATCAACTTTAGATGTATCTGGAACTTTATTAGTTAAACCATCGACAGTTAATGCGACGGCAACGATTGATTTTTTAACAGGAAATTTACAACACACAGCAGCCAGTTGTGGAGCTTTTGCATTACATAATATGAAAGATGGTGGATCTTATACTTTCGCGGTGAAAGGTGCAGTTTCTGCGACGTGTTCTTTTACGGCTTTTTCAGATGCGGGAGTTACTGGGTTGAGTGTACATATGCCTAGTGATCATGGGGCGACGACAGCAACAAAGCACACCCTGTATAGTTATCTTGTAATGGGAACAGACGTTTACGTAACCTGGTTGCCAGATTTATAATTTAAGGACATAGTTTAATGATGAAAGTCACACGACGTGGTTTCTTATCTAAAATAGCTAATTATTCTAAAATCTCGATAGCATTGGGATTTGCTCCGGTCACTTTTTGGATTCAACGCGCAGAAGCTCAGTTAATTAAACATGGAATATGGAAACGTAAAAGTGTTGCAGGGACTTTGTGGACTTGGGGACTGAATTCTTCGGGGCAACTGGGGCTTCGGGACATATCTAATTACTCTTCACCTGTTCTAATGGGAAATCAGCGTGTATGGTCTGAAGTTTCTGCGGGTGATAATCACACGTTGATGGTTCGAACAACAGGTCAATTGTATGCTGTCGGAAATGCAACGAATGGGCAGCTAGGTGATGGGACTACAGTCGCAAAATCTTCACCAATTCAAATTGGCGCATTAACAAATTGGTCAAAGGTGTCTGCAGGAAATTCATTTTCAATTGCTCTGAAAACAGATGGAACACTATGGGCGTGGGGTGAAAATGGCACGAACAAAGGTGCGTTGGGTGATGGAACAACGACGACGAAAACTTCACCGGTACAAATCGGCGCTTTGACCACATGGTCAAAAGTTTCTGCTGGTGGGTCGCACACAGCAGCTATTAAAACAAATAATACGTTATGGACTTGGGGAGCTAATATTTTTGGTCAACTTGGTTTTAGCCCACCGAACAGTCCAACTCAGATCGGTGCGCTAACAGACTGGTCTGAAATTACTGCAGGCCGAGCACATGCTTTGGCGATTAAAACAACAGGAGCATTATGGGGCTGGGGAGCCAATGCAGCTGGGTATATCGGTGATGGATCTGTGGCAAATCGATCTTCACCTGTACAAGTTGGTGCTTTGACTAACTGGTCATTAGTATCAGCCGGAGATCTTCATACAGCAGCAGTTAAAACTGACGGAACACTTTGGGCGTGGGGTGAAAATAGCACAAATGATGGCGCACTTGGTGATGGGACTTTTACGACAAAAGTTTCACCAGTTCAGATCGGTGTACTAACAACTTGGTTAAAAGTTTCTGCGGGCAACAATCACACAACAGCGGTTAAAACAGATGGTACACTTTGGACTTGGGGCGGCAATTTAGCTGGGCAACTTGGATTTAATCCGCCGAATTCTCCGATACAAGTTGGCAGTCTTACAAATTGGTCACAATTGCTATCAGTCGGAAGTCAGTCTCAACATTCAGTAGCTGTTAAGACGGATGGTACGCTTTGGGCTTGGGGATTTAATTCATCAGGCAGTTTAGGCGATAGCACTAACTTAAGTAAAAACTCACCCGTACAAATTGGTGCTTTAACCAACTGGTTAAAAGTTGCGGCCTGTGCTTCGCACACAATGGCCATAAAAACAGATGGAACATTATGGGCATGGGGTACAAATCCCAAAGGCCAATTAGGTGATTTGACTACAGCCTCAAAATCTTCACCAGTGCAAGTCGGAGCTTTAACTACTTGGTCTGAAATATCTGGCGGTGGGACATTTTCTAATTCATTTTCTTTGGCAACTAAAACAGACGGAACGCTTTGGGCTTGGGGTTATAATGTTACAGGACAGTTAGGTGATGGAACTATCGTCGATAAATCATCACCTATTCAAGTTGGTGCATTAACCACTTGGTCAAAAATTTCTGCTGGTAACAGCCATACTGTTGCACTTAAAACAGACGGAACGATTTGGAATTGGGGATTCAATTTTTACGGGCAATTAGCTGATTTAACAACTGTTGATAAATCGTCACCGATTCAAGTTGGCACATTAACAACATGGTCAAAAATTTCTGCTGGTGGCGATCAGACCTTTGCAATTAAGACAGATGGTACTTTGTGGGCGTGGGGAAGAAATACTTCTGGGCAATTGGGTAATTCAGGAGTAGCTAGCAGATCATCACCCATACAAATTGGCGCCTTAACAAATTGGTTAGATATAAAGTGTGGAGATGCTCACACACTTGCATTAAAAACTGATGGCACATTATGGGCTTGGGGTGCTGGTTTAATAGGACAATTGGGTGACAGCACCAGTACAAATAGGTCATCCCCAGTTCAGATTGGCGCGCTAACGACATGGTCAAAAATATTTGCAGGCAGATCGCATTCAGTGGCCGTTAAAACAGATGGTACCTTATGGACTTGGGGTCATAACGGTTCGGGTCAGCTAGGTTTTTCACAGCCAAATTCTCCGATACAAGTTGGCAGTTTAACCAACTGGCTAAAAGTTGTCGCTGGCAATAGCCATTGCATAGCTGTTAAAACAGATTCTACACTTTGGTCATGGGGTCTTAACACAAACGGACGACTTGGTGACAGTACGTTGGTGACACGTTCATCGCCAACACAAATCGGGGCCTTAGCAAATTGGGCTGATGTTTCTATTCGCAGTGGGCATTCTTTGGCAGTTAAAACAGATGGCACGCTCTGGGCCTGGGGATTAAATGCAACAGGTCAGCTGGGCGATGGAACTATTCTTGATAAATCGTCACCAGTGCAAGTGGGCGCATTAACAAATTGGTCAAAGGTTGCCTGTGGAATTTCATTTTCAATTGCACTTAAAACGGATGGTACACTTTGGGGTTGGGGCGCTAACTCAGACGGAACAATTGGAAATTCATCAAATATAAACACGTCGTCACCCGTGCAAATCGGAGCGTTAACAACTTGGGTAAAAATAGCAGCCGGTGATTCTTTTGCGATGGCTTTAAAATCCGATGGAACTATTTATTCATGGGGTAATAACACTATTGGTGAATTAGGATTTCCCGCAACAAATAGCCCTATTCAAGTTGGCAGTCTTACGAACTGGGCTAAGGTTGTCACTGGACTTAATTCTTCTTCGGCTATTAAATCTGATGGCACGCTTTGGTCTTGGGGTGAAAATAGCTTAGGTCAATTAGGAGATGGCACAATTATAACGCGGTCCTCGCCGGTGCAAATTGGTGCACTAACAACCTGGTCAAATATTTCATCTGTTTACAATCATACTTTAGCTGTTAAAACAGATGGCACTCTGTGGGCTTGGGGTGACAACAGCATAGGTCAATTGGGTGATGGCACCATTTTATCGCGGTCTTCACCCGTTCAGATTGGTGCGCTGACAACGTGGGTAAATGTGGCAGCCGGAAGTTCGCTTTCCATAGCTACTAAAACCGATGGTACGGTGTGGGGTTGGGGTGATAATACTAGCGGAGCCATCGGTGATAGCAGTATTATCAGTAAATCATCGCCTGTGCAGATTGGCTTACTAAAAAACTGGTCAAAAATTTCAGCTTATTTACATACAACAGCTATAAAATAAATTCTTGGTTGGAAATATTTATATATATGGATGATGATTGCGTATGACAGATTCCGAAAATAAGAAGCATTCACTACCACCAGATGATTTTGATTTAACGAAATTGCCGCTTATAGATCAGCAATTAATTTCAGGATTACGCGGTGATTTTGATACGGGTCAGAAAATTGCCGATGAATTAAAAAAAATTTCTCCAAGTTGTAACAAAGCGACATTTAATCGTGCTTGGTATGAAATGCATCAGGGAAATCTTTTAGAAGGATTAAAAAATTTAGATGCGGGACGGTGGGAAAAAGTTTTTGGTGATCCACCACTACCTACGACGAAGCCTATTTATAAAAATGAAAATTTAGCAGGTAAATATCTTTTGATGTGCTCTGAAGGTGGCTTAGGCGATGAAATTATTAATGCTCGGTTTGCCAGAGATTTCGCAAAAAAAGGGGCCAAGGTTATCTTAACATGTGATCCAGGTTTAGCTGGCGCATTTTCTAGAATTAAAGGAGTATCCGCAGTTATTGGTCACCGCAGATCTCCAGAAATTTATCATGACTACTGGGTGCCTGCGATGAGTGCCGCCCGTATTTTAGAATATGAAAATAAAGATTTAACGGGTGATCCGTATTTAACTGTTGATCCTGAGCACAAAAAAAAATGGGCCGAATATTTTAGTAAATATCCAAAAAATGAAAAAAAAATAGGGCTTCGCTTTTATGGAAATCCCCAGTTTGAGCACGAACAATTCCGCCGCTTTCCACCTGAGGATTTAATCGCCGCCGTCGAAAACGGATCAAGTAAAAAAAGACCGTGGATCAACTTGCAAAAAGAAGAAACCGACCTGCCGATTGAAACCTGGGAAGACACACTAGCCGTTTTAGACCAATTAGATTTAGTCATTACATCGTGTACCAGTGTGGCACACGCAAGTGCAGCCCTTGGAAAAAAGACTTGGGTGATTGTTCCCATACTGCCATATTATATTTGGGCGCTGCCAACTAGCTCTTCGCCTTGGTATAAAAGTGTGACGTTGTTTAGACAAAGTAAATTCCAGGACTGGTCCAATGTATTTGCCGAAATCAGACTTCATCTAGAAAAGTTTTAGTCATTATTAATATTTTAAGTTAAACTTAAAGATAACCAATCAAAGAGGTTTCGCTTGAAAAAGATGAGTTTATTATTAGTTTTATTTTTTGGTCTTTCAGCATTTGCACAAAAATCAGATGTACAAATATACGTGACGCTTTCACCCGCTGGTGATTTTGTTGCAAAAACTTCAGATATAAAAGGTTCAGCTGTATTAAACCCTGCTGACGGATCCTACGCGGCAGATAATGTTGTGATTGATGTGAAAAGTTTAAAAACAGGGTTGTCATTACGAGATAATCATATGCTGAACAAGTACCTTGAGGTGAGTAAATTTCCGCAAATCGTTTTGAAAAAAGCAAAAGGTGCAAATAACAAAGGTGTTGGTATTTTAGCAATCAAAGGAAAAGAAGTAAAAGTTTCTGGAACATACAAGGCATCTGAAAAAACGATTATCGCTGAATTTAAGATGAACTTAAAAGATGCAGGTATTGTAGATGTCAGTTACAAAGGTGTCGGTGTTGAAGACGAAATTAAAATTGTCGCAGAAATTCCGATTCAAAAATTAGCGTCCAAAGCGGGTACTAAAAAATGACGGGGGTTATAAAACTTTCGACAATAGCTGCTATCCTACTTATTTCATCAGCTTGTGGAAAAATTGATAATTCAAGTTCTACTGATAAAAATTTGTACGGGACTATTACCGACACGGGATCGACTGATTTTTTAGCGGTAAAAACAATGCTCAGAAATAGTTGTATCAGTTGTCATGCGGAATGGAATTCATACACCGATACAGATTTTGTAAACACAGGACTTGTTATTGCAGCCAATTCGGCGGCTTCTAAGCTGTATTACCGTAATCAGGTTGCCACGATGGGTCCTGGGCCGAAAAATATGCCAAGCGGCGGTCAAGCGGCACTGACTGACGCAGAACTTGCTATTATGATTAATTGGATAAATTCATTATAATCTTAGAATATTTTAATTAAACCCAGCGAATACGCCAGAGTTTCACTGCCAGCGACTGTACCAATCGTTTGCGCAAGCCTGGTATCATCAAAGATTTCATAATCCATGTTCAACAAAGCGCTAAAGTTAAATCCAGATCCTACATCTTTAATGGTGTTCGTGTGCAGACCTAGCTGCGGACCGAAAGTGAAAGTTTTAGAAACCCGGTAGTTCACCTTTATATCTGAAGAAATCGTCCGTAAGCTTTTTCTAGGACCAACGAAGGCTTGTAATTTATGAAAATCAACTTCACCCATGTGATAGCCAGCTTCAATGGCATACCGCCAGCGCTTAGAAAATAAATTCTCATACCCAATACTTAACGAAAGCGTTGTAAAAGTTCCTAAGAAATCTTGACTAATTTTCCCTGCAGTTACGGGGTCCGTGTAGGTAATTGGTAAATTTTCTTGCCAAGAATTCGAAGAGATACTTCCGGTAAAATCGGCGAACGAATTTACCGAGAACAACAGTAAAAAAACAAGACAAAAATTTACCATGACAAATGCACCTGAGCTAGGCCGCTCCAGGTGTCTCCGCTGGTGTTTGTTGGAATCACGGTGCGATCGTTTAATACTTCAAGGCGAAATTCTGTTTTGTACCAGGGAAACATCAAAAGCCCTACACCCAAACGGTTTCTAGTGGTGCCATCTGATGTTAATGTGTCTTTGTAAGTTTGGTATGTTGAAAAGAAATTATAACCACGATCAATGTTAATCATTGTCTGAATGTAAGTGTAAAATCCAGTTTGTGCATCCTGGGTATTACTTTGCAGTGGCGTATCGGTTCTTGTACCAATTTCTGCTAAGACCGATTTTCCCTTAGCAAAACTAATTTTAGAATGTATTGCCGTTCGTTCCCATTTTACGAATTCATTTTGACTGCGTAAAACAGATGTTCCAAGACCAACAGCGTCGGTGACAAAGTATTCACCCATCAGTGAAAAACCTGCTTGTCTAAGTTCTTTATCTTGATTTAAATTTCCCATGAAAATGTGCGATACCAAATCATATCTTTTTTGATTGTAATGTAAAAGTAAGCCATGCGTTTGATCATTTTGATTTAATCCAAAGCCAGAATACCCACGGCTAAATGCTGTGTGATCGGGATGTCTGATGCCGAATGCTTTATCCATGAGGCCAATGTAAGTCCAAAAATTTTTCAAAACCTGCCAGCGAAAATAAATTTCTTTCGAAATCCAGTTGGCTGGTTTTTCGGTGGTACTTGATGTGGCGAATCGACGTGGTGTGGGTACGTAACCATAACTAGCAACTAGGACTGCGTCGTTTTTTTTATCTAAAGCCACAGCCACATTGACATCGGCCTGCATTTGGATGAAACGATCGACAGAGTCTTTTGCACCAAGATTACTTTTTAAAAATAAACCGCGGTATTTGAATCCGGGTCTTAGCCAATACGGAAGTTCGTAACTGCCAAGAAAGCCGGCGCGGTCGCCAAGTTCATCGTCAGTAGTTTTATTGCTAACAAAAGTTCTGGCAGCAATTTCTGTCGCAAATAAAGATCTTCCGTAATCGGTGAGTGGGCCACCACCCATGCCGTTGTAATGACAGTTCAAACACGAATTATAGCCGTAAGAAATAAAATCTGGATATGCAAACGCTTTTAGCGAGATGATGAAGATAAAAATAAAAAATTTCACTGCGGTTAGTGTGTCAGTATATTATCTCATGTCAAAAGCCTGTGAAGATTACTGCTGCGAGTTATCAGACCAACTATCTGTACTTTTGTAAACGCGGCCGTTATCAGTTGCGTTGGTCCACGCGACAAAATGTGTTCCATTAGAAATGATTGATGACCAATCATTTCCCATCTGCACAGATGACCAGATTTTCCCCCATCTGTAGACCGAGTCACGTAGCCTTTGCGTCTTCATTTGGTTCGAACTGGGGTTAACTGGTTTAATGAATGAACATTTAAGCATTATATTTTTTTTCAGTGACAACAGTTTCTGCAAATGATTTAAATTTTATCGACGTATATGCTTCGAATTGGCGAGGCGTTTCTACCGGATACCGTTAATATCCGTCTACGGAGAATCAAATGAAATTAAATCGTGTGCGCACACTTTTTCTTGTATTCTTGGTCATCAGTTCTTCAGCTTTTGCGAAATCTGTAAACCAAATTGTCGATCATCCAGGTCAAATCAAAGACGATGTGGATTTAGTTGCAGCCGTTAATTCAAAACACAATCAGAACTATATTGAAGCCGGCAATCTGGTTGTGACAAAAATTTTGCCTGATGATACGCATGGTTTACCTCATCAAAAATGGGAAGCCCGGTTATCAAACGGTAAAACAATCAGTGTGGTTTATAATTCAGATATGGGTGATAAAGTTCCTGTAGAAATTGGAAAAATTTTTGGTGTTGGTGGCCAATTTATATGGACTGGGAACGGCGGACTTGTTCACTGGGTGCATGATGATCCTAAGAAAAAACGTCCGGACGGTTACGTTTATGTAGATGGTGTTGTCTATGGCGACACCGATCATGAAGATAATTTTATTCACTAAATGAAATATTTTTTTGTTCTGAATCTTTTCTTGTATGCTTTAAGCGCAAACGGCCTTTGTCCTGATTTAAAAAAGAATGAAACTGCCAACGACTGTCCCTGGGCAGAAATGTTCCGGCAGATTATTGATCATAAAAAAAAGTGCGAGTCTATTTTTAAAACAAGTACGCCTTTTATGACTAAACAATTTGAAAAAGATAAAAAATCAGATGAGTTCTTATCCCTTTGGGGACAAGCTAAAAATTTTGATGAAAATGCAAAATCAATTATTGTCGATAAAAAAATATTAGAGTGTCTGGCAAAAAAATTAAATCTTAAAAATGCAATTGAATTAAAAGACGGTTTTGAAACGGTGCACGCGGGCCTGCAACACACGTATGCCTATCTTTTTAGTCAGATTCAAACTCCATACGGTTACAAAAGAGCCCGCTGGACACAAGGTGAATTAGAATCGGGTTTTGGTTTAAGTCAGAAGGCGCTAAATCCTGAAACAAAAAACGGGTCTTTTTTAGCGAACGTCACTTACTTTTTTGCTAAATGGGCATTTCAAGATGATTCGGAACTGATTAATAAGTTAAAAATTTCAGGCCGCAAATTTAAGTCCGTATCCAAAGAATTGTTCGATTTGAAAACCGATGATTTTCAAGTGGTTCAATTGGTTGAATCCGTTTTAGATAATCCGATAATACTGCACACAACATTTGTAAAAATGAATGCAAAAAAAATAATTTCTAAAAATACGCATCTTTTAATTTACTGGTTCGAAGACACGTTAAGCAAAAAAAAATTTTTGATCACCGGTTTTCCGGTTGAAACAAGTTTTGTGGACCGTGTCTTAGATGAAAAGAATTTGGGTTCAAAAAAGGTGATTACGACTCATTACAATGCTTGGATTCCAGAGTTAGCGGACAGCAAAGTATCTTTGCTGGGGCTTCGTAAAAAAATTAGCGGCGCAGATAAGCAATAAGACACAAGCCGATACCAATTCCCCAGTCCCAACGGGGACCGCTGGTGAAATAGGGATACACCATCAAAGCAATGCCGATGAATAGAATTTCGAAGTCAGCATCTTTTTTACCTTTACGAAAAAGATAAAAGCCAATGATTCCGAAAATCAAACTGGCTAGCAGACTTGAAGCTGAAAAATTCAAAGATTCTAAATTCATTATTTCAGTCTACGTGAAGTCAGGTGTTTATCTACAAACGAACCAGACCATGGTCTGGTTAACTTATAGTCTTTAGGATAAACCGATCTAAACTTTGTTAAGATAATATCACAACTTTAAGGAAAAAAATTTATGTTTAAAATGGTTTTACTATTTATTTCTTTGTTCGCTGTAATGGGCTGTTCAGCCGGAAAAGTTTCTTCGACCACGGGCTTACCAACTGAAGGTAATAACCAGCCTGACCAGGGTTTAGAAAATCCAAAAGATCCCACTGATCCAACAGATCCACTGGCTGGCACAGAACCTGTCAAAGCATTGCAGAAATTTTCAAAAGTAATCTACATCGTTTTTGAAAATGAAGATCAGAAAAACGTCATCAGCAATGCATACTTTAAATCTTTGGCGCAACAAGGTGCCAATTTCACAAATTTAAAAGCAGAAATTCATCCGTCTCAAGGAAATTATATTGCTATGGTGGCTGGCGACCCGTACGGAATAAAACACGATGGAAATGTCGACTTGAATGTTCCACATTTGGCTGACTTGTTAGAAAATAAAAATAAAACCTGGAAAACGTACGCCGAAGGTTATCCAGGCAATTGCTTTACGGGATCTAGAAGCGGTAAATATGCGCGCAAGCATTCTCCGTTCATGAGTTTCGTGAATATCACAAATAATAAAAAACGCTGTGCAAATATAGTTAGCGAGAAAACTTTTTTCAGTGATTGGCAATCAGGGAATTTGCCCAATTTTTCGATGTACATTCCTGATTTGAATAACGATGGCCACGACACATCGATTGATTTCTCTGCGAAATGGCTGAAAACTAATTTTGAATCTTATTTTAATAATGCGGCTCTGATGAAGGACACTTTGATTGTGCTTACGTATGACGAAAGCACAGCGTTGGGTAAAAACAAAGTTTACAGTGTGTTACTTGGCCCTAGTGTTATTGCTGGCAGTGTTATTACAGATCAACATTCGCATTCGTCATTTATTAAAATGATGGAAACAGAGTGGGACCTTGGCACCTTAAACCGAGACGATGCAAAAGCGCCACCGATTAACGGGATTTGGAAGTAAGTATCACACCATCAAAGCTGATGACTCATAATGATTCATCAGCTTTATTCTAATTGATGGCTTGGTCATAGGTCTTGATTTCCACCTGTTTTTGTCGAACTACTTCACACTTGATAGTTAAGTTCCTGTAAACAAAAGCCGATACATTAACATGTTTCAGCACGTCAAATTGATCACTATAACATGCTTAGGAATATTTGCGTTTTCACTAGAAGCTTTTGCAGTTCCATCAAGCCTTTCATTTCAATCTAAAATTTATAAACCAGATGGCTCGCCCTTAGAAGCAGCCAGCGTGAATTTTCGTTTCACGACTGTAGATCCAACAGGTACATGTATACTGTATGTTGAAGACTTTACTGGAACCAGTATGGCGGGCTCTGCAGGTTTAGCTATTTTCAATTTAGGAACTGGCACGAAAGTACATCCCACAGGTGCCTACACATTTACGAATGTATTTAATAATTTAAGTTCATCATTTAATTGTCAAGGTGGCGGAACGTATTCACCTGGCATGAGTGGCTTAGATAACCGAAAAATCATCGCACAGTTTTTTGACGGATCCCT
Source organism: Bdellovibrionales bacterium (assembly GCA_043747425.1). Classification (GTDB taxonomy): domain Bacteria; phylum Bdellovibrionota; class Bdellovibrionia; order Bdellovibrionales; family Bdellovibrionaceae; genus Pseudobdellovibrio. The sequence continues at coordinate 11,216 of JAYTPC010000136.1, forward strand.
GGCTGGGTGGCAAACGCTGCCGGCGATTGATGTCAATTCAGTGCCGTTTTCTAATTACGCCGGTGATAGTGCAAAACTAGCTGGTTACACAGCCAGTGATTTTTTACGTTTTTCAACGTTGCCTGTGTGTACGGGCAGTGACGTACTAACCGTAATAAATTCAGGATCTGGTCCAGCGCTGAGTTGTGTCGCAGGTGCTGGTGCAGCTGCAGCGGATGCAACAACAACGACAAAAGGTGTTGTGCAGATTGGTTCTGGATTAGATGTTTCAACGGGTATAGTCAGCTTAGGTAATTTCGATGCTGCAAAAATCACAACTGGAATTATTTCACCAGCACGTCTTGGTTCTGGAACACCAAGTGCAGCAAATTTTTTACGTGGTGATGGTGCCTGGGTC
>JAYTPC010000137.1:0-17188 GCA_043747425.1 Bdellovibrionales bacterium
TTCAATTTGGAAGTCTATGACAAAGCTTAGGGCCCGTTCATGAGAAAGCTTCGCACTTATGTTCATAAGGCGCACTGAAAGTTTTTCGTCGATATTACCTGTGCCTGCCGGCGAACCTGTAAATTGACTGAGCTCCGCCGCTGTTCGATCCATATCAATACGATAGCCGACAACTTTTCCGTTTTCTTGCACAAGCACAATGGTGCTTTGCGGGGCTTCTTGCGTCTGACTTACTATTTTAATCGGAAGACTCAAGACTTCAATCTTTATACCTCCACCAATAATTATCGATTCGTAGTACGGATTTAGAAATTGCAATGCCTTTGTCGCAAGCGATTCAATGGCCGCCTGGTTTTTTCTATTCGCTGGGATTTTATGACCAAGTTCGTGAATTAGAATTTGGAATACATCCATGTAATTGGGGGCTACGGCTTCAGAATTTAAAAAGCGCTTATTAATTAATATTGGCGCTCCTAGTTCTTCGGATGTTTTGGCGGAACGCTCGGGTTCACCGGGATTGATTTGAAACTCTTTTGCATCTGAAGACAGTTGCAGCTCGGAGACTACGGGGCCATCTTTTGCATAATTAGGATTTAACTTGGCCATGCCGCTACCGAAGATTTTATGATTCCAAATGGCTTGGGTAATTCCAAAAACTTCGTACAGCTGCTTTAGTTCAACTTCATTCAACGTTTGTTGAAAATCATAGGATTTTGTAAGTATGTTAACGACAGCGGGAAGTTGGTCATAAACGGTGGTCGCGAGCTCACTACGATCAATACGGGGCGCCTGCGCAAAAAGTGCGATTGGTGTCAACACCATCAACAGCACAAATCTTGCGTAATGATTTAAGATACGAAGAAAGCTCATAGGAACTTTAAGTAGCAAATCGTAGACCTTTTAATGGCCTATAAAAAAATTTTTAGAGCGTTTCTTTTTGATACACCTGCAATTGAAGCTTAGAAACTTTCGACTTTTCCATCGTAATATCCAGATAAAGAATTCCTTGAAAATGTTGGATACTACCGCCTGGAAGACGACAAAACCAGGTAATATGTGATTTTCCAGTTGCCCCCAACTTGCTGTCTTTGAAATAGAACGAGTTTAAATTCCAGTTTAAGTTTGCTCGGTCGCAGTCTAAAATCTTAACTAGTTCTTCTGTTAGACCATACGAACTTTCAAATGTTTCTAACGTCATCCATTGATCGATCCCCAGTTGAGTCATATGCAGACGCATTTTTAAGCCCTGCACGGGTACAGGAAATTGTTTTTCGGTGATCTGAAATGTCGTCAAAAGTTTTTGTGACAAAGAGTCAATAGTCAGTTCATCAAACTTTGGATTGAAGCTGAGCAGCTTTGCTTTAGAAACTTGAAGAAATAATAATTCATTTGATTTTGGTACGGGGCCAAAATCTGCGATACCTGATTCATACAGGAAGCAAGAATCAATACTTACTTTTTCATTAATCCCTTTATGAACAAAAGGTTCGATACAAGAGACATTCACTTCGGTTAAAGTGTTTGCATCAGAATTCAGGTACAATGCAAACTCTTGAGTAATTGCAATCTGCTCTAAGTTAAGTTTACAAACATGAACCGAGTTCAAACAAAATTGCACAACCTTTGATAGATTACGATCGATCGCATAAACTTTCATTTCAGCAAATCCGCCGCCTTTACCCACAGACTGAATGGCCGAAGATGAAACCGTCGTCAGAAATAAAAAGACTGAGATTAAAGAATTATGTTTCATTTTTTTTCTCCGCCCATAATGGGAAAACTTGCAGAGATAATGCTTGAATCACGTCACGTTTTTCCGCGTAGGCGTAGCGACTGGCGATTTGCATAATCGATTTTTTAAGGTCCGCATGCAGCTTAGGAACATCTTCTCTTCGCACTGAAAAGATTAATGAGTGACATTCGCGTTGATCATAAGGAATTTCTTTAAGTGCTTTTTGTGCAAGCTCTAGAATTTGCGTATGAAATTCCACAATGGCTTCCGAGGGCGCCTCATCACCAACGTGACTGCCCGAATCGGTGGGCTTTAATCCCCGCTCGGTTTCAGTCAGCAGCTCTAGTTTAATCAATCGCTTAACTGCTTTCGCAACCATTGGCTGCGGTAGCGACAACTCTTTAGCAATTTGCTGTATGGATAAGTTATCTACAACTTCACAGAGTTCGCGAATGACAAGATGGTACCAATCACTGATGACTTTAAAAGAATCTACACTAAGTCCGTAAGAGCCTTCTTTTAATCGAATTTTAATTTTTGCGCCTGAGTTTTTGCGGACACCGGTGTCTTTATCAAACTTAGCTTGGATTAAATCGATAAAATGTTCTGTACGAAGCGGGCTCCATTTTAATTGACCGGCAATGCGGTCAATACGGTCACGGGACATGCCGACCCGTCCCCGCAAAAAATCATTTAAACTGGATGGGCTGACTGCCAGGTCTCGCGCAAAAGCACGCATGGAGTACGACGGCCGTCGCGTTTTTCTGAGTTCATGTTCGAAAAGTAGATAATCCCTTGGATCTTTAAATAGAAGTTCAGCCATAGAAGCTGTGCTAACATGATGAAATTCCAAATGCTATAAAAATGCTTTCACGTACATCAACGTACACCTTGCATGGGGCGGCTTTGAAAAAATGCCATGTTGATTTTAAGCAAAACGTTTATCAACGTACACTTTGTACGTTGCAGACAAACTCTTTTATGGAACCAGCGCACCTGTCGCGGTATTAAAAAACTTCAACACTTTTAAAAGGAGAACAAAAATGAAAACAGCTTTATTCACAATCGCAGCAGTATTGGCCGTGACTTCATGCTCGGTAAAATCATCTGACGTATTACCGGTTTCGCCATTTGCGCCGCCGCCGACTGATAATTCACCTTACAAGGTTGAACCAACAGTTTCGTGCGAGCGAATGGAACCTGCCAACGGTAAAATTCACGATTCAACGTGGCAAGTAAGATCAGGTGCGGCTTTTAAATCGGCTTTCAATGGGGAGTATGATGTCAGTCTTTATGATGTGGCCGTTACGAATCCTTGTAACTACGCCGGTAGCGCGCGCCAAGTATTACTGCGCACGCCGCAAACCATCGGCGACTTTAACCTTCAAACCGAACGCTCGATCGTATTTTATGATTCAAGCAAAAACCCTGCATATTCGAAGCACACTTCCAATGGTCAGGGCCAAATCACCGGAGTCAGTGCTACTGTAATCACAGGGTCATTCGAAGCCTATGTTGATTCCGCAACAGGAGTTTGCGGCCAGTTCCAAGTTCCAATTTGTAATTAAGAAAATGAAAAGAAATCCTTATGGGCGCAACGCCCATAAGGCCCAAACACGTGATGATGACCTCAAACTAGCTTGCGATCAGCGCGGCTTGAATAACGAGAGTACAAAATAAGCTACTGCAAAGCAAAAGCTAAAAGCGTATTTTTAAAAATGTAAATTTGAGTAATTTTGAGTTCTTTTCTGATATCTGATATCCGAATCTACGAAAATTGGTTGCGGGGGCAGGATTTGAACCTACGACCTTCGGGTTATGAGCCCGACGAGCTACCGGGCTGCTCCACCCCGCGACAGTAGTTAGTGCTGTCGAAGATATGCATTTCAGCCTTCAATGTCACGTCTTTTAATTGCCTTTTTTTGATGCTAATTAGCACTACTTTTTTTAGAAAACGTTTTATACTGTTAAAACCTATGTACAAAGTCTTCCTGATTGCCTTTGCCCTGCCCGTTTTTTTGCAAGCTAACGATGACGATTTTTTTAAATCAAATTACGATGATGCTCGGGCACAGTTTAAAAATATATCTGCGATGCAGACAGGTGCTTCCGGAATGAACTTACAGCAATTAGAATTTCCTGATCCTTCAGATAGCGAATTAAAAACGGACGTCACCTGGGTTCGCGCAAAAAAGCCAAATGACAATTTGATCGTTGTCCTGTCGGGATTGCATGGAATCGAAGGTTTTGCAGGATCGGCAATTCAGTCTAGGCAGCTAAAAAATTTAAAATCTGATTTGAAGTCAGATTATCTTTTTGTGCATGCACTGAACCCGTATGGTTTTAAAAATTTTCGTAGAGTCAACCGATCGAACATTGATTTAAACAGAAACTTTATCATAGACACATCTGATTTCACAAAAGTAAACCAGTCCTACCAAGACCTTGATTCTTTTTTAAACCCAAAACACGCGGCAAAAGTTACATTTTTAAGCCGCTTGGGTTTTATCTTTTCATCACTACAGTTGATTCTACAGCACTCGATCGATTCGGTTCGGCAATCAATACTTGTTGGCCAGCATCAATTCTCAAAAGGACTTTATTACGGCGGATCAAACCACCAGTACCAAAAAAATATAATAGATCAACTGCATGCTGACATTTTTAAACTCTATGAAAAAATTGTTGTTGTTGATCTTCACACGGGATACGGACAAAAAGGCAAACTGCGTCTACTAGCAAATTCGAAATCACAACCAAGCGCCCCTGCTTTGAAAAAGATCTTTTCAGAAAATCGCATCGACTTTGGCGATCAAAAGAATTTTTACAAAGTCAGCGGTGATTTAGTTACTTATTTGGAGGCAAAATCTACTTTGAAGCAAAATATCATTGCCGTGGTTTTTGAATATGGGACTTTGAACAGTCAAAAAATATTTGGCTCGATTGAATCTTTGCGTCGCATGGTTTTAGAAAATCAAAAATTTCAATTTGGTTCTGCCAACGGCCAAGAAATCGATTTTCTTTTTCAAGAAATGTTCTACCCCAAAGACAATTTGTGGCGCCGATCGGTGCTTTCACAAACAGATCTTGAGTTTAAAAAAATCGAAATATATCTGCAAATTTTGAAATAAAAATACCCCAACCGTCTTTTTTACCCCAAACCAAAAAAACATTAAAAAATTGGGCCCTATAAACGATTAAAGTTTCTTTTTAATTGGTCCTTGTTTTGCTTTGATTATTTTAAGTCTTATAATGCTAACGAACCGTGAAAGGTGCAACATGAACAAAAGTAAAATGAAGAAAATGGAATCTGGAAAAATGAAGAAAAAGAATAAGTCTGAAAAAAATAGCAAGCTAATGAATGTTAAGGTTAAATCTAAGAAAAACGAAACTTCCAACTCAGAAGACATTATCGATTTAATATTAAAAGATCATCGACCGATCAAAGAATTGATAGAGATTCTAAAAGATTCAAAATCCGAATTCTCAGCCAAACACAACACATTTGCAGAGTTTGCTCCGCTTTTACTAAGTCATGCAGAACCTGAACAGAAAAGCCTTTATTCAAGAATGAAAGATGATGAAGAACTTCGTGAGGAAGCTTTTGAAGGAGATGTTGAACACAATTTAGCAAGCCAAATGATCGAAGAGTTACAGCTTTCTATGGAAGACCAAGATCAGTGGATGGCCAAAGTAAAGGTCTTAGCTGAAGTGGTCGAGCACCACATCGAAGAAGAAGAAAGTGTCATGTTAAAAAAAGTAAAAAAAGAATTTGATGCTGAAACCAGAACCGTCATCGGCCTAGAGTATTTGGAACTGCGCGAAGAATTTGATGTGGCTCAAGGAAACATGAGACCTGAAAAGCAAAAAAAATCGACTGAAATTCGTGCACATTAGAATTATTTTACCCTTTAAGTTTAATTTTTTATTTTATCGCTTTAAATAACTTTGACTGACAAAAGTTTGCCATTTGCCTGGCACACTTTTGTCTTTCTTCAGCAGAATATTTGATTAAGGTCGAATACTTTTCTGAAGAGGTTATTTTCTCTAGAGCGTATTCGTAGGTTTCACACGTACAATCCGTTTTGCACATTTTTGTTAAATTTATTATTTGCTGCTGCTGATCAGTCAGCTCTGAAGACCGCTGATCTATAAGGGCCTTTAAATTTTGGGATGCTTGACTCAGGCTTACGGCGTCCAGTCTGCAAAGTGATTTTTTGTGCGCTAAAATTTTATCCATCTCGACGATCAAAAAGTTCGATCCGCGCGCAAGCTCTTGCAAGCGCCATGTTTTAGTACCTGAATACGCGTTCACTGTGGATAATAAAATAAAAATGTGTAGGATTAATTTTCTATGGTGAAGCATATGACTTTTCACGAACTTCACCGATGATGGTAGGTAATGGTTTGACCACGTATCCTTTTTTCTTGATATAATCTGTGAGTAAACCCAAAGCGATGACCGATTGAGAATGAATATCATGAAAAAGAACAATTCCGCGGTTTCTAAGCTCCATTTGCTTTCTTGCTCGCTGAAAAATACTTTCTGGATTTTTATCTTGCCAGTCTAGCGTATCAACATTCCAACTGATATGAAGTGCGTTTCTTGCGGCGATCATTTGCCGGATGTTAGAACCCGTTTCTCCGCAGGCACCGTAGGGACAGCGAAACAAAGTTGGCTGTGCACCAACAATTTTTTCAAAATCATCAAACGCATCATTGATTTCATGATTAAGTTTTTCTTGGCTTATCTTTGGCAAATTCGCGTGGGTGTATGAATGATTTGCGCGGTTAAAGCCAAGCTGCTTAGCCTGTTCACTGAACTGTGGGTACAACTTCATATTTTGAGTTTGCCAAAAAAATGTTCCTGTCATGCCGGCATTTTTTAAAACTTTAAACATTCCTGCTGTGTGCACGGGGTGCGGACCGTCATCTAAAGTTAAAGCCCATGTGTTTAATGGAAAACGGTTTCCTGTGACGTATCCTGCTGGCCCCGCATCTGGATAAAGAGTATCTAGAGCCTGAGGCTGCCGGTCACTTTCAGTCCACAATTTGATTTCAGCTTCGCTGTTTTGGTTTCGCTCGAACTGGTATTGAAGCCACTCTTTCTTAATATCTGAATCGGATACGTTTTGTTTAAGAACTTGTTGGTCAAAATCAGGTGCAGTTAAATTCTGTAACTTATTTTTAGCAATTTGTAAGTTTTTACTTTTATATAAATTCTTAAAAGATGGGACACCAATTACAAGCCTACCTTTTGAGATTAATTCTTTTTTGAATCCGATGTTCACGTCCTCTAAATGTTCAGCTATATTTAAAACAACCACAGGGCTTTCATTCTTTGAGCTTTTGAGCCAATTATTTATAGTGCTTATCAGTTCGTTGCTTGGTTTATGAAACTCACCTGCAGGATCATTTGCTTGCGGTAAGACCTTATTATAAACTTCGATCAGCTGATTGAGATTCTTTTCTGAAAATTCACGTGCTATTCGTAACTGAAAACCAAGTTTATTGAACTTTTCAAAATCTTTCTCAGCTAACGGAAATTCTTGCTGTTTTAAATGATGAAGCTTTTCAAGCTCAGCATCGAATGAAGAAACCATGTCTTCGGCGATAAAATGGAAATCGCGCTGCCGAATCAAAAATTTTTCAACCGATTTAACTCTTTCTTGAGCATCGACCTTTTGAATTATAGTTTGAAAAACCTGCTCAGCAGATTTAGCTTCTTGGACTGGTTCTGCCTGCTGCGGTAATCGAGAGTTTAACTTCTGACTGACACAACCAAACTGTATGAAAATAAAAAAACTGATGAATGCAAGCTGTCTCATGAAGAGGATTTCCTTTACTTTACTTTGATGAACGATTGAGTGCTTAAATGATCTTGATTGTATCTGAATTTGTTTGAAACAGACACGCGACCATAGTCTAATTGCTAAACTATTTTGATAAGATTTTAACACTGCCCGCCAGATGAATCTGGATTAATTTAAAAGATGATTTTTTTTCCCAGAACTAAACGCTGAATTTTGTATGTCTGATTTTTTGTGATAATCTCTATGATCTAGCAGCAGAAAAAGTACTTCGAAAAACCCTTGCTTAATTAAAAAGTGCATTTCGATTATCAAGGTTTACAATTCTGCGGAGGATTTTCAGCCAATTCTAAGAGCGAACTTCTTAATTTTTCGTCTGCACCATCACAAAGAAATAGTCCATTATGACAAACGTTTTCTAAAAGACTTACCATTTCACCGTTTTGCTGGTTGATCAGTTGAATGTTGGATTCAGCAATTGCTGCGCAATGAACTGTGTCAGCGGATTGACTCTGCATATCCGTGCAAAGCCTTGATGATGCTAGTAAAGAGCTTAAGCTTTCTAGGCGATCGGCCTCAATTTCGCAGTCTCGGGCACTATCTGAAACTTCTGTTTTACGAACTCCAACCGCATCAACCAACCTCATGGCTCCAGAGGCCAAATCAATTTGCAGTTTTGTCCCGGATGGGCCTAAACGGTCAAACACCTCACTCGTTTTGTAGTAGATGATTTGCGAATAAGAATCAGTGCTTTCAACGACCTGTTCATTTGCACTGCTTGGCAATCTTTCAACTCCATCTGCAATTTGGCTTTGCGACGTCGTACTGCTGACGTTTCCACAGTTTTGAAATAGCAGGGTTATCAGCAGGCTAGAAACAATTATACCTAAGGATATCGTATTTTTCATTCAAGTCCCCCAATGGATGGAGTTGCAATGCGAAAGCCACAGTTTAACCATGAATTGAACCTGAACTGCGTTTTAATGCATTTTGTAGGAACAGAAATGACGAAGCTTTTGTCACTGTCTGACAGGTGATACAGTATTCTCAAAAAGAGATTTGGGTTTTACCTTTTAGTTTGGAGACTTTGAATAAGGGTGTCGTTTTTTATAAACACGCTCTAATTTTTCTTTTATTTTATCAAATGAAAATGGCTTTAAAATATAATCAGCAACTCCGGCTTTAGCTGCCTGAATTATTTGATCTTGTGAACCTTCTGCAGTGACAAGGATGAAAGGAATATTCGTAAATTCTAATGTTTCAGCACATTTTTTCAACAGCTCAAGGCCCGACATCTTCGGCATGTTCCAATCAGATATAATAAACTGAACGGGATCATTTTTAGAAATCTGTTTTTCTAGAGTTTCAAAAGCTGTGAATCCATCAATGGCTTCAACAAATCTTGAGTAACCCATCTCTGCCAGCGCCGTTTTCACGATGGTTCTCATCAGAGCTGTATCATCAACGATTAAAAACAGAGTGTCTGCTGCGTACATGTTTGAACTCTCCCGAATAATTCTTTATCGGCTTTTAGTTTCAAAAAACTGAGACGTCATCGGCCAGTATTTTTGAAGTATTTTTCTCAGGTTGATACAGAGATAAAGGTATTTGTCAGGCCAACGCTAAAGAAGCGCGGTATGTCACAGGCTCTTCGGATGAATTGACTGGCGAAGCCTATTCGCTGCAGCTATCAGTTAATAAAATGAAATTCATTATTGAAGGAAATTCGAATCAAAGTGCCATGGCCTTTTACGTTCAAAGTGAAACAGCGCCACTTTAAACGTAAAAGGCACGACGTAGGTCTAAAATTAAATTACAAAAGTTCATTATTTGATTTCTACGAATCTTACGCTTAACCTAACGATCAGAAAATTATTTCGAGGAGTTTAAATGGCTGTACCAGCTGAAAACAATAAAGTTTGGCTTGAAGTTGTAACAGGAAAGAAAAATGTCGCTTTTTCTCACTTGGGACTTAAAATGTTTATGGGTCGTGTTGGAATTACTTTAAAAAGTAATCCGGATAAAGCAGGTTCTTTGGCAAAAGAGCTGTTTGATCTTGTTAACGCCAACATCACGTCGCAAAAAGTACTAGAAGATATCAAGCAACTCTAATTTTTTTAAATTATTTATTAAGGAGATCAAGTGAATAATCAACTTGTCACGATCGAGCAAGCCACAAAGCTTATCAATGAAAAAAAATACCTTTTTGTATCAGCTGATGAAAAAGTATTAAAACAACTGCCAAAGGGAAACTGGATTGGTGGAAGCATCCCCTATTTCGTAGCTCAAGACGGCGGTGAATTCTCACAAGACAAAGTGTTTGTGACTTTAGTTCCCGACTTCGTCGAAAAAGTCGAACTGAAAGAATACAACGCTTCAACTGTAAAAAATATTTATTCAGACATGAGTGGTAACAAAGTTGGATTCATCATTATCCCCGCTTTGACTAAAACTCACATCGCTTTTGCAACTGAAGTTCCTTTGTCTGACAATTACTCAAGAAACCCTTTGATCGGTTGGATCAGTGGTCTTTATTTAAATGATTTAGGTAAATATGGCGCAAAGGTTATTAACGGCTTCACAGGTCAATTTACCGAAGACGGTGCTTTGGTTATGCACTTAACTTTACCTAAAGGTAAAGTGGCAAACGTCGATATTATCAATATTTTCGAACAAGGAAATGGCGACGTTATCGAATTCGATAACGTTGGATTCAGTGCTTCTGAAGCAATCGTCAACGGTAAAAAAGTTAATTTCCCTGATTATGTTAAAAATAACAAATTAGACGTAAAACTTCCGTTAGTTGCCAACTACTGCGGCGCCAACATCAACGTTGCCTTCCAAACTGTTGGTGATAAAGACGTTTCTTTCTACGGTCCGGTATTTAAGGGTGTGGTTTACAAGCAAGCTTCTCCGATTGGCGATTATGTCACTGAATTTACAAAAGCAATTGTAAAAGCTGATCCAGGCAAGAACGTGAATTTTTCTTGTAACTGCGTTTTAAACTTTATGTATCTGGATTTAGAAAAAAAGAAAACAGGAGCTTTCGTGGGTCCTGCTACTTTTGGTGAAATTGCTTACCAATTACTAACCCAGACAATGGTTTATCTAACGATCGACGACGTTTAGTAGTCAGACAGATCGTTTTTGAGAAACAAAAGCCTTTAGGACTAAATCCTAAGGGTTTTTTTAATTTTCAATCGGTTTGTATCGAACTGAAACTTATTCCTAGCATTCGTGATGGCTTAATCTGAACTATTCTGAGACTAAACTTTTTCTGATGGAACTTTGACGAAATTCCCGATTATTCTATTTGTGGGGGATTACCATGAATTTAAAACTGTCAGCTAAAGCTGTACTGTTGCTTTCTGTATTATCTGTTTTTATTATACCCTTTCAGAATTGTGGAAAGGCTCAGTTTAAGCAAGTCGAGGTTGCCGCAAACCAACTAGCGTTAGCATCGAATGCTTCGGACATCTCAAAAGATCGGGATCCGGCTAGTGAAAACCTTCCAATTCCAGAATGTAAATTCAACGGAATCCGCGTTCCCGAAGGACAATCCCGAACTGCCTTTCAAAACTCGAAAGTACCATTTCAGAAAGTCTGCATGTCTGAAGAGCGCACATGCACAAACGGAATTTTATCTGGTACATATAATTTCTCTTCATGCTCTTCTACCCTGCCAGCCAGTTGTTTATTTAACGGAATCACTATCAAACACGATGAACGCGTACGTGCGTTTCAACTGTCTAGCGTAGCCTTTGGCGAATCCTGCTCAGCTGTTTCTGAAAATCGAATTTGCAATGATGGCAAGCTATCTGGATCCTATAATTTTAGTTCTTGTCAGGAAGACATGCCAGCAGCTTGTTTGTTTGACGGTAAGACTGTGAAACATGGTGAATCAGCAACTGGTTTTCAAAACTCTGCTGTAGCTTTTGGTGAAATTTGCGTCAGCGAAACTAGACTTTGCGTTAACGGACAACTGAGCGGATCATTTAATTTTGGATCTTGTGAATCAGGTAAACCACTTTCATGTTCGTTTAATGGCGTTACAATCGCCCACGGTGAAACCGCAAAAGCATATGTCAGTTCAACTGTTGGTTTTGGTAAATCGTGTGTGAGTGAAGACAGAATTTGTTCAAACGGAGCATTAAGCGGTTCAAACAAATTCGCATCTTGTGAAGTAGATCGACCTGCCATGTGTCTATTTAACGGTGTTACAATTGCACACGGTCAAACAGTAAACGCGTTCGTAAGCTCGACGGCTGCATTCGGTGATGTTTGTAAAAATGAATCACGACTTTGCTCTAACGGTGTTTTGTCTGGCTCGTCACAATTTGCTTCATGTGAAGTAAATAAACCTGCGATGTGTTTGTTCAACGGAAAAACAATTGCTCACGGAGAAATTGTTTTTGGTTATACATCGCCGACTGTTCCAAATGGTTCGCTGTGTTCGTCTGAAGAAAGAAAATGCAGCAACGGTCAGCTTTCAGGAAAAAATTTATTTGAATCGTGTGTTACTGAATCTGTAGTTTGTCCTGCTGGACAAGTTAACGTCAAAGGCACGTGCGTTCAGACTTACAGTTTGGTAACAATTCCGCGGGAAGACCGAAATACAGGCGGCAGGGTTCGGGGTTTAGGAAATTTTGATCGATGCATCGTGAGCAGCAGCAAGTACGATGGCGACGGCATCGGCTTTTGCGCAGTTTCAAAAAATGCCGCTGGTTTATGGAGCAGCGTCATTGGCGACGAGGGAAAAGCAGCACCCCAAATCTGCAGCTTCACGTGCTCGTCAAAAAACACAACAGCAGTGTTGGCGAATACGGATATATCAGTTGGATCAGCTTGTAAAACGTCAAAGGGTGATGGCATTCGCATGACAAACGGTCAGTGTTGCTCGGGCACAAGCCACGGTTATAAAATTGTGACTTTACCGCCACCACCACCGCCGCCGAAACCAAAAAACGGATTTGGAATACATACCGCGCCCATCCAGGGTTTGGGTGGTTTCGGTGGTGTATACGGCAATCAAGGAATCAGTTTCGCTACCATACCTAGAACAATACTTCAGTTTGGCAATGATTTGAACTGCCAATAGTGGTTTAATTATCCCTATTCGAATGGTCGGTTATATTAAAAACATATCCGGCCTAAGTAGCTAAATCCTGACGTCTAAATAAATTTTTCATAACTTCTATCCGCTAACACAATCCTGACAATACATCATAGAAAATCTTTCTTCAGTTTTGATATACAGACCATACATATATAGACTTTAAGGTATAATAAGTCTATATATATGGAGACCATTGTATATGAAAAAAAATAGCGGACTCAGAAGATCCCAACTAGATCGTTCTTTTATGGATCTTAAAACTCTTAACTTAAGAACTCCTAAAAAGGGATGGCTCAAGGAGGTTCGTGAATCACTTGGAATGTCCATGAAAGACTTAGCCGAGCGCTTAGGAACAATCAAACAACGTATCGAAAGAATTGAAAAAGATGAAGTCGCCGCAAAAGTAACACTCGAGACAATGCGAAAAACGGCCGCGGCAATGAACTGTGATTTTATTTATTTTGTTGTACCAAAAAATAGCCTTGAAGAAACTTTAAAGGATCAAGCTCTGAGAACGGCACAAAAAATTTTAAAGCAGGTCGGAAAAACAATGGCCCTTGAAGCTCAGGGCACATCAAATCTTTCACAAAAAAAAATGATAGAAAACTTAGCGCAAGAAATGCTCTCAAAAGTCGATCGTAAAATCTGGAAGCAAAAATATAGCTGATGCCATCAGCTGGGCGTCAAGCAGTCGTAAGTTAAAAAAAAATCTTCTTTCTGTCAGTGGACTCATTCTTCTGCATAAAAAAATGTTCGAACAAACTTGGACCTGGGCCGGTCAATTCACAACTCGCGAAACCAACATCGGGGTCACTCCCCTTCGCATTCAAACAGATTTAGGTATTTTATTAGGAAACATACACTTTTAGTTCGAGAACAAAACTTTTCCAGTAGATGAAATAGCGATCCGATTTCATCATCGACTTGTCTGGATTCATCCATTTCCAAATGGAAACGGACGTTTTTCACGATTGGCCATAGATTTATTACTTGAATTTAACCACCATGAAAAATTTAAATGGGGTCAGCTAGATTTTACCAAGGCCCTCGAAGATCGTGAATTATATCTGCAGGCTTTACGCTTGGCTGACGGTGCAGATGATTATCATGAGCTTCTAAAGTTTGCAAAAGGCTTGCAGAATAAAGATAGGAATTAGTTTGCTCGTTGGCCTCTACGGTCTCTCGTGCGGCATCGGAATTTAGATAATTTACTGAGCTCTGAATCTCATTTTCAAAATTCATTTATCTGGCCTTTTCGGCGTCTAAAAAATTAGTTAAATTTTTGGTCTAAATTATCAGATTAAAATAATAATGTTCCATACCAGCCGCTTCCCCAAATAAAGAACGAACCGGGGGCTATCTACCTAGACCAAAGGGTTAATTGGCCAAAAAAAATTCATTTATTCACTGTGGATGTACGCTTGTATTATGAAAATACTTTTATACTTATTAATGTCTTATTCTTTTCCTTGTTCTGCGTTAATTTAACCTGAGAATATGAATTCTAAAATGAGTTATTTTAGTGAATCCAAAAAATACGAACTCAGTGAAACAGCTAAAAATAAAATCGAAATGTGGGCTGCGAAAAATAATTTGCAGATATACTCAACAACAGGCCTTCTGCCTTTTGAAATGCTGTTGACAGACTCAAAATTAGAAAAAACTATTTTAGTCACTGCGAATCGTCGAACAAATGTTGAATTTACAAATCAAATCTATAATCATAAATCTGGATTTTTATTGCAATTAAAAGCACACAACCAACAGTTCGCCTTATTTCTTTTAAGACATAATAAAAAAGAGGCTCTAGATGCATTTAATTTCTTGAGTGAACAAAGTGATACAGAAAAAAAGAAAAGTCGCCAACCAGCCAGTGAATTAGCGCGCTCCCGTGCGCATTGCCATCATCTTCATGTGTCAGCGCATCGACAATATAGTTAGGCACCCGAGGCCCGCAGGCCTCAAATGTTATGACTGCCGAAAATAACAAAATGTAAGTTTTAAAATTTTGTATTACTTCAGTTCAATCGTGACTGGTTTTTTCTTAAACTCAAAACTCTTCTGAACTGTTCCAGCCAAAACAGTGATGTCCATATCCTTCAGTAATTTAAAGCTACTGAAATCAATGATAATCTTTGTTCCCAACGGTGATTTGGCACAAGCAACTGTGAAGTTCGCAGTCCAATCAACCTAAAGAAGCGTCCATCTGAATCATTTTGCTGATGTCATTTTCAAAGTGGGCCACCGCATCGGCAACAGCTTTCTCGTCTTTTTTATTTTTCGGTTTGTGCTCAAATCCTAAAATTCCTTCGGCAGCACCTTTAAATTCAATTTTTCCTTTGGCATCGTCAAAGGCGATAGCCAAATTTCCTGCGCCATGCACGTGCGCTCCGTGTTCGCGGTGTTCATGCTTTTTTTCTTTGGCAATAGCGGTTGTAGTTAAAAGTAAAATGGCTGCTAAAATATGTAGTTTCATAAAATTCATTTTGGTTAATTTGTTATAGAGACTTTTCTCTGTTTAAATATAAGTGCTAGAAAAAATAAACTGGTCAGCGTACAAACTATGCTTGCTCCTGAGGGCAGATCTAAGTTGTAACTTAAAATAAATGATAGCCCGAGACCAACAGTGCCGACGACCCAAGCCAAACTAAGACGCGAAAGCAATTGCTTCTTTTTATCTGGAAAAAACCTTGTAGCGAGTGCTGCTGGTGCTACCAGAATCGAAAAAACAACTAAAACTCCTGCGTGCTTGGTCGAAAATGTAATGACAATTCCGAACAAGAAATAAAAAAGAAAGTCCCACCAGAAGACACCAGCTTCACCGCGAGAAGCTCGCCAAAATTGATGACGAAAGATATAGTGAACGATTCCTATGATTGCATAGATCACAAAGGTTTGGAAAACCTGGGGCCATGTTACAAATAGGATATTTCCAACTAAAGCTTCCTTAAGGTGTTCTGCTCCGTGCGGAAGTCTGTCGGCCACTAAAATAAGTGCTCCACTGGCTAACGCATAAGTCATCCCTATTAAGGCTTCTTGTGAAACTGATTTTTCATAATGTCTTAGTAAGGCCAAGGCAAAAGAGGTTGCTAGACAAAATGTCAATGACAGGGTCAAGGCAAGCCCTGACCCTTCACCCTCGTGAACAAAAAACAAACTCACAGCGCTTCCCAGAGCTGCCACCTGAGAAAGACTTATATCAACAAAGATAACTTCTCTTTCAAGCACATGTAGTCCCAAGTAGGCATGAATGCCCACTAAAAGAACCGCTAATGCAAATGGTGCTGCAAGAAACACAAGAGCCTGCATTAGTGACTTCCTTCTTCAACCGCTTCTACAAGACGCTCAACGAGTTGCTCATTTGTTTGAACCCCAGACTCGCCATCAACTGAGACCGGAACTCTTTTAACAACAACATTTGGAATATCATTTTTAAGTTTCAGGCCGACCGAATCCTCATATAAGTTTTCGATAAGAACTAAGTTGATTTTTCGTTTCTTCATTTGATCTATGACAGACAAAATGTGGCTTGCGGTTGGTGGAATTCCAGGTTTTGGTTCCAACGAAATGTTGCAGCGTATTTCAAAGCGATCACAAAAATAAGAAAATGTTTTGTGATAAGTGACGATCTCGCTAACGCCAGATTTTTTAATTCTGTCTTGCCATGATTTTGTTTTTTCTGTCATTTCCTTTTGAAAGGCATTTGCATTTTTTAGAAAGAACTCTTTTTGACCTGGGTCTAAGTCGCCCAACCGTTTTGCAATGAGCAAAGCGGCTTTACCAAGTCTAATCGGATCTAATTGAAAATGTGGATTACCTCCCGGATGAACATCCCCTTCGGCTCTTGATATTTCGCCTTTGGGAATCTCAATCGGATCAAGATCGGCAGCAAGTTCAAACAGACCGTCTTTAGCTGTTAATTTTGGATTTCTTGCTCCCTGAATCAAGGGAATAATCCATGCTGATTCAAGCTCAAGTCCTTGCGCGATGACTAAATCTGCCGAGCGTAGCTTAATCATAAACGAAGGCTTTGCCTCAACTTGGTGAGGATCTTGAGTTCCTTCGGCAATCGAGAAAACTTCAACCTGATCTTGTCCCACTTTTTTCACAACCGCTGTAAGATCTGTTGTTGTTGTTGCAATTTGAAGTTTCGCAAATGCCAAGATTGGAAAACTTAAAATGAATAAAATTATAATTTTCATATATTATCCTTAATAGCTATGTGCTGGGTGAGCACCAATTGTGAAATTAGCCTGCAAAAAAATTGATTTTTCTACGTTGTCATTAGTGCTGCTGACAGTGCCACCGCGTCTTTGATCGTATTCTAGTTTATAAGACGAAAATTCAGACGGCGAATAGGCAAGTGCTAACGTGTGACGTTCCCAAGTGTCGTTTGGAAGATTCGCAGTATCAAAAGTATCTTTAACGACCAGTGTCCGTCCTGACACATAGTTTACATTTTATACCGGAGACATAGTTTACACTTTTCCAATCAAGGAGGAATTCCAATGGGTTGGAAGGAGTGTGATA
>JAYTPC010000138.1:0-96190 GCA_043747425.1 Bdellovibrionales bacterium
ACGGATGAGAAAAATTGACCGCAAAGTCAAGATTCCGATCTGACGAGCTGACTAGAACGGTCAAATAAATTTTCTTAAAAATTTGAGAACTAGACCAAGCGCTTTTACGACCTCTGAGGGGAAGTCGTAAGGGGTTTTTTTTACTTAAAATACTTTTATCAGTCGGATCAGTCCGAGGGGAACACAGATGGAATCACAGTCAGCAAATCAAAAAAACTCTGTACAAACAACAGCGCATATAATGCGAGTGAAGAAAAGAGACGGTTCACTTGAGCCTGTCGACGTCACAAAAATCGTTGAACGTGTGACTCGTTGTTGCCAGGGATTAACATATGTTGACCCTTTGCGTGTCGCTACGAAGGCTATCAACGGTCTGTACGATGGGGCTTCTACAAAAGAATTAGATAACCTTTGTATTCAAACAGCCTCGCTATTGATTGGTGAAGACCCAGAGTACTCAAGATTAGCTGCCCGCCTGCTGTCGACTTATATCGAAGAAGAAGTTCGTTCTTTAAAAATAGATTCTTTTGCGGACTCCGTCCAGTTCGGAAAAACCCACGGTCTACTAGCTGACACGGTTTATCAGTTTGTAATGACTCACAAAGCAGAGCTTTGTGCCGCGGTCGAACATTACAGAACAGATCGCTTCGAGTATTTTGGACTTCGCACCGTTTACGATCGGTATTTATTAAAAAATCCAAAATCGCGTCAGGTTTTTGAAACTCCGCAGTATTTCTTTATGCGTGTAGCTTGTGGCTTGGCACAAACGCCGGCCGAAGCGATCGAACTTTATAAACTCATTTCTTCGCATGATTACATGCCGTCGACGCCGACTTTATTTAACTCGGGCACATTACGCCCACAGATGAGTTCGTGTTATTTATTAGATTCACCTATTGATGATCTGCGTGCCATCTATGACCGTTACACAGACATCGCTTTGTTATCAAAATTTGCAGGTGGAATTGGTTTAGCTTATTCTCGAATCAGATCTAGAGGATCATTGATTAAAGGCACCAACGGTCACAGCAACGGAATTATCCCGTGGTTAAAAACTTTGGATTCATCTGTTTCTGCAGTTAATCAAGGTGGAAAACGAAAAGGTGCTGCTTGTGTTTATTTAGAAACTTGGCATGCCGACGTTGAGGAATTTCTAGAATTGCGTGATAACACGGGCGACGATGCAAAACGCACTCACAATATTAATATCGCGAACTGGGTCCCTGATTTATTCATGAAACGTGTTGAAGCGGATGCCATGTGGTCGTTATTTGATCCAAGTATTGTTCCTCATTTTTGTGATTTATTCGGTGAAGACTTTGAAAAAGCTTACTTAGCTGCAGAGCAAAATAAATTGTTTGTGAAGCAGACCAAAGCCAGAGATTTATATTCAAGAATGATGAAGACATTGGCGCAAACAGGTAATGGCTGGATGACGTTCAAAGATGCTTCCAACATTAAGGCTAACCAAACTGGAACTCCGGGTAACGTGATCCATTTATCAAACCTGTGCACTGAAATCTTAGAAGTGACTTCGAAAGATGAAACTGCAGTTTGTAACTTGGGGTCGGTCAATTTGGGTCGACATATTACTGATGGAAATTTTGACTTTGAAAAGCTAGGACGCACAGTGCGTGCAGCCGTTAAATACCTAGACCGCGTGATTGATATCAACTTCTACCCGATTGAAACAGCAGCAAGCTCTAATAATCGCTGGCGCCCCGTGGGTCTTGGAATTATGGGTCTACAAGATGCATTCTTTCAGATGAAATATGCTTTTGATTCTGAAGAGGCGATGGCTCTTTCGACAAAAATTCAGGAAGAGATTTACTTTAATGCTCTAACAACAAGTGTTGATTTGGCTGAAAAACACGGAGCACACACCAACTTCGAAATAACAAAAGCCGCAAAAGGAATTTTTCAGTTCGATCTTTGGAATGTAAAGCCGACCGACGAAGAGCGCTGGTCAGATTTACGTGAACGCATGATGAAACATGGTTTACGAAATTCTTTGATGATTGCAATCGCGCCAACAGCAACAATTGCCTCAATCGTTGGAGCTTACGAGGCCACTGAGCCGCAAATTTCTAATTTATTTAAACGTGAAACACTTTCGGGTGAATTCATGCAAGTGAACAAATACCTAGTTGGCGAACTAAAAGCCCATGGCATTTGGAATGATGATTTCAGAAACGAAATCAAAATGCATGAGGGCTCTATTCAAGATATTAGTGCAATTCCAGAGGCTATTCGTCAATTGTACCGCACGGTTTGGGAAATTCCGATGAAAGCCTTGATTGATATGGCCGCTTCTCGAGGTGCTTACATTGATCAATCGCAATCTTTAAATTTATTCCAAGAAAGTTCGACGATCGGGAAACTATCTTCGATGTACATGTACGCTTGGAAAAAAGGGATTAAAACAACGTATTATTTACGCTCTAGACCAGCCACTTCAATAGCTAAAACCACGGTAAAAAAATCGACGATGGTGGCTACAGAAATTGCTGAGGTTGTTGAAACTACGGCTAAAGTATACACCGACGCTGAAGCCGTTAGTTGCAGTTTAGAAAACCCAGAGTTATGCGAAGCTTGTCAGTAAATTTAAATAGTAAATTTAGTCAGCAAGAGCAGAAGAATCAACAACAAGGAGAGATTAAAATGATTTTAGATCCAGGATTTAACTTAACACTAAGACCAATGAAGTACCCAACGTTTTATGAAATGTACAAAAACGGTATTAAAAATACATGGACTGTTGAAGAAGTTGATTTTTCTACAGACCTTGTCGATTTGAATACTCGTATGTCTGATTCAGAAAAACATTTGATCCACCGACTTGTTGCGTTTTTCGCAACCGGAGATTCCATTGTTGGAAACAATTTGGTTTTAAATTTGTACAAACATATCAATTCTCCGGAAGCGCGTCTTTATTTAAGTCGTCAGCTTTATGAAGAAGCCTTACATGTGCAGTTTTACTTAACGCTTTTAGATACTTATATTCCTAACCCAGAAGACCGTGCTGAAGCATTTGCAGCGGTTGAAAATATTCCGTCTATTAAAAAGAAAGCGGATTTCTGTTTTAAATGGATGGATTCAATCAACGATTTAGATACTTTAAAAACGCAAGAAGATCGTCGTAAGTTTTTAATGAATGTGATTTGTTTTTCTTCATGCATTGAAGGAATGTTTTTCTTCGCAGCTTTTGCGTATGTTTACTTCTTACGTTCAAAAGGAATGTTAGCAGGTCTTGCTTCTGGAACAAATTGGGTTTTCCGTGATGAAAGCATGCACATGGCTTTTGCTAACCAAGTGATCCAAACAATTCGTAAGGAAGATCCAACATTATTTAATGAACAGATGCAGGACATGGTTGTGCAAATGTTAGAAGATGCAATCGACTGCGAAATGACTTTTGCCGAAGATTTAATTGCAAACGGCATCGCTGGATTATCTATTGGCGACATGCGCCAGTACTTGGAATACATCGCCGATCAGCGCTTAGAAATGTTAAACATTGCACCAAGATACAACGCAAAAAATCCGTTTGATTTTATGGAACTGCAAGACATGCAAGAGTTAGCAAACTTTTTTGAACGCCGAGTATCTGCTTACCAAGTTGGAGTCAGTGGACAAGTTTCGTTTGACGAAACGTTTTAATAGTTCGTTTGATGAAACGTTCTAGCCAGCAACGTTTTAATTAAAGCGTTGGACAAACTGATTCATTGGACCAGTACCCGACTTCTTCACCGACGTCGGGTAAATTATTACCATTTACATCTTTATATGCACGAGTAGCAAAATGGTATCTAGTACCCGAAGCAAGACCACTAATATCGCAATAATATGTTCCACCGTTTAAAGAAGTTCCAGGGTCACATGATCTTGGAACCGGCGGATTATTTGCGCCTGATCCCAAAGTCCCTGTCCAATTCTGAGGTCCATATGCGACCTGATATTTCACATTTGTTGAAGCATTTGAATTTTGAATATTGAACGAACACCGATTTGCTGTTGGTGCGCGAAACTGAATAAACGATGGGATATTCATCGGGCACTCCATCGTGTTCGAAATTCCAACAGGTACTGTTGGTGCATACGCATACTGAGTATCCGTCCCCGTTATTGAGTACGAATAGGTGACTCCATCGACCAACTCAAAGTTATCAAATGCGTAAGCTAAACTGCTGGCACTGGTTAGCGGATTGTAACCAGCAACTGGAACAGTCGCAGATTGCGCGCCGGTTTGAACAATTTTATACGAGCGACTAAGAACGTAAGAAATATTTTGATTAAATCGAGCCACTGAATTTTTTAGTGAACATTTAAACAATGTGGGATCAATCGTTCTTGAATCAATTGATGGAGCACCAATTTGTCTAGCAACCACAACCCGGCTTAATACCGATTCAGAAACACCATTATCTTCGGTACGCAATTTTAAACGGACTAAATAATTTGTTCCAAGTGATGTGTCCGTTAAAACTTTTCCAAGTCGCACAGAAAAACCGAACTGGCCATTGTGACATTGTGGGTAATCACGCTGACTAGGTAAACCAAAATCTTCGGTTAACCCGATTCCCTTTGTGATCCAAAAACAGTTTGCTCCGTGAGGAATTCCAGACGATGTTAAACCAGCACCAGCAAGGTTTGCACAGATCGAGCCCTTATCATTACTGATATATGGCTCGACTGTTTCATTAATGTCTCCTGCAAAAACATCAACTAGAATTCTGTTCTTCCTGATTCCTTTGTCGTTACAAGTTCCAGTGATTTCAACGATGTCAGATTTATCTAAGTTGGCAGTTATGTTTAAAGAACTTGGTGTTATTTCTAAGGCAGAAGTTGTATTACCACCTGCGCCGTCGCCCGAATCTGTACATGCGGGATTGGTTAAAACGTCACACGTACTTTTTGCATCTGATAGTAATGACGATGCAATGGATCCACCGCAGCTTGTCGCAAGAACAAAAAGACTTAAAATCGTAAATATTTGAAGCACTGATTTCACACTCAAGTTATCGGAATTTATCGTGAAAATATTAAGCGCTAACAAGTTGTTTTGTATCAATCTGATACAAACAATAGAAGCAGACAGTTTTCACTGCTGCTTCTATTAATTGCTCAGATCACTGCGGACGCAAAGATCCTGATACTTGTGGATTTGGAATTATATTATTCAAATCCATCTGTCTAATGTAAGCCGGGTTCGTCATCACGAACTTTTTGTTCGCTTTTATTTGCAGGCGTTAACCTTAGTTGCAGGCACGGATACTTTTCAAACTTTTCTTATGAAACTGAAAGCGATGGATGCAGCTGAATTTAAATCACAATTCACGCTTTTGTTGGAAGAAGAAATGCTAGCTCGTGGAATGAGTTTAAATTGATAGATTGGTTTTCAAGCACTGAATGAACTGATGTTTTGCAGTAGATATAAATCCTAGAGTGTATCGAAAAATTAGATCGGTTCAGTACTCCGGTTTATCAATCAATTTCTGCATACGCTGCTTAACAGTGACAGCAGATTTAGTCGCAGCAGCCCTATTAAAAACTGCGCCAGGTAAACAATCTAAAAAATCAGAAGCGTTCAACAACGATTGAAATTCTTTTTTTAAAAAGATCAGTAGTTCTTGCGACACGTCTGACAAAATATTTTCGAACAATGCCTCGTCAGCGACTTCTAGCAACGAAACAATATCTTCCATATCACGACTACCCATATAATGATTGTTGCCACGATCACGGAATGCTACAAGTTTTGAAGCTAAAAAATAAGGAAGACTAAATATTTTTACAGGTACCGGTATTGAAACAATTTCCATCGCAGTTTTTACACCTTCGCTGTACCAACGATTTGTAAAACCAACGGATGAAGCATCTGTACTCATGACATCAACCTTCAATCAGCGATAAACCCAACGACAGATTGGTGCGCCATCACTTGTGTCATGCTGAAATCCTTTTTTACGCAAAGCTTCGTCATTGATTGCGCTGGCCTTTTGGCCAACGAGTTCCATAACTACATCGATATCTTCTGTAGGACGGGCTTGAGGCAAATAAGCTTCCGGTAAATAAAATGGAACTGTCGCTCCACCCACAAATACTGCGTTTTGATTCAGATCACCAAGTGCTTTCGCTACGACTATGATCATTTCAATCGTTGCAGGTTTAAAGCTCATACGGATTTTATCTTTCGCTCTAAGAACTGTTCTGCAGCTTTTCTTTCACGGGCACGTCCCATACGTAAAATTTCAATAGCCGACATTATATCATAAAACTCTTTATCTTTAAGTGCAGCTTCTGCAAGTTGTGGATAAAAAGGTATGATAATTTGCCCGCGAACTTTACCTTTCGCTAAAGGCCAAACAAAAATATCATCACCGCCTTGAACAACAGCGCTTTGATGTACCGGTGCTGAAATCGCGGTCGGAACCCCAACCGTTAAAGAACCAATCTGAATCGGAAATACATATTTTACTGCGTGCAAAATAAATTCAAGTGCAGCGGTCCGGTTCACCCGTTTATCAACAACAAGCCCCGCTGCACTTAAGCGTGACAAAGCTTTAGCGATTTCTCCCTGACTGAATCCAAGTTCCATCGCAAGATCAACCTGTCGCCAATCACCAACGGATTTTCGCGAAATGATTTTAACTAAAAGCGCCACATCTTGTGGCTTTATCATCACGGACTGATGCATAGGTTAAGTATCGGCTATAATTGATAAAAAATCAATATTCCGATTTAGAATATTGAATAAACTAGCAAATTCATATACTTAAGACACTATGCACCCGTCAAAGACATAGTCCAAAACTGGTGACTAAAGCAACACCTAGGCTAAAGATGAAATTTTTGTTTTGAAGCTGATCCATTTCACAGTAGAAATAATAAATTCACGATCTAAAAATAAAACATATGTAGAAATCATTACCATCGAAAAAGCCATCAGTCCTAATAAAATTCCAATCGAGATGTGAAATACGACTCCACCAATAAGCCAATACACACGATAAGTTTTATTCATCATCATCGGCGCAAAATAAACTTCAAACACAATAGATAAAAAGGTACTGATCGCAAAAAACAACGGCGTGTGACTTAAAAATTTAAAGTCAAACTGACTAAATTGTGGATTTGCAAAAACAGTCCAAAGTGCCGTTCCGTCCCACCAGGTGTTGCCTTTTAATTTTTCAAAGCCTGTGTACATATAGATCGCACAAAGTTGAATTTGGATGATTCTAAAAAAAGTAGAACTTAAATAATCTGTGACGTTTGCGTCAGTCACTTTGTCTGTCTTCTTAAAAATAATATTTCGAAAGCTTAGGTACTTAGTGCAATTTGTGAAACACAAGTAAAACAAAAACAAACCACCGATCACATCGGCTCCAAAAAGAATGGCATAATTTCTGTTTAAAATACCCTGATGAAGTACCCAAGTGATAAAAAGCAAAGGTCTATTCGTTAACCCAACAGTGGCTAGAAGTAACAAAGCAATCAAGACCATATGAACTATACCAACATAAATATCTGGCCAAAAAAACCACTGGATAAATGGTCGGTAAAAATCTGGAAAAACATTTAAAGCCATGTCTCTGGGTATTAGTGATGTTGATCCTAACTGATCTATATTAAGCTGCCTATAGCAAGCCATATAAAATAAAGTTCCACATAAAAGAATTCTAAAAATAGCCAGTTGTTCAAAGTTATTTTTGCCAAACAGGAAAAAATTTAATTGTTTGAATAGCTGATCCATTTTAAGAAGCATTTGGACACTCGTAAATGTATCGATTGATTTCTTCTGTCCTTAGCATCGAGTCAAAATCAGTAATGTTATTATTTACGTTTGCAATAACTTGATCCAGCGTTGGGATTCGGTTAACAAAAAGTTCAATTTGCAGTTTTCTGGCTGTTGGATATTTTCGGCAGATCCACGGAGTAAAAAAAGTTTCCATGCGGTAGGGATCGACAGCTAAAAATCGCATAGCATAGGAATCCCGTTTTTTATCTAAACGAAAATCATCGCCTTGGTCTTTTGATTCAGGGTAATAACCGATGATTGTTTCTGCTGTTGAATTTGCATAATCATCTTCAAAAAGGACATAGTATTTTAGATACATCGTGTGAGCCGGATCTGGAGAAAAAAAATTCCAGGTTGTATTAAGTCCGATTGAATTAGCTACTGGGTTAAAAACATTTTGAAAATACCGACCCAGAAAAGATGAGCCATTTCCTAAAACAATGATCATCGCAGCAAGATACAGAAACAAAGTCGTACATAACAGTTTCTTTATTTTGTTAAGCATGTCCTTCTTCATCGTCAGCTTCTTCAAACATCAACAGCTCATCCTCTGAGTTCTCAGAATTTAGGTCAGCTGATTCACCAGCTACTTCGGTAATAGTTATATCAGCTAAGACAATTTCGTTGGCATCAAGTACTGGTTCATTTAGCACGATCACTTCTGGATTCTCAAATCTGTTCAACCAGTTTAGATCACGCTTCGATACAGCTTCGCCGACGGCTACTGCTTCTCGAATATTTTGTGCTTTTTCTTCATCACGCTTTTGTTTTTGGCGAATTTTTTCTTGTTCAAAAAAGTCAGATGAAGTTGAAATCGCTGTCAATTGCTGTTCAATCTGGCCAAGCTCTTCTTCGCCTTCAGAATAACTTAACGCTTTTGTATTTTCAGCTAAAGATTCTGTGACCATCGAAAGAGTTTGTTTTTCTTCAATTTCTTCACCGATGCCATCGGGTAAAAGCTCATCAATTTGTGACAGTGTCGGAAGCTCTTTTAAATTTCTTAGACCAAATATTTCAAGAAAGCGCCTTGTAGTTCCGTACTGCATGGGCTTTCCTGGTAAATGCTCTGCTTTACTTTCAAAAGTAACTAAGCCCTTTTCCATCAACGCACGCAATAAGTGACCTGATTCAACGCCTCTTATTTGGTCGACTTCCATTTTAACAACGGGTTGTTTGTAAGCAATGATGGATAACGTTTCTAGAGCTGGACCAGACAATTTGAAGGCTCTGGTTTTGATCGTGCGCTTTAAAAAGTTCATGTTATCTATTTTAGTGCGCAGCTGATAACCACCCGTTATTTCTTCTAAAACAATGCCACGGTCGCCGCCAGCGTAACCAACAGCTAAGCTGTCAATGACACGTCTGATTTTGTCTTTAGTGACATTTGTACCTTTAAAAACCAACTGAATAGCAGCAAAGCTAACTGGTCTGTCAGAGGCAAATAATATACTTTCAATGATACTATGAATTTGTTCTTCCTCAATAAATTCGACATCTTCAATATCTGCAGCTTCAAAGCTGTCCAATTCAGAACCAGCTATCTCAACAGTTTCAGTCGTCGCTAATAATGTTTCCAGATCCTCGGTCGATTCTACGTTTGGTAAAAATCCTTCTGACTCTGTTTCTTCTGATAAAAATAAAGAAGCTTCAATTTCGATATCCTGAAGTGCATTTTTAACATTCTCTGAAGTAATAGATTCAGAATTATCAATCGTGCTTATTTTTTTTCGGGCCATGATTACACCTGCTCTTCAGTTTGTGGCGAATTGGTATTTGAAAGAATATCGGGATCAATTTCGTTCTCAGCAGCTAAAATCTCATCATCTGAAGCCATGTCCTCTACCGACACGGCTGTCACATTTTCTGTAAAACTCATTTGCTTTTTTTCTGCTGAATCTAAAACATCGCTTTCTTGATCAATCAAATCAAGTTCTTGTTCAGTAAGTCTTGCTGCTTTGGCGAATAAAGAATTAGCTACCTGGTCGGCATCGATATTTCCGTACTCTTCAACTCTGGAAACAACATCACCTTCAATTATTTTTTTTGTTTGAATGTGAATATCGCCATAATTTTCAGTCTGATAAAGGCCCACATAGCCCATTTTTCCAAGCTCTAACAAAGATAAAAAAGTGATTAGGGCTTGCCGAGATCGTTCGATACGCTCTTTGATATCGTTCGAGAATAACTCTGCCATGCGCACAGTTGTGCCGGGTATCAGCCGTGTGGACATCTCTAAAATTCGGCTGGCAATAGATTGCAATTTCACATTCACTTTGTGAATTTTCTTATGCAAAGTTTTAACAACTTTTCGGTAAGAAGAAATTAAAGAAAATAAAGCGTTTTCTTCCAGTTCAATTTCGTCATTGCTGACTTGTAACTTTTCTCTGGAACCACGGGCCCAGATGTCACGATTAAGTAATGGACGATCATATAAGGCCTTCGAAGCTTCTTTGTATTTTTCGTATTCTAAAAGTTTTTGAACTAATTCTTTTCTCGGATCGATGTTTTCGACGACTTCGCCGTTTTCATCGTATTGGGGCAATAACATTTTAGATTTAATTTGAATCAAGGTCGAAGCCATAGCTATAAAATCGCCAGCAACTTCTAGATCAAATTCTTTCATGATCTTAATGAAATCAAGATACTGCGCGGTAATTTCGACGATATTAATATTGAAAATATCCATCTCTTCTTTACGAATCAGGTAAAGAAGCAAATCTAGGGGGCCTTCAAATTGTTGCAGCTGGACTCGGATGCTACTCATTTATTCCTTACTTTAAGTTAATTTCATATGTTCTTTAATCAACTTCAAATTCTTACTGGCTTCCTTGCGGGCTTTTTCGCAGCCTTCAAAAATTATTGAATCAAGACGTTTGGTGTTATTCAACAAATCTTTTTTCTTTTCTCGAGGAATTTTAATCAATTGCTCAATATTGCCACAAAGCTTTGCTTTACAGTCTCCACAACCAATTCCTGCAGTTGTACAGCCTTCGACAACCCACTTTTGATCGGCATCAGTAGAAAATAATTTGTGATAGGTAAACACATTACAAATATAAGGATTTCCCGGATTTTCTCTAAGTGCCCGTTGAGGATCTGTGACCATAGAATTGATTTTTTTCTTTAAACTTTTTTCCTCTTCAGATAGCAAGATTGAATTGTTGTATGATTTGGACATTTTTCTGCCATCTAGTCCTGCAAATGAAGGAGTCTCTGTCAGTAAAGCTTTAGGCTCTGGAAGTTTCGCTTTGTACAAGTTATTAAACCTGCGAATAATTTCACGGGTTAGTTCTAAATGCGCGACCTGATCAGCACCCACCGGAACCAGTTGGCCTTGATAAATAGCGATGTCAGCCGCTTGTAAAACCGGATAAGCAAAACGACCTAAGTTGTGCGTGTCGCTGGCTCTTGCTTCTTCTTCGGCATCTTTCCACGTGGGAACTCGCTCTAACCATCCCATTGGAGTCAGGTTAGAAAAAATCATAAACAGCTCAATATGCTCTGGAACAAATGACTGAATGAACAACGTGCTTTTTTCAGGATCTAAACCCCAAGCAAGCATCTCTGCAAAAATATCTCGGTTCCAAGCAGAAATTTCATGCGATGATTTGTAATGACTGGTCATACCGTGCCAGTCCATCACACCAAAATAACAGTCATGTTCAGATTGCAATTTTAGACAATTACTTAACCAGCCAAGATAATGTCCCAAGTGAAGCGCCCCGGTGGTTCGGGTTCCGCTAAGGACTCTCAAAGAACGGCTCCTGCGCCGGCAAAAGCCATCAAGTGATTAAAAATATAAAATACCGGAGCTTTCAATACGCTTAAGGCTCCGGTGATCATAAGTCCTAATAAAATAAAACTGGTGATTTGTTCATTTTGTTCTAATTTGTAATTGATCGAAGCTGGTAAAAACCGAGCCAGAACTTTTCCACCATCCAGCGGATGCAGAGGCAAAATATTAAAAATTGCTAAAAATAAATTAGTTAGCACAAACATTTGTAACAAACTCATGATTGGTTTTGCAAATTCGCCCATCAACTGAAAGCGAACCAGCACCATCATCACGATTGTAGAAACCACAGCCAAAATCACATTCGACATCGGTCCTGCTAAGGCGATCCAGAACATATCCGTGCGAACATTTTTTAGATTTCTTGTGTTCACCGGAACGGGTTTTGCCCAGCCGAAAAAAAGTGGAATGCCAAAAACGATAGCACTGATTGGCAATACGAAAGTTCCAATCAAGTCGGCGTGAGCCATCGGATTCAATGTCAAACGACCCATTTGTTCGGCCGTGTTGTCTCCGCGCCATTTAGCCACAAGGCCGTGCGCAAACTCATGAAAACAAAGTGCAAACAAAAACGGAACGAAAAAGATCGCTAATTTTCCACCAATTTCAACTATATCCATACTTGTCACGCTACCAAAGTTAGGACTCTTGTCGAGAAAAACTTGCAGTCTGCGCGAGCTTTAGTCACGTTGTGTGAAACCACAAAAATGTGCTTAATGCATCTGGTCACTTGATCTACAACAGTTATGCGCTTAATTTAATAACTCAATATTTAGTTTTTCTTCCAAGGAGTTCCCAATGAAAGTGGAAAATGCACGCCCGGCGATCACAATGTTTTCAGAAGATGAAATCGCTTTTCGAGATGCTGTTCGCAGCTTCGCCGAAACTGAAATTAAACCCCACGTCACCCACATGGATGAACAAGCGCAAATGCGTCCCGAAATCGTTTCGAAATTATTTGAAATGGGATTAATGGGAATTGAATCGCCAGAAAACTACGGCGGTGCTGGTGCCACTTTTACGATGGCGTGTATCGCTGTAGAAGAAATTGGCCGCGTCGATGGAGCCGTCTCGGTTTTGTGTGACGTGCAAAACACTTTGGTTACAAACGCTGTCATTCGCTGGGGAACTGACGCTCAAAAAGAAAAATTTTTACCGCGATTAGCAAAAGATTGGGTCGGTGCTTACTGCTTGTCTGAGTCGGGTTCTGGTTCAGATGCATTTGCATTAAAATGCCGTGCAGAAAAAAAAGATGGCAAATGGATTTTAAATGGCAATAAGCTTTGGATCACGAACGCTAAAGAAGCTAGTTTCTTTATTGTGTTTGCTAACATGGATATTTCAAAGGGTTACAAAGGCATAACAGCTTTTGTCGTTGAAAAGGGTTCCAAAGGCTTCACCATCGGTAAAAAAGAAGACAAACTTGGAATACGTGCAAGCTCTACATGTGAATTGATTTTTGAAAACTGTGAAATTCCAGAAATGAATATTCTTGGTGAAGTCGGCAAAGGTTACAAAATTGCCATCGAGACCTTGAACGAAGGTCGCATTGGTATTGGTGCGCAAATGGTAGGAATTGCTCAAGGCGCTTATGATGCGACCTTAAATTATATCAAATCTCGTGAACAATTCGGAAAAAACATCGGTCAATTTCAAGGTGTTCAATTTCAATTGGCACAGATGCGTGTTGAATTAGAAGCTTCAAGATTAATGGTCTACAATGCCGCGAGATTAAAAGATGCTGGCGAAGATTTTATCGAATCCGCTGCCATGGCAAAGTTATATTCTTCGAAAGCCGCAGAAAAAATCACATCGATGGCTATCGACTTGTTTGGTGGTAACGGTTTCACAAAAGAATATCCGGTCGAAAAATTCTGGCGTGATGCTAAAATTGGTCAGATTTACGAAGGCACATCCAACATGCAGTTGCAAACCATCGCTAAGATGGAAATGGAAAAAGCGTAGATGTCTGGGACTGTCGCTGGGACTGTGGTTATTACCGGTGCAAGTTCAGGCATCGGCGCTGAGATTGCCCGGGAATTTTCTAAGCATGGTCATTTCGTCGTTTTACTTGGCCGAAGTTTAGAAAAACTGCAAGCGGTGCAAAAAACTTTGTCTGGAAAATCGTCACTTTTGGATTTTGATCTGAAAAATTTAACAAATCATGCAGATCGATTGTTAGAACTATTAGAAAAAAATCCACCCGTTGAAATTTTAATAAACAATGCCGGCGTTTACTCGCAAGCAAGTTTTACTAAAACCACAACTGAGACTTGGCTTGAACAGTTCACTGTAAACCTATTAGGCCCTGTGCAAATAACACAATTGCTGTGGCCAATATTTGTAAAAAACAAAAAAGGATCTATTTTAAATATTTCATCTTCATTAGGAATTAAACCAGCGGCAAATACTTCAGCCTATTCAGCAATGAAGGCCGCGATGAATAACTGGACGATCACTTTGGCTCAGGAAGGTGCGGCCTATAACATTCGGGCAAATGTCATTTGCCCAGGTATTGTAGACACCCCGATTCATGGTTTTCATTCCATGGTGGCTGCTGAGAAAACCAGGGTCACTACTCAGCTGGCGAAATTACAAATGCTCAGTTTTATTGGCGAACCCTCAGATATTGCTAAAGCCAGTTATTTTTTAGCCAGTGATGAGTCTAAATGGACCACAGCTAGTTTATTGTCCGTTGATGGCGGAATTGGTTTAAAATGAAACGCACTCTGGTGCTGGACTCTACTTTTAGTTCAGCTCATCTTTATCAAAACAAATCTTTCACTGATAAGGATAATGAAAAAATCTTTGGCCGCTGCTTTTCAAAGTACGGGCATGGACACAATTACAAAATTGAAGTCGGTTTTCAAATAGCAGCTACAACTCAAGACACAGAACTTGTCACAACCGAGAAATCATTAAAGAAAAAACTGTTAAAGCTAACCGATCAACTTGATTTTGTTCATTTAAACTATGTCATTCCTGAGTTTAAAAATACAGTTCCTACAACCGAAAATATTTTACTTTATTTCGAAGATAAACTGAGTGCACTGAAATTAAAAAATAAGTTGGTTTTCATTAAGTTGTTTGAAACCGAAAATCTTTGGAGTGAGAAATATTATGTCACAGACTAAATCAACACCCAAAGCAAAAGTGACAACTTCGGATGAACCACTGCGTTTATCAAAACTGATGTCTGAACGCGGTATTTGCTCACGCCGGGAAGCTGACGATTACATCGCAAAGGGTTTGGTTTTCGTCAATGGCGAGCGTGTGCAAGAACTTGGTCTTAAAGTACTGCCAAACGCAAAAATCACTTTAGATACCCCGGCACTGAAACAACAAAATAATTTAGTAACCATTCTAGTTAATAAACCGATTGGCTATGTTTCAGGCCAGCCCGAACCCGGCTATGAACCTGCAATTCGCTTGGTGAAAGATAGCACACAGTTTAGTAATCAAAAACGAACACTACAACGCGGAGACATGAAAAATTTGGCCGTGGTTGGTAGACTTGATATCGATTCTCAGGGCTTACTTATTTTTACCCAAGACGGAAGGCTTGCCAAAAAACTGATCGGTGAAAATTCCCAGGTTGAAAAAGAGTACATGGTTCGTGTCGAAGGTTTTTTATCGAAAGAGCAACTTGGTCTTTTAAATTTTGGTTTGGAACTAGACGGCGAAAAACTAAAACCTGCGAAAGTCGATTGGATCAATGAAGATCAACTGCGCTTTATTTTAAAACAAGGAAAGAAACGCCAGATCCGGCGCATGTGTGAACTTGTGGGACTTCGGGTGACTGGTCTGAAACGCGTCCGCGTAGGTCGTCTGATGCTGGGTAAATTACCTGAAGGCCGCTGGCGATTTCTAGATCCCGATGAAGAAATTTAGTTTATTAAAACCAGGACTTCAGTAAATCTTGAGCTTCACTAAAAAAATTGCGCATTACTTTTACCATAGCTGGCGGTTTTAGCATTTGCCGAATGCTGTAATTCACGGACTTAAACTTTTCATTTGGTTGAATATGCTGATACTTTTCTGGTAGCAAAACCTTAAATGTTTTCCACGGTAGTTCTAAATCGATGATCAGTTGATGAAACCCATTCACGATTTCTTGCGACGAGTATTCGTACTTATCTTTGTTGATGTAAGGAATCGGTTTATCTATTTGTTTAAGTCGTTCTACCCAGCGCTCAAGTAGCATGGTTTGTAGTTCGAATATATCAGGACTTGCTTGTGGTCTAAAGCTGCGAATTTCAACTGTGGCTTTACTTGAAGAGTAATTGACTCGGGTCATGTTGAAGGCTTGGTAATAAGTTGGACTTCCCCAATCTTTAGCGACGCTATCTGTATAGACTTGTGAATTGATTAGATTAGCAAAATCACGAACGGTATAATTGTCTCCGCCAGCATCAAGCTGGTTTAACACCTGTGCTAACTGATTTCGCTGAACTTCACTTTGCGCTGCTAGCGGCGGGCTGTTTAAAAGATGGTTACCCAAGGCACCATAAATAATTTCTGGTCGGTTTTGAAAATCGACAAAAAAGTTTCTTAAATCTAATCCGTTAGTAAACGCTTTTGTTGAAATGTGAATGTGTCCTTGCCCCGCGCGTTCATGCGGCTTTAATCCAGCCTCTAGCGCAGTAGCAAAAACGTAGTCTTCCATGTGTTTTTTAACGTCAGCAAACTCACTGCGAATTTTTGGTGTCGCATTCACCTCAAGCGCCGCTGAATCGATACCAATAGTTATTTGAAAATTATCTTTAAACCGCACGGCTAAAGCAGCGCCATGTTTGTCTTCGCTCATGTAAGTCGTGCAGTCACTAGTGACTTTGCACTTTTCTTTAACGATCTCAAGCCATTTTTCCCAAGCGGCTGCCTTCAGCGGATTAGTAGCTAAACCAAAGTCTTTTGGATTTCTATTTCCTTCGTCGATGATTCTTTGATTTGTAAAAGTAAATTCTAAACCAAATAAATAATTTGTCCCTTGCGTAAAAAGATCAGAACATATTGGTGCAGCCTGAAGCTGAAAAGAAAATAGAAAGAGCAAGAGGAAATATTTTTTCATTCTAAGCCGCATTTCCTTGAGATAATAAATGGGAGCGTCTGCGTGCAGAATCGTACATGTATAGCGCATCACCACCTGCAGGTGTTTTTAAAAACGTTTCTAATTCCTTGATCGTTGTAATCTCTGCCTCTAGTTTTAATGAGTCTTTAATAGTTTTAACATAAGCCGCATCATGTGCTGCACCCCAAGAGTGTAATACAATGTCAAAGACCTTTCCCTCATCCATTTGCCACGCTGAGTTTTCCCAGTTCGGTCTTAACATCTTTCCAGTAGAAAAATTCACCTTTCGGTCTGCTTGAATCAAATCAAAACTGCCGTTGTGATCGGCTACGAAATCGACATAGTTTGAATCCGCAACATCACGCATGTAAATGCGTCCCGTCGGAGCCATATTTTTATCCAACTGAATCAGCCAATTCTGTGCATTTGGGGTTTTCATTTGCAGACCATAACGTAACAGCAACTGCGCTTTGGCTTTTCCTAGATTTGCACCATAGTGCTCTTTCCAAAATTCAGAATAATGGGCGTTATTTAACTTTGCAATTTCACGACCTGCATACGGAATACTAAAAGCCGGTAAATAATAATTTCCGTCTTGCAAAGGTCTTAAGTCGCGCACCGAAAACGCATTACCTAACTTACTGGCGACAGAAATTACTTCTGTCAAAACATAAAGATTTTCAGCACTACCGAAACGAGCGTCATAATCTCTGATGTGCTTAGACCTGCGCATGGAAATGATAGAGTCATTATTCAAATCCGCTTTGTCTGGTTGAGCGGCCGCACCTGGATGTGGGTAATCCGTTGGTAATTTTAATGAAAATAAAGAATTATTAATCGTGGTGAACATAGATCTGGACGCTGAAAAAAAAGCCTGCTTGTGCCCCTGTTCAGCATCTCTGATGTAGGGAACTTTTAGTGAACGATTCAACGGATGCTTCATCCAACGAACATGCGACAACGTTTCTGTTTTAAAAAAAGAATGAATTATTTCTGGCGTGTAAGTTTCGGTTCTGACAACAACTTTATCTGCAGGAATTTCTGTATAACCTAACTGCACGGGCTCTGTGGGTTTGTACCAGCGCGTTTGATTGGATGTTTGTTCCCAAAGCATCAACTGAGCCACAGGATCGTTCGAAAATGCATGTTGCACGGGTACTTTAAATAGATCTAAACATCGTCCTGCGGCCTGTGCCGGAGTCGTTTGAAAAACAAAGGCCAAACTAAAAACAAAGGCCAAAGTAGTACGTGTGTGAAAAGAATGAATTTTCATATAAACGTTTTAGATGCAAATAGCTAACTTACTGTAAAGCCTTTAAGTCCGTTTTAAGCGAAAATCACTGACCAGAGGTTGTACGAAGTGACATAGTCGTTTGTAGAACTTTTTTACGCTTAGATAGGAATTTCGTTGTTAGTTTATTATCCCGAAATCAACGATCCATTGTGGTAGGTTAACCAAAATTTACAGAGGAGATATTTAAATGACTAAAATTGCAATTTTAATTTTGGCTCTTGTAGCACTAAATTCATGTGATTCAGGCAGCAGCGAAAAAGCTAAGCCGCAGACCGACGCAGATCTTATCGAACAAGGTAAGCAGAAATTGGCTCAGGCAGCGACTGTAGCTGACGTGACCAAAACTGTTGTTCCCGACCGTATACAGCTGGTGAAAGCTAATCTTAGCTATGACGAGCAAAAAGAAATGCGAACGATAGGCTGCAAAATAACGGAAACTGGATACAGCACCGACTATCAGCTAGATCCAGAAACTGAGGCTGGAGATGTATTCCGTAATGAGTCTGTTTCCGATAAGTTAACTGGAAATAATTCATATTACAGAACAGTTAAAACAGTTAAGAAAATTCACTCGAGCTACATCTACGTAGAAAACAATCACGAAGTTTTAGATTTAAACGGGACGCCCTTTAAAAGTATTGATGAAGTATTCACGCAAAAACCACATTATATTTCGGAAATTTCATACTCTTTTAAAAATGAGCAGTATCCTGATGTAAAGCATGACCTTGGGATCGAAAAAAGTTTGCCTAATTTAACACCTGCAGCTGCCGCCTTTTTGAAAAATGAGTACGTACAGAACCCAACCGAATGGGACTGTTCAATAGATTTCAATTCAAATAAGAAATCCAGCATGGCTACTGATAAAATTAATTATAATTTCATGGGCCGCCCAACTGAAGCATTTCATATAAAATCTGAGATGAAAGGCAAGGTTACTTGCAAGCTCTATAAAAAATGGAATCCGTTTTCAGGCGATGAACTTAAGTTTGACCGGAAACCACTTGTCGAAGTTGATAAAGGTACCGGCACCATGATTACGAACAGTGTCGTTTCGAATAAATATAGGACCACAGATTTAGTATCTTGCGGCGGTGAGGAGCTTTATCGAAGTGAGCTTTTGGTTTTAGATACCGGTGAAATCCTACGAAGTAGCGCAGATAAAAAACTAAATGCACCAATCAGATTGCGTCAGTAGACTACGACTACCCGGCTGAGTTTTCTTTTCCTAAGAAAGCCAGCCGCAGGTTTTGTAAATAAAGAATTTCTGAGTCTGTAAAACCAGCTTTACGCCGAAGATCAACGGCAATATTCTCGACCCGTTTTGGTAAGACCCATCTTAACTTATCCATGCGCTCCGAAAAATCTAAGTTAGGATCTATTTTTTGGACGTCGCAAATGTTTCGGTACCATCTGGATCCGAACTCAACGTGCCCTATTTCATCATTAAAAATGCGCGTCGCTGCTTTTTGCACAGGTTTTGCGTCGACACCTTGAAGACGTCTTAAAATAGTTTCACCGGCATCTAGACCACTGCCTTCTAAAAATCGGTGCACAATTAGAATTCTATCTAAAAGCGAATCTTTGGTGCTTGTTGCAGACCAAAGTGCACAGTGAACTGGCCAATCACCCCACTTAAAACCAAGGCCTTCAATTTCAGTCAGGCACATTTCTAAGTGTTCACTTTCAGATAACGTGATCTCATAAAGTTGTTCTTTAAATTCTTTTGGTGCGTCAGGAAATTCAACCAGCGTGCGAAGGCCCAGCTCCATGGCTTGCAGTTCGATACTTGCCAAATCATGCAGTAGCCTTGCTTGACCTTCTTTAAAAGACAGTCCTTTTTTTTCTGGCAGCTGTTTCGGAGCTAACAAACTGACGTCGCGTGCCGGAATTAACGGAGCATTTTCTTTCACTTTTAAGTTAAAGACTTTTTTGGAACTTTGCCGAATTATTAGGATTTTTTTAAAAATGTCTGGTTCATCAAAAGCCCACATTTGAATTACTTAGCACACGGCCTAGACCTAGACAAACTAAGACCGAGTAGGATAATTTAGTCTTTTCACTGTCAAATTTTTTTGGGGAGATTCAAATGGGTAAGGGTTGGAAAGCTGCCGGTAAATCTGAAAATGCACAGAAAAAAGGTGCCATGTTCACGAAAGTTGCCAGAGAAATTCAAGTGGCGTCAAAACTAGGTGGCCCAAGTCCCGATATGAATGCCCGTTTACGCATGGCCATCGACGCTGCAAAAGCCATTTCATGTCCGAACGACACTATTGAGCGCGCCGTTAAAAAAGGTGCTGGCTTACTGGATGATGGTAAAATTATCGAAGAATTAACTTATGAAGGCTACGGCCCACACGGTGTTGGTGTTATCGTTGAATGCCAAACAGATAATAAACACCGTACTGCGCCCGAGATGCGCAGTGTTTTTAAAAAACATGAAGGCAATCTTGGTGAAACCAACAGTGTAGCCTGGATGTTTTCTCGCGTGGGCGCTGTCGAGGCTTCAAAAACCGGAGCTTTTGATATTGACGAAGAAGCCATCGAAGCTGGTGCAGATGATGTTTCCAAAAATGAAGATGGATCTTATGAGTTTGTAACTTCGTTTGAAAATTTAGATACTCTAAATAAAGCGCTTCAGGCTCGTGGTTGGAAGATCACGTCCGCATCCCCGTCCTACAAGGCAACAAACATTACAGACCTATCAGACAGTCAGCGTAAAGATGTGGAAGAGTTTTTAAATGCTGTTGATGATTTGGATGACACGCATAAGGTTTTTGCAACGATCTAGCGAACTGACTTCTTCTTTTTAATTTTTTTCATTCGAAGTTTTACTTTCATTCCTTTTTTTGAAGCTGGGGGCTCTTCCCCAAGCTCTTCGGAATCATCCGAGTCCCCTGCTACATCACGCAATCGGTTTTTTATTTTTAACGGAACTGAAACAGTTTCTAATTCTTTTTGTGTTTTTTTTACTTCTTTTTCACTTTCCTTCAACATGTCAGATAACTGAGACGCATCCACCTGTTTGGCAGTGCCTAAAACAAAAAGTGAAGACGAGCAATTCTGAAAGGCAATTAAAGTTAAACCCATAAGACCCGCGAATATAAGGATAACATTTTTATTGCTGTTTAAATTCATGCACTATTTATCGGGATAGTACCAGGTGAACTAAAAGTATTATGTTTCACCTTGAGACAGCGCCGTGGTTTATTTCCAGATTTGTTGTAAGCGCTTGTCTCGTCCGCATCCATTTCTGTAATAGCCGTAACGGATCGGATTATTTTTATAATAATCTTGGTGGTAATCTTCAGCTGCATAAAACATGGATTCTGGTAAATACTTGGTCTTTAAATCATTTTTTTGTAAGACATTTTTTTGCGCTGCTTTCCAACTTTTTTCGAATGCTGCTAATTGCTGTTGATCTTTATAGAATAGCGCACTGATATACTGATCACCCTTATCACAAAACTGACCCCGTTGATCGTAGGGATCAACATTCTTCCAGTAAACTTCTAAAATCTTTTCTAATGGAACAATCTCGGGGTCATATTCGATTTGTACGACTTCAAGATGCCCCGTGGTCCCGCTGGATACTTGTTCGTAAGTCGGGTCTTTTTTAGTGCCACCAGCATAGCCAGACACTACAGAATTCACCCCTTTTAATTCTTCAAAAGGTTTTTCCATGCACCAAAAGCAACCGCCTGCGACAGTTAATTGTTCAAACTTTTTTTTTTAGCATCAAAAAGTTTGACGTACTCTGCGTAACCTTCTTTTTCGAGTTGCTCTACGGGAATAAATTTAAAGGCCGCTGAATTCATACAAAAACGTTTACCCGTTGGATTTGGACCGTCATCAAAAACATGACCTAGATGAGAATCCGCTTTTACACTGCGCACCTCGGTGCGTGTCGAAAATAATTTTTTATCAACTTTTAAGGTAACAAATTTATCATCAATTGGTTTTGAAAAACTTGGCCAGCCGGTTCCAGAATCGTACTTATCTAGTGAACTAAACAAAGGCTCGCCGGACACGATATCTACATAAATGCCAGCTGCTTTATTATCATTAAACTCATTTTTAAACGGCTGCTCGGTGCCTTCTTTTTGTGTAACTTCAAACTGAATTTTAGTTAGCTTTGTTTTTAATTCAGCTGCACTTGGTTTTTTCCAGTCCATGGTTGGTGCTCCTGCAAATGTGTTAAGTGTAAAAAAAATTATCAGAACAAATCTTAGAAAATTCATTTTTTTCATTTTTTAGTCTTCCCTGTCGTTGGTTGTGCTGCCGCCGATTTTGTTTTCTTTTTTCGTTTTTTACTTATCTTTTTTGGTTTTTCACAGGCTGGAAACTCAAGTTTACTTAATGTTACTTTGTCAGCCATCGAACAATCCTTAAAAGCCACTTTATATAAGGTCGATCCATTATCTTTAGTTTCAACGTACGGGTAAATATATTCTTTGTATTCATCAATATAGAATCTGAACTTGGATAAATCTGCATTTTTACCAAACAAGTTTTTGTTCCATACACAAACCTTCACGCCCAAATCATTAAGTAAAGTCACGTCATTGCCAATAACAACGCTATGACGCTCTGTAGACCAAATTGGCTTTACCGGTCGACTCAGCAATTCATCCTCTTTCATGACGGTGCAGGTGCGCGGTGGATCTTTGACTTTTCTTAACCGAATGCGTGCTTGCACCGGGTCAATAGTCAGCAGAATAAAGAAAAGCAGAAACATTGCATTTAACACAGATTATTTTAGTGCGATCTTATTTTGAAAGTAAATACTGAAATGCTGTGCCATAGTATTTAAGCTGTTTAATCATAGAATAAAGGCCATTGGACCTGCTGGGGCTAAGCCCTGTATCGAAGCCCATATCTTTTAAAAAGCCTACATCTGTTGCAAGAATTGTTTTCGGTGTTTCATCACTGTAAATCTGAAGGACTATGGCGACTAAACCTTTTACCAACAGCGCATCGCTATCACCTTTGAAAATTATTTTTTTGTCTTTCGATAGTTCTGCTTTAATCCAAACTTGAGACTGACACCCTTTTACTTTTAGATCTTCTGATTTTTCAGAGTCCTCAAGGCCCGGCCATTTTTTACCAAGCTCGATGATTTTTTCGTACTTCTGCTCCCAGGTGGTGCATCTATCGAAAGTTAATTTCAAAGTCTGAATTTTATCTTCTATGCCCATACTCAATAACTTCTTTTTCTAATTCTAAGCCTTGTTGACCTAGAATTTCTTTAAACTGATTTCTATCTAGTTCTTTTACAATTGCAAAACATTTCTGATAATAACTTAATTTTTCGGTGTAACCATTCCATAAACTTCGATCTACAGAATCTGATAAAGATTTTTGCGCTTGCTCAGCCGAAGTAAATTCGCGTTTATTTAAGTACATCAATTGATCTGAAATGTCTCGCGGTGAAAAATCAGTTTGCACCAAACACTCTTCAGCTAGAGCCATTTCGACATAACTTAAGTAATCACTAAACACCGACCAAAACTTCTGCCCATCTTGGCCGTAGTCACTGCGGCAATAGAACGAAGTGCAAACCACTCCACGGTATTGCCAAATAGAACACTGGTTATCGGCCACGCTGAAATACGGACACAACAAGTCGGCACGATTTCCAAAATCATTTTCATTTTTTGATAAAAAAGATAATTGATAATCAAAAGGCGCCATAATGCCAATGGGTAGTGCAAATTGTTTATTCTTAATTTTTTCTTCAATTTTTAAAATGCCAGAAGTCTTTTTTGGTTCCAGTAATAAAGCTCCAACAGCGTAATTAGGTAAGTAAGGATGAAACGTGCAACATTTCAGATTTTCTTTGTAGGTGTAGCTAAAACGCTTATCTCTGGATCTTAAACACTGATTGCAGGTGGCCTTTGTCTCCGTCGCCTTCAGACTTAACACTTTTGGCGAGACTAAACCTTCATAGACAGATGGGACAATGTTTTTAATCTGCATAGCCCAGCCTTAATTCTTTAAAATAAGCCGTAACACGCTGATTTAATTTTTTTCACTAATGGAACAAGTTCTTCAGTGATTGGCCATCTCCAGACAAATTCGCTGCAGTTCATAAAAGAAGGAAAAGTAATGTTATTCATACTGTCTGAAAAATAAAACTTTTCAGCAGCAATATTTGGTGCCACGTGTTCGATCATCCAAGATAAAGCTTGCTGACTTAAGATTCCATTTTGGTGAAGTTCCAAAGCAATCTCAACGGCGGTTACGTAGCCAACTTGGCCGGTTAGCAATTTGTTACCTATTTCTGGAAACAGAACACCGTCGAACATACTTCTTTCTGTTTTGTAAACTTGGTGGATGAATGTTACCAACTGAATATTTCTATGCTGCAACTCACGAGTTGCTTGCAGATAAATTTCGCTGTCTCGTTGACCATTATCTCCAACGAAAACAATCACGTCTGGTTTTTCGATTCTAACTTGTTTACGGATTTCATTGATCTTGTGGTTTTTGTCAAAAAGGTCTTCTCGAAGACTTAACACGCCGCCTGGAAATTTGTTGTGGGTAAGAAAATGCAAATGAGCATCTCCAAACGCCGTTGTACCCGCAATTTCTTTGGGCGCATTTGATATATAAGCAAAGCGTGTGATTGTGTTTGGTTCTCTGGATAAAAGTTGAAAAAGCTGAGCCATGCCGGAAAACCGCACGGTGTAGTTTGGAATTCTGGGAGCAGCATAAAGCGGATGAAGCACATGAGAAACCTTCAGGGTGTCATCGATATCACTGATAATAAGCACTTTTTTGTGTTCAGAGGAGTAAGCCAAGCTCGAAAGGATGGATACTGCGACAACAACGAATAAGGATAGGATTAGATTCATAGTGTTAAACTCCATTTCAAAATAATGTCTCGTTATAACACAATGCGCTGTAAAATCCTATATCTTTAAATCTGCGGGTGATCGCCAATTTTTGGCCTTTCTAGTTTGCTTTTTTAAAACAAAAAATACTTCAATGATTACAGGTGCTTGAAGTGTTTCATTTGTAGAATCTTTCGAAAAGTTGGCCCTGTTTTTTGCATACTTAAAGTTAAGTCCAATTAAACGAAAGCGGAGGCTTTATGAAAACAGCTTTAATCCTTTTAACCCTGTTTGTGTCTATATTCAGTTTTGCTGCAACAAAACAGGCAGATAAAAGCTATAAATTTATTTACCGCATGGACCGGCAGATTTTTGAAGTGAGTAAAGCTGCTGCCAATAAAGACATCGCTTTTAAATTAGCTGCGAAAGAGTGCTTTCAAAAGTTAACCGGCGGAAACTACCCTGGCGAAGAGCGTGGTTTAGACATCATAGATATTTGCGCAAATCCAAAAATGTAGTTACTCTTAAACTCATGAGTATATTTAAAAAACTAACTGATTTTATTGGCGGCAAAGAACCCGAAATTTTCGATGACAAAGGCGCCGTGCTACATAAATTACCCAAAAAACAATGGGACGATTGGAAAAATAGGCTTATCAAAAACTCGGAATACAATTGGCGCGAACACAAAGGCAACCAGGCTGGTGCGGCTCCTGCGAAAACACCGAATACCACGAAATAGTTTCTCTATGTTCACACATATAAAAATTCTTGTTTTTGTTTCTAATCTATTAACTTCATTGCTATCAATTGCAAAGCCTGGAGAACTTGTTTCTTTGACTCATCTTCAAGATGTGGATGCGGCCGAAGTAGCGGCCGGTCGTAAAATATTTTGTCCAGCAACTGTAAATATTAAGAAAGCCTTTGGTTTTAAAATTTACAAAGTGGAATACAGCACGACAGATTTAAAAGGACAGCCAGTTGTTACAGCCGGACTTATTATGGTTCCACAAGTGGCTGAAAAACTTCCGTTATTCGTTTACCAACATGGCGATGATTGAAATTTGACAATCATCGCCATAACATTTTAGGCGACCCGGAGTATTTTC
The DNA here is from genome assembly GCA_043747425.1 of Bdellovibrionales bacterium. Classification (GTDB taxonomy): domain Bacteria; phylum Bdellovibrionota; class Bdellovibrionia; order Bdellovibrionales; family Bdellovibrionaceae; genus Pseudobdellovibrio. The sequence continues at coordinate 25,899 of JAYTPC010000138.1, forward strand.
TGGAAAAGATTTTAGCTCTGCTCGGAATTTTCCACATTCGCACTGTACCTCCACCAAACCTCCAGAATTAACTAGGTCTCGATGTTTTCTTCAATATCCTTTATTTAGACCTCATTGCTAACTGCGGACTTGCAGTCAACTCGTACGGAGGATCCAATTCAATCGCGCGGGTATTAAATTACTGCCGCTTGTAAATTTGCTCCATAGCCTTGTAATCTTTGCCAGTCACCATGTCGGGCATATACATCGTAAAAGTCGCGTTGTTTTTATCGATGATTTTGAATTCTGAACGCATCTTCTGAGAAATCTTTTTGACAGGGTCCTGATATTCGCCAGTTTCGGAAATCACTTTCGTCGCTGAATCGAACGTGCCTTCGAGTCGCATTGAAGCCGTTGACATAGAATCATGCCACATCGACTCGAATTTTTTGGTCACATTATTGTATCCCATTATGCCCAAGCCTTCATAAGGCTGACCCATCATTTTGCCTTTGAAATCTTGCTGGATAAAGCGACCACCGAGTATTGATTTGAATGTGGAACTCCCAATTGTTTCCTCAGGAGTTGACCCATTTCTCTGCCATGACTTTGTAGCAACTTTCCACTCCCCAACCAGACCCTTCAACATTGTGTGCTCGGTCCCAGGAGTAGAAGCTTTCTGCCAGGCTTGCATCATTTCAGCTTGTTTGGAGTCAATCACTGCTTTATCGTCAGAGGCGCTTTTTTTTGAATTTAAATTTGTATTCGTTTTAGTTTGATCCATTGTTATCCTTTTGATGAGATGTTTATAACCTATTGTATAATTTGCAATAAATGAACCGCAAGTTGAACATTATTTAAGGATCTAAAGCTAACCTATGAGGCAATTCACCTCCGAAATTGGAATTGTCCAGTAATCCATGACCCGTCTAGTTCAACTTCTCTTGCCACTTTGCAATTTGATTCAGCGCCTCAAGTGGTGAAGTTTTCAAAACAGAAAATGTTTTCAGTTCCTGAATCAACTTCTGCTGCTTAGGATCCGGCTGAAACTTTGGCGCTGCTTCAAAAAATGAAAGCTGATTTATTTTTGCGTCCGGTTGTTTAACACTAGGATTAGAAACTTCTAATTGTTTCAGTAAATCAGCAGCGCGCAGAATAATTTCTTTTGGAAGACCTGCAAGCTCTGCCACTTTGACACCATAACTTTGGCCAACAGCTCCATCGGTTAAGATATGCAAAAATTCAATTTGGCCACTAGCCGTCGTTAACACTTGCATGTATTTATTTTTAATCTGCATGAACTTTTTTTCAAGCACTGTCAGTTCATGATAATGAGTTGCGAAAAAAACATGAGCTTTTTTGAAATCCAAAATGTATTCAAGTATTGCTTGCGCTAGACACAAACCATCAAAGGTGGCTGTTCCCCGACCCACTTCATCTAAGATCAATAAACTTTTATCCGTTGCCGATTTTAACATCTCGGCCGTTTCAGACATTTCTACCATGAATGTTGATAAGCCTTCAGAAAGTTGGTCACTGGCACCAATACGAGTAAAGATCGCATCGTAAATAGGAAGCTTCGCAGCAGTTGCAGGAATGTAGGATCCCATTTGTGCAAGGATCACCGTTAAGGCAACCTGACGCATCAGTGTTGATTTACCGGCCATGTTGGGGCCTGTAAGTAACATGCAGTCTTGTGAATCCATAGAAATAGAATTAGAGATAAACTTTCCACGCACGAATTGTTCAACAACGGCGTGTCTAGAATCTTGAATAGATAAATTTTTCTCAGTTTCAATGGAATGAAACTCAGGACGGCAATAACTTTCTTCAAGACTTAACCAAGCTAAACTAGAAACGACATCCATTTCGTTACAGATCGAAGCTAACTTTAGCACTGTGTCGGCCGACTTTAATATCTCGGTGCGTAAGTCAGCATAAACTTCATATTCCAATTCAAAGCGTTTTGTTTGCGCTGATAAAACTTTTTTCTCAAGATCCAAAAGTTCATCGGTGTAAAAGCGTTCGGCGTTAGCTAGCGTTTGTTTCCGGTGATAGTGAGCAGGAGCTTTGTCTTTGTGTGTGTTCGTGATTTCGATGTAATAACCAAATACGTTATTGTATCTGACCTTCAGCGAATTGATTCCCGTTTTTTCTTTTTCCGATTTTTCTAATTCCGCAACCAATGAATGCGCGTTTGTTGAAAGATGGATCAGCTCATCGAGAGTGGATGAAAAACCCTTCTTGATGATGTGCCCCTGCTTTACTGATAAAGGAGCTTCCGAATCAATGGTCGTATCAATTTTTGAAGCCAGCGCATCAGCATCTTTTAAGCAATCAGCGTGATCAAACTTAAAAAATTTTTCACACCATTTAATAGCCTGAAGTCCCACGTTTACAGACGAAGCTAATGCTAGCAGATCTCTGCCATGGCATTGTGGTTGAGCAATTTTTCCAATGCGGCGTTCGATGTCACCCATGCCAGCTAATATCTCGCGAACTTTTTTAAGCTCAAGCATGTTATCCCGAAACAAATTTATTTTATCTAATCGTGAATTGATTTGCTTGTGGTCTTGCAGTGGAAACAAAAGCCACTGTCGAAGTAATCTAGAACCAGCCGAGGACTTCGTTCGGTCAATCGCCTTAAATAGCGATCCCGTTTCTTGATTTTTATAATTCGTGAAGATCTCGAGATGACGTAACGTCGTTTGCGATAAAGCCAAACGTTTTTCTAAAGTGCGTTGTTCAAACGGTTTCAAAATAAGTTCTAAATCACTGACTGAAAGTTTTTTTACATAATCTAAAAGTAGTTGTTGTGAATTTTGAAAGTTATGGTCTTTGTGTTCTGAAATTAAATAATTTTTAGAGATATTATGTTCCATAATCCACTGGGCATCTTGAGCTTTACCGTCGGTCACGACAATTTCAGCAACGGGTAAAATACTGATCAGTCGAATTTTTTCAGCGGTTTCTGTTAAGTTATAGAAAAAACATTCACCCGTTGTGGTATCAATGAAGCTAATCGAAGTTAAATCAACTGCGCAGATATAATGCGCTTTCGTTTGATCTAAAGTTTCGCTGTCGAAAATCATCCCCGGAGTCAGCACGCGGGTCACTGCCCGTTTCACTAAGCCTTTAGCAAGTTTTGGATCTTCGATCTGATCACAGATCGCAATCTTAAGACCTGCTTTAAGTAGTTTATTAATAGGACCCGCGATCGAGTGATACGGAACACCACACATTGGTGTTGAGTCTTCTGATTTTTTATTTCTTTGAGTTAGTGCAATTCCGACAATCGGTGCGGCTTTAACGGCATCGTCGTAAAACATTTCAAAAAAATCACCCATACGAAATAGTAATATTTTATCAGCATGGAATTGTTTAATGTCCCAAAACTGTTTCATCAACGGGGTCAATTCACCGGTCTTTTTTGCCATGCTAAGGTTTTATTTTTTTATAAACGTTGATTCAATTGTTAACTGTTGGTCTATCGACAATGATGCAATGCTCGTAGTCGAAAATGTTTAAAATTTAGGCCAATGCTGTCATTAGCTTTTGATAAATGCCGTCAAATCCACCATTACTCATGATTAGAATAACATCGCCTTTTTTAGCCTTCGATTTCAAAAAGCCAACGATTTCATCCGCCTTCTGAAATGAGGCCACTTGCTTGCCGCTTTGTTTTAAATCAGCGACAAGTTCAGCGACAGAGAAACGATCGTCTTCAGCAATTTTTCCCTGATCAAAGGCTTCAGCTAAAATAATTTCATCTGCAAAACCAAAAGCATCGACATAATCTTTTTGAAATATTTTACGCCTTGAAGTGGCTGACCTTGGTTCAAAAACAGAAAAAACTTTTCGTCCTGCATAACGGCTTTGAATCCCCTTTACCGTTTCTTTAACCGCTGTTGGATGATGAGCAAAGTCTTCGATAATAAGAATTCCTTGCGGTTCACCTAAAATTTCTTGGCGGCGCTTAACGCCTGTGAACGTCGACATCGCTTTTTGCACTGAACTAAAATCCCAGTTTTGCACATGAGTTTGAGCAATCACTGCAGCGGCATTTAATATATTATAATTTCCGGTCATGATCGTTCGGAAATCGCCTAGCTTTTCATTTTTGAAATCAACTGAAAATAAAGTAAATCCATCTTTTTGTTCTAACACACCCACGCAGTAATCATTTTCAGTTGAAAAACCGTACGAAAAACAGTTTTTTGATTTACTGACTCGAGCAATTTCAGAGACATTTTTGTCATCACCCCAATATATAAAAGAACCGTCAGCTGGAACAAGTTCGGCTAATTTTATAAAAGCAGCTTTCACCGCAGCAAAATCTTTGTAAATATCTGCATGATCAAATTCGACCGACGTTAAAATAACGAACTTGGGTTTGTAATGAATAAACTTTGGAACTTTATCAAAGTAAGCGGTGTCGTACTCGTCACCTTCAATAATAAAGGTGTTGGCCTTGGGATTTTGAAAGCTTTTAGAAAAATTTTTTGGAATTCCACCGATTAAAAAACCTGGCTTTTTTCCACAATTTTCTGCAACCCAACTAAGTAACGACGTTGTCGTGGTTTTACCGTGCGTGCCTGAAACAACAAAAGAATCTTTGTCGGCGATGATTAAATTACCCATCGCTTCCGGAAGTGAACAATACGGTATTTCTAAGCGATTCATTTCTATAGCTTCGACGTTATTTGCTGAAATGACATTACCAACAATAACGAAATCTGGTTTTGGGTTTAGGTTTTCAGCCTGGTAAGGTCTTAGAATAGATATTCCCATATTTTCAATTTGTGTCGACATCGGTGGATATGGGTTTGAATCACTGCCGGTCACTGTAAAGCCACGGTCTTTCAATAGCCCTGCTAATGAAGCCATGGCTGTTCCGCAAATGCCCATCATATGAATATGGCTGCCAGCATTTAGTTTTCCGATCGATGCATGCGGCATTAGATAGTCCTTTTTAAAGATTCAAAAATCCAGGAATGAATTTGTGGACGAAGTTTCACGAACGCTTTATTTTCACGGCCATACTGCACGCGGTTACTTAAGATCAAAACCAATAAATCATGGCGTGGGTCATACCAAAAAGAAGTTCCTGTAAACCCTGTGTGACCGATAGATAAAATTGAAAAATGGGGTCCGCAACTGGCGCCATCTAATGTTGGCATCATGTATCCTAAGGCCCAGTCTCCGGTTTCAACAGGAATGGCTCTGGCAGCAAAAAGTTGTGCGGTCTTTTGGCGCACTTGGTATCTGGCAATTCCCTGCAGCTGAGATCTGACGTTTAAACCAAAAGCAGAGACATCTTCGATGCTTCCGAAAAGCCCTGCATGCGTTGAAATTCCACCCATGGCCCAGGCATTTTCATCATGAACTTCGGCACGCATGACTTTTTTTCTCCAGAGACAATTCTCAGTTGGAGCAAATTGCTGAGTAGGAATTTCTGTTTTATTGTCTAAATGAAAATTCAAAGTCGTATTTGGATAGTATCTGGCTTTAAAATCCAGCCAAATTTCAAGTAGATTTTTTTTATGAATGGCTTCAAGAATAAAACCAAGCAGTAAAAATCCTAGATCTGAATAAACAGCCTTATCGCCTGAATTTATTTCAGAGCGTTTCAACTGATCATAAACGGCGGCTCTTTTTTCTAACCAAGATGAATCCAATTTTAAATCCAAATAAAAAGGCTTCCACCAAACAAGTCCTGATGTGTGCGAAAGTAACTGCATCACAGTGATTTCTTTGTGTGGAAAATCAGACAGAAAATCACCGACTTTAGACGTTAGTGTAAGCAATCCCTTATCGAAGGCCTCCATAACGGCTTGCTGAGTAAAAATAACTTTTGTTAGCGATGACAGGTCGTAATACGGATATGTCTGACCCACGCTAATATCACAGACCAAACGGCCCACGTGATAAGCCCGTACGCAAACGCCAGGAGTTACATCCGGAATTGCTGCTTTGATCTGTTCTGCAAGTTTATTTTCTTGGCTTGAGTATTTCATCTGGAGAATAGACTATCATTTGAAATTGGCTCTTATCAATTACACTTTTTGAAATCTGAGCCTTTGTATTAAAAAATAAAGGTCGCTGTAGTGGTGCGTGTCCAGTTTGAACGCCGCTAAAAGCAGGTATTTTTAGCTCATTGAAAAAATTTGTTAAAGTCAAACCCGATAAGTCAGTTCCATTAGGTTCTTCACATTTAGTAAAATCGCCTAGCACAACAGCTTTTACTTTATCGAATACGCCCGCTTGCTTCATCTGCTGAAGGCACCGGTCAATACGGTAACCACGCTCACTGAGCTCTTCAAAAAACAAAATTTTATTATCACCATTAATTTGATTTTTAGTGCCTAAGCTTGATGTCACTACCGTCAGATTACCACCAACAATGAAGCCGTTCAGTGATTTTACTTTTTTTGCTTCTTCAGTTAATGGGACTAAACAGTCAAAAATGATGGATTTTACCGTGCCGGCTATGGCCGCTTTAACTTCAGAAATGTTGGTTAGTGACAGCAACTCTAAACCGAGACGATCGATCAAGGGACCATGCAACGTTGGCCACTTCCAATTTTGATTTAAGAATAAATGAATTGAACTCACATCGCTGATTCCGATAAATAATTTTTTATGTTTTGGTTTTTTAATTTTATTTAATTCAGGCAGCAGTCGGATAGAACCATATCCGCCGCGCAAGCACCAAACGGCTTTCGAATCTTTGGCCAAAAGCGCTTTTTTTAAATCTTTTCCACGAAAAGTGTCTGTATTCGATAGAAATAATTCTGGCTTCAACAAACCCTGCGAAACCCGAACCTTGTAGCCCCAACTTTCAAGACTCTGAATTGAATTCTTCAGAACAGTAGGTTCTGCCGCAGAACCTGGCGCAACGATATCGATTAAATCACCAGGCTTAAGAAAATAACTAGATTTGTTTTTCGATGGTTTTTTTGGAGTCGACACCTTTTAAGTTTGTCGGATAATCACCATTAAAACAAGCCGCACAAAAGGTTTCAGGACCAGCATCCATTGCCCGCCACATACCTTTTTCACTTAAGTAAGCTAGCGAGTCCGCACCTATAAACTTTCTGATATTTTCTAAACTTTGATTCGAAGCTATAAGTTCACTTTTTTGCGGAGTATCGACGCCGTAAAAACAAGGCCCAACCGTTGGTGGAGACGCAATTCTTAAGTGCACTTCTTTTGCACCCGCAGTCCGAAGCAATTGAATAATTTTTTGGCTTGTAGTTCCCCGAACTAATGAATCATCGATCACAACAACACGCTTACCTTTTAAAATTTCTGGCTGCGGATTTAATTTAATTTTTACACCCATATCTCGAACAGCTTGGGTGGGTTGAATAAAAGTTCGTCCGACATAGTGATTACGAATTAATCCAAATTCAAATGGTATTCCACTTTCTTGAGAATACCCCAGCGCTGCGGGAACACCACTGTCAGGAACCGGTACAACGATATCTGCATCGACGCTGGCTTCTTGTGCCAACTGCTGACCAAATTTTTTTCGACTGCTGTAAACAGACCGATTAAAAACAACGCTATCAGGACGCGCGAAATAAACATGTTCAAACACACACTGCGCAGACTTTCTGGCAGAATTGGTTTTACTGGGTGATTTTATTTTTTCAGAAACAGTTTCTTTTGCATTGATCTCTAAAATTTCACCGGGTTCGATTTCTCGAATGAATTCAGCTCCAATCAAATCCAGCGCACACGTTTCACTGGCCACAACATAACTCAGACTGGAACTGTTTTCAATGCGTCCAAGCACCAGCGGTCTAAATCCCAATGGATCTCTTGCGGCAATCAGGCGGTCGTGAGCCAAAATCACAAAACTGTAAGCGCCTTCAAGACATTCTAAACTTTCTTTCAGAGCAGTTCGTAAATGTGTTGACGGGTTTTTCGCTAATAAATGCAGTAAAACTTCGGTGTCATTATTGCCATGAAAAATAGAGCCCTCGCGCTGAAGAGCTTCGCGAAGGATTGCGCTATTTACGATGTTTCCGTTATGAGCTAATGCCACAGGTCCAGACAATAAATTTGACGTCAGCGGCTGGGCGTTCGCAGTCACGTTACCGCCCGTGGTTGAATACCGAACATGACCAATCGCTGATTGTCCTTTTAACTGCGACAAATGAGATTCTTTAAAAATATCAGCAACCAGACCCAGACTTTTATAAATATGATGAACCGCATTTGGATTGCCAGAATTGGTAGTAGTCTCTAACGAGACGATTCCAGCCGATTCCTGCCCGCGGTGTTGAAGCGCATATAAGCCTAAATAAGTAAGCCTAGCTGCTTCTGGATGATTCCAGATACCAAAAACTCCGCATTCATCTTTCCAAGAATTTTTGATACTCATTCTGTTCCTTTTTGAATCTGATTTTTAAAATCATTAAAATCTAAAGCTAATTTTTCTGATAACTGAATTTTATTTTCACACGTCTCACCGATTTTTTTTATTTCAACCGCACTACTGAATTGACTACCGAAATGGTTCTTTAAAAACGTAAGTATCTGGTCACTGTCGCTGGTCGTAACTAAGAAACTATACATCTGATCCTTCAATAATTCAGTCTCATTAGGCACTTGCGTGTCAAAGCTCAAGTTAAAACCGATATTGCCGTTAATCATTTTTAAACACGTGACTGCTATGCCACCAAGGCCTACAGCTTTAATAGCTGAAACAGGTACCTTATTTTTCAGTATTTCTGAATCTAGCAACTGACACTGTTTGATAAAGCCCGGGACATCAGCCGCTGGATTTAGTGTAAATTTAGAAACTTTACCTTCAAGACCTAAGACATACGTATATGACTGAACCCAATTCATTTGCACTTGAATAATGGATTCAAAAGGATTCTGAAAACAATCTGGTATAATATTTTCAACGGAATCTCTTAAGCCCACAACTCCGATTGCAGGAGTCGATACAATATTTTCCCCTAGGGTCTCGTTGTAAAAACTGACATTTCCACTGATAATCGGAGCATCCAATTTTTTACTCGCATCAGCAATGGCATCAACACTTGCAACGAACTCAGACATGATTTCGTTTTTTTGCGGATTTCCAAAATTCAAACAGTCAGTCACTGCCATCGGAACGGCGCCCTTTAAGGCCATCTGAAAAGCGGGATAATAAACGGCGTCGTAAGCGCCTATCTGGACATCCACACACATCAGATCTGGTCTGCAGCCAACGGCCAGCGCTAAACCGCGGCTTGAATGATCCAACTGACAAAAAGCGACCGAGCTTTCACACGCCTTTGCCGTTCTTGCTCCAACACGTTGGTCATATTGATTATAAATCCATTTAAAAGAATTGAGTTTATTTGATTTCAAAGCTTTTTTAATTATTGCAGTCACATCACTTGTTGGAACTGTTAAATTCTCGGTTAAGCCCGCGTGTTTCCATGCACTAAAAACTCGGTTGTATCTTGGTGCCTGTTCGACAATAAGATCTGGATCTATTTCAACTAATGTTTCTAAGCCCCATAAAAGCTTCACTTTTCTTTGACTAATAACTTCACCTAAGACCACAGAATCAAGATTCCATTTAGAAAATGTATTTTGTAATTGCTGCAAATTTTCAAGCTTGCAGATCAGCAGCATGCGTTCTTGGCTTTCAGATAATAAAATATCTTCCGGACTCATGGATGAATCCCGAAGCGGAACTTTTTTTAAATCTAAAACCAAACCGACTTGTCCCTTAGAGGCCATTTCAAAACTGGAACTTGTTAAACCTGCAGCGCCCATGTCCTGCATGGCGACAACTAAATTTTTATCTAAAACATCTAGGCAAGCTTCAATCAACAATTTCTCGAAAAAAGGATCCCCGATTTGCACATTGGGTCGTCTTGATTCAGCATCATCATCGAACGATGCTGATGCCATCGAAGCCCCGTGAACTCCATCACGTCCCGTTTTTGCTCCGACATAGACCACTAAATTTCCAGGCCCTGAAGCGTTAGATAATGCCATTTTCTGTTCGGGGGCAAAATAACCAATATTCAAAGCATTTACTAAAATGTTTTTATTATATTTTTTATGAAAATTCGTCTGACCAGTTACCGTAGGGACACCCACGCAATTTCCATAAGAGGAAATACCTTTCACAACACCTTTCATTAAAAAATTCATTCGCTCTGCATCGACATCACCGAAACACAAGTAATTGGCCGTCATGATGGGTCTAGCGCCCATCGTGAAAATATCTCTTAATATTCCACCAACGCCAGTTGCTGAACCTTGGACAGGTTCAATAAAACTAGGGTGATTATGACTTTCCATTTTAAAAGCAATTTTTTCACCAAAGCCAAGATCCACAATGCCGGCATTCTCTCCGTCCAAAAGCGGAGTATTTTGATTGCGATAAGAAAATTTTTTCAGATGGTTCTTAGACGATTTGTAGCTGCAATGTTCGCTCCATAAAGCAGAAAATAAGGACCACTCGATGATTGAAGGTTCATGACCCAAAGCGGTTTTCATTTTCTCATACTCATCCGCTGATAAACGGTAGGTCTTCAGATTTTTTTCTAAATATAGGTTCATAAAAAGTAGTTCCCATCAGAAGAGCCCATCCATTCAAACAAAGCGCGTTCTGGATGCGGCATTAAACCAGAAATGTTTTTTGCAGCGTTCGTTATGCCTGCGATATTCATCATCGAGCCATTTGGATTATTTTTGTACGTCAGCCAAATTTGTTTTCTATCGACCATTTGCTTGAGCGATTCGGAATCGGCGTAAAATTGACCTTCACCGTGCGCAATAGGTAAAGTTAATTGCTGCCCGGGTGCCATGTCTTTAGCAAACAAGCCCTCAGTGTTTTCAACTTGTAAAGTTTCAAAGCCATCTATGAAGCGAAGATTTTTATTTTGCAACAAAGCACCTGGCAAAAGCTGTGCTTCACACAAAATCTGAAAGCCATTGCAAATTCCCAAAACGGGCTTACCAGCATCAGCAAACTCTTTCACTGATTTCATGACATTTGTTCTTGCCGCAATGGCGCCACAACGTAAATAGTCGCCATGACTAAATCCGCCGGGAATAACGATCAGATCGTATTGATTTTTATCGAATCGGTCATCGAACCACAAATAATCAGTCTGGTGACCTTTCGCTGCAATCCATTTTCGAACGTCTTCATCACAGTTTGTACCTAAAAAACGAGGTATTCCTACTTTTAAAGCCATCAGAGATTATCCTTTTTTAATTGAAATAAATTTCATACTTTTCGATCAACGGATTATATAATCCACCCTGATGAAGCATTTTTTCAACTTCTGCTTGTGCTTCTAATTGATTGGTCTGTGGCAACGTCATTTCCAAATATTTTCCCGCACGCAGAGAATCTAATTGAAAGCCATTACTCTTCATCGAGCTTTCAATGGCACGACCTTGTGAATCTAAAATCACATCGCGCGGCATAATTTTTATTCCAACATTCATAACGAAATCCCTTCAAGACGTTTTAATACACTTTGATAAGCTTCTTCGACCTGGCCAAGATCTCTGCGAAAACGATCTTTATCAAATTTTTCAGAAGTCTTTGAATCCCATAAACGCATACAATCTGGTGATATTTCATCAGCCAGAATAATTTCATTTTTACTGTTGATGCCGAATTCAATTTTAAAATCAATAAGTCTAAGGCCAGCTTGAAGCAGCTGATCTGATAAAATTTTATTTATTTTAAGTGCCGTTTGCTTCATGATTGGCAACTGATCTGGATTTACCCAACCAAATTCAAAAGCTTGCTCGTCGCTGACAAATGGATCAGCTAGCGCATCATCTTTATAATAAAGTTCTACTAAAGGTTTTGAAAGCACCTGTCCTTCGGGTTTATTTAGTTTTTTTGCAAGCGATCCAGCTAAAACATTTCTAACAACCACTTCCAGCGGAATTATTTTTGTTTTAACGACGATCATTTGGTTTTTTTCAAGCGTAGCAATCCAATGATTAGAAATATTATGTTTCAATAATAATTTAAATATATGTGTCGAGATTGCACAGTTCAGCATTCCCTTCCCAAGAAACTCACCTTTTTTCTGAGCATTAAAAGCAGTTAAACTATCTTTGAATTCCATTCGTAGCTGATCAGCTATCGAAGTTTCAAAAATACGTTTTGCCTTACCTTCATAAATCATTTTTTGACTCATCAATTACCCGCTTGCTTTTAAAAGATACTTTTTAAGTCTGGACTGCACCGATTCTAAATGTTTTTTTCCAGAAAAAATAAGATCTAAAGTTTTCTTGTCGAAAAATTTATTTTTTATTAAAACGTCTTTTAAATGCTGATTCTTCTTAAGCCCATGAGCTGCTTTTTGGACAATTTTATAGGCCTCTTCACGGCTTAGACCTTTATTTTCAACCAAATGTAAAAGCAAATGAGACGAATATAAAACTCCGCCAAGCTCATGAGTGTTCTGTAGCATACGCTCTTCGTTCACATACAACCCTTTCAGAAGGTCATTCATTCTACGAATACCGTAATGGCTCAGCTGAAACACATCAGGCAGTAAAACACGCTCGACAGATGAATGACTGATATCACGTTCGTGCCACAAGGACACATTATCTAGCGCAGCCTGCAAATAACTTTTCATAAGTCGAGCAAGACCCGAAATGTTTTCGGCGCTGATTGGGTTTTTCTTATGTGGCATGGCCGAAGATCCCTTTTGGCCAGGAGTAAAGCCTTCGATGACTTCGTTCACTTCGCTTCTTTGCAAATGCCGAAGTTCCGTGGCCAATCGGTCTAGACCTGTAAATAAAAATGCCAAAGCGGCAACAACTTCTGCATGACGGTCGCGGGGGATTACTTGTGTGGCAAAAGGTTCTACGGATAGCTTAAGAATTTTAGCGACCCTGTCTTCAAACTCAGATGGCAGCGCCGAGGACGTTCCAACCGCGCCGCTCAGTTTACAAATTTTAATTTGTTTTTGTGCAGCTAAAACACGATCTTTGTTTCTTTCTAGTTCAGAATGAAAGCCAGCTAGTTTAAAGCCAAAAGTTGTGACTTCTGCAAAAATTCCGTGGGTGCGACCAGGACAAAGTGTGTTTTTATGTTTCTTTATCAAAGCCATAAGAGTTAATTCCAGCTTTTCAATTTCTGAAATGATAACTTCTAAGCCATCATTAAGCTGTAAGCTAAGTGCTGTATCAAGAACATCCGAACTGGTTAAGCCAAAATGAATGAAGCGTCCTTCGGGCCCAACGTTCTCTGCTAAGTTAGATACAAACGCAATCACGTCATGCTTAGTTACGGTTTCTATTTCTTTGATTCGATGGATTTGAAATTTTGCTTTTTGGCGTATTTTCGAAGCTGCTACTTTCGGAATGATCCCCATCGACGCTTGCACTTCAGCACAGGTCAGCTCTACTTCCATCATAAACTGAAACTTAGAATCTTCAGAAAAAAGTTTCGTCATTTCTGATGTCGAATAGCGGTCAATCATAATGAAGCCTCTGGCTGTGCCTTTACTTTTTTAATTTTACTAAGCATATGCTTCCTTAAAAATTCAGTGACTTGATTTTCTGACCAAAAATCAAAGTTAGGTACAGCCAAGGTAGAATTCAGTTTCAGTTTGGGGGATGAACTGAGATGTGCAACCGAAGAAAACTGGCTAGAAACATAGTTTTTCAAATGAATGAAAGGCATGGCTTTCGCAACTGATTCGCGCAGTCGATTGATATAGAAATCTTGAAACTGAGGATTGTGCAATTGATTCGTGGGTTGAAAATTCCAAATATTTATTTTTTGACCACTTAAACTACAGTACAGCCAATTATCAATAATTGTTTTTCGAGCCGAATCTAAAACTGCAAAAAATGGTGGCGTTTCAAAAAATGGAGCAACTGGTTTAAGATATTCATATTCAAAACTTATTGAAGTCCAAGTGTAATCGACGGTTGAGGTTGACCTAAAAACATGAATTTTTCGATTGGCTAAAGAATCTGTCAGCAAAGGGTGTGATTCCGTAAGAAGCAGATCAAAAATTTCGACTCCCTTTTTCTCAAGTTCGATGATTATTTTTTTCTGATTGGCATCGAACTGAATATCGATCACAGCCGCCAAATCGACGACATTTGTTTTTTGCTCGGCAGAATCAGCAGCACCTGTTTGTGCAGCGATCAGATTGGATGCAATGTTTTGTTTTAATAGGTTGTAATTTATTTCCAATCTTGAAAATTCGTTTTGATGCATTGATGTTCTTCGACCAACGTCGTGCGGGATCATTAGTTTATTACTGAAAATATTGGCTTTATCAAAATTTATAAAAGCATGGTTTTGTGATTTTTCTTTTAAAAAATAAACGACTTCATTATTTTCGGAACTTAAATATGAAACGCTTTTTAAACAGCTTCGATCATATCCTAGATAAGCAATTCTCAAAGAGTCCTCCGATAAATGAATTCACGAAGTAAATGCTGCTCTGTGCGTCGAAGCAAAATATCTGCTTCTGCTAGGGTTTTCAATTTGGTATGATCTATTTTCAATGAAACCTGCTGCAGAAAAAGTGTTCCTTCATCCATTTTTTCGTCGATGACGTGGACCGTGACACCCATAGGATGTTTTTTATCGAAATAATTCTTTTCTGCAGCTTTCAATCCGGGATAAAGTGGCAGAAGACTTGGGTGAATATTAAATATTTTATTGCGCCATTCATCCACAAAGGTCGCAGGTAACAGCTTCATATACCCGCCTAGAAAAATTTGATCTATTTTCATTCTCTTTAACTTTTCAGTTAACAGATCAAATGAACATTCTTTACTTAAAAGCAAATGACAGCGACCAAATCGTTTGGCTTTAAGCAGTCCTAAAATATTTTTTTTATTACTAACAACTAATGGAATCGAAAACTGATGTTGAAGTTCTAACAATGCCTGAAGGGTCGAACCACCACCAGAAATGAAAACCGCGGTATTTTTCGGCCTTCTCATGCCAGCAGATCTAATCCCAACAGACATGAGGCTCCTGTGGTGTGCGGTCTTCAATGACTCCAAGGACAAGTGTTTTAATACCCAAGCTGTTTATTTTTTCCTGACACTTCGTAATTTCTGATTGCGGTAGAATCAATACAAAACCAATTCCGCAATTGAAAGTTTCTAACATCTGCGCATCTGTCATCTGTGCCCGCTTTTGCACCTCTAGAAAACAGTCTGGCATTTTCCATATTTTAAGTCTTGCCTTAAGTATCTCAGGCAGCACGCGAGGAATATTTTCAACGCCGCCACCCGTGATATGAGCTGCCGCATGAATTTCACAGTCTTGTTTTATACTTTGCATGGCTTCAACATAAAGAACTGTAGGAGCCATCAACCAGTCTTTATGCTTATCAAACTCATCAGCAAAAACATTTCTTATCAATGAATAACCGTTACTATGAAAACCAGAACTTGCCAATCCTAAAATAACGTCGCCAGCTTTTACTTTGTGTGCACCCCACATTTTTTCTTCATCAACAACACCTACTGAAAAACCAGCACAGTCGAAATCATTGGGTTGGTAAACGCCTGGCATTTCTGCAGTTTCACCACCAATTAAAACCAAATGAGATTTCTGACAAGCCTTGCGAATACCAGCCAAGAATGCTTGCGCCGATTCCAGATTTAATTTTCCGACAGCGTAATAATCCAAAAAAAATAAAGGCGTTCCGCCTGTGCAAATCAAATCATTCACACACATTGCAACCAAGTCTTGTCCTACAGTAGAAAAATCATTGAAGTAAGATGCTATCTTCACTTTCGTTCCAACACCATCGGTGCAAGATACTAAAAGCGGTTTTTTCATTTGTGAGAAACGGCCGTCAAAAAGTGCTGCAAAACCGCCAATACCAGAGATAACCCTATTTTTATAATCAGGAACATCAGAATGAAATTTAGATTTCAAAGTATTTTCAATAGAAGTTTCAGAAGAATTCTGTAACCAGGTGACCAATTGGTCACCTGTTTGAATGTCGACACCAGATTTTTTGTAGTCGATCAAAACGCTCTCCTAAAGTTGATACAAAATACCAGCTGGTACTAATTAAGGACAAGTAAGTTTGGAATTAACGCTTCAGGACTAAAGATGGGGAAATGCAAACATTTTTGTAGTCCTGCTTCACGGTTCCATTCACACTGTAAAAGTGATTTTGTATCTTCGTAAACTTCTGGCCTTTGCAGCCATAGTAATCAGCGTAAACCATTCGCAAACTTTTGCTCAAGGGGCTGATGTCGACGAGTCTTTTGACCCTTTTTCAGACTACAATGAGTTTGAACAAGATGCTGAAGAAGAAGCCGATATTAATTTTTTCAAAAATGGCCGATTCTTAACTTTAGGATTGCAGTTAGGGTATCGTGGATTCACAAATGGCGGTTTTTCAGAAGCATACACACCGAATCTAATCTATGGAGTGCAATTTAGTTATTTCTTTGATCTGCAGTTGGCAACATCATTGGGATTCAGTATCGGCGACCACAACGTGCAGTTTAAAAGTTATTCAGATGCTGCGTTTACTAGTGAGTCACAAACATATTCCGGCAACGTAAACATTCAAACATTAGATCTAAACTTCAAGTATTACTTTAACACTGAAAATGTAACCAAGGGGCTTGCTGACTTAAATCCATATATTATTGCAGGCGTAGGCTACTACAAAAGAACATACAATCTGAGCAATGAGTTAGCACCAAATCCGGACAATATTCCTGGATTTAAACTTGGTGCGGGATTGGAAATTCCTCTGCTAAGACGGCGTGCTTATTTAGGAATTCAAGGATCGTATCACTTGGTGCAATTTCCTGATGAAAATAAACGATTCATTGAAGAAGGTTCTGGCGGAGTCGCTGGTGCTGAACCGCGACCAGTGAAGCCGTCTTTGGATGGAGATATTTTTGATTTCTCATCGATTATCGGGATTAATTTTTAATGAACCCCAGAAGCTGAAACACCAACCCAAAAACGATCACGGCGGGAACTACCCACTTCAAAGAAAATCGCCAGTGAGAATACATACTAAAACTGGTGGGGCTACCATCTTTTATAAACAGTTTTTTTCGGTCAGCTTCACTTAAAGCTAAAAGTGCAATAACAACCATTCCTAAACCAGCGATCGGCAGTAAGCCGTTGATCAAAAATGAATCCATTGTTTCGATAAAACTTTGACCTTTTAATTTAAAATTTCTAAACAGCGTCCCAGAAAATGCGGGCAAAATAGTTAAAGCCAAAATAGCCAAACCCGATAACCAGGCTGACAAAGATCTTTTTAGTTCGGGTCTTTTTTCCACCAAATTGGCAGTAACCGTTTCTAATAATCCAATACTGGCATTCAATGCTGCAAGCCACAAACACACAAAAAAGATAAGCCCAAAGAAAACTCCGCCTTTATCTTTTGCTAAAAATTTTGGTAGCACTTCAAATAATAAACCTGGATCAGTCAGCGGCTGTTTTGACATTGAAAAGGCAATTGGAAAAATTAAAAGGACTGCAACAATTGAAATGACGGTGTCGACTAAAGTTACTCGAAAGCCAATATTTGGCAAATGTTCCTCATTCTTAAAATAAGACCCAAATGTCACCATGGTTCCAAAACCTAAAGACAACGTGAAGAAAACATGTCCGACTGCATGACCTAACGAACCCCAAGTTAACTTTGAAAAATCAGGATAAAAAAGAAACCGCAAAACATCAGGAGTAGAGTCCAGCGACATTGATTTTACTAAAAGCACAATAACTAACAAACCAAAAAGTGGTAGCAGTGACGTGATCCAACGCTCGACTCCTTCGCTGAAACCTTTAACAACGATAACGATTGAAATAAGCAAATGCACACTAGCGAGTAAAAACTGTAACCAAGAATTTTGATACAAGGCTGACGTCAGATTTTTGTTCAAAAAAATAGTCGGCTGATCGTGAAACAAACTTAAAAGAAATTGCATCAGGTAATGAAGCACCCAGCCGCAAATAACCGAATAGTAAGCTAAAGTCACAGCACTGATACAAACACTCAGCCAGCCAAACAAATGAAATGGCTTTTTATACTGAACAGCTACTCTTTTAGAAGCCACTAAAATACTGACCTCAGAAAAGTGCCCAATCATCAGTTCAGCGATTAAAAGAGTTAAACCTACTGTAAGAGCTAAAAACACATACAAAAGTAAAAAAGCACCGCCACCGTTTTCGCCCACGATGTATGGAAATCGCCATAAATTACCTAAACCACAGGCACTACCGATGGCTAACAAATAAAATGAAAAGCGATTTCGCCATGACGACTTTTTTGACATTAGTTCACCATCAATCTGGTGCCTTGCCGCCGCTTCTAGTTTTCATACAGAAAATGCGAATCGGAGTTCCTTGGAGATTGTATTCTTCTTTAAGATGTTTGATCAAAAATCGGCGGTAAGATGGAGTAACTCCGTCCGGATGATTGGCAAACGCTATGAAAGCTGGTGGCTTTTGATACGTCTGAGTTAAGTAGTAAAACTTCACATTTTTTACACCCCAAACAGGTGCTGGAGTTTTACGAATAGTATCAAAAAAGAAATTATTCAACTCGTTTGTTGAAATTCTAAAGTTAATATTATTGGTCACTTTTTCGATCATCTTAAATAGATCTGGTATGCCAGATCCAGTTTCAGCTGAAGTAAACACGATCGGAACGTCTGTGAAAAAATGAAATACACGTTCGACCTGGGCCCGAAATGTTTCTCGGTAATTTTCAACTTCTACACCAGCTAAATCTGATTTATTAGCAACGATCATTACGCCCTTATGATCATTCAGAATCGATTCCATAATTTTAGCATCTTGTTCAGAAGGTCCCGTCAAGCCATCGATGACCAGTAAAACCATATCAGCTCTGCGGATAGATTCTTTAGATTTAAATGCGGATATGATTTCAATGTCTTCTTCCCGCTTGGACTGGCGCCGTAAACCTGCGGTGTCGACAATAATATAATGGCGGTCGTTGTAAATAAACGGCGAATCCACAGAGTCAACGGTAGTACCGGCAACTTCTGAAACTAGCATTCTGTGTACACCCAATAATCGATTGCAAAGAGAACTTTTACCAACGTTCGGTTTTCCAACCATGGCGATGCGCATGCCCTCTTTTAAGTGAGCTGTTTGTTCAGGAATATGTTTATTTAGCCATTCCATAATTTCAGCAAGACCTGCGCGTTGTTCAAACGAGGCTGCAACAATATCAGAACCAAACTCATAAAAATCAGCTTTAGCAATATCTTGTTCATGCTGGCGGTCCACTTTATTAATAATCAACAGCATCGGTTTACCCGTTTGCTTCGCAATTTTAATGATATCTCGGTCTTCAGGGACCAGGCCCACACGTCCGTCCATCACGACCAAAATAAAATCAACGGTAAATAAAAAATCAGTCACTTGTTCTTTGATCAATTTTGAAAAAAGATCCTGCGACTCTGTTAACCCGCCCGTGTCAATAAGATCAAATTTTTTACCCCATACATCCACCGGTTCGATGATGATGTCGCGGGTTACACCCGGCTGGTTCTTCACGACAGACTTTCTGGAATTTGTTAAAATATTAAATAAAGTGCTTTTACCAACATTTGGCCTGCCGATAATAGCCACCTTAGAGGCAAACTGAGTTTCGTATGTGGATTCTGTAATATTACTTTCGTTCAATGACATAACCTAATTCTTTCATCGTTTGTAAATGCTCAAACCAATTGTCTTTAACAACCACGTTAACTTCTAAGAAAACTTTTCCGCCAACTAGCTTTTCAATTTCCCCGCGACTTTTTTGTGATATTTTTTTTATGAGCTCTGCACCTTTACCAATAATGATAGGCTTGTGGCTATCTTTAGCTACCAACACATCAACATAAATTTTAGGACACGGCTTTGCTTCTTCATCGTATTTGCGGACCTGAACTGCTAATTGGTACGGAATTTCATAATTCAGGTTTTCAAAGCACTGCTCACGAACAATTTCAGCAACAAGTTCACGCATATTTTCTGTTGTGTAGATATCGTCTTCAAACAGAGCTTGCTCAGCTTTAGGCAGCAAAGCTTCGATTTCTTTAAATAAATCTTCACGGTATTCATCACCATCACGCATGGTCGACATCAGAATTGCTTTACCGCCAGCTTTTTCGACCATTTCTTTTAATATTAAAACACGGTGGAATTTATCTTCCATGTCTACTTTGGTAATCACAGCCAACCAAGGGCGCTTCGCATTCTTGACCATCTCTAAGATCGTTTCAGCATCCTCTGCAGATTTTTGATCCAAATTCAAAACAGCTAATAGCACGTCACTTTCTTTTATAACGTCTAACGCTTCTTTTTCTAGAAAAGAATTTAGCCCCTTTGCCGCTTTGATAACTCCGGGTGCATCTATGAAAATAGTTTGTGACATAGGCGTTGTGTGGATTCCTAAGATTCTTCGTCTTGTGGTTTGCGGCTTATTTGTGACGATAGAAACTTTTTCTTTAATGAGATAATTCATCAAAGAACTTTTTCCTGCGTTTGGCTGACCAATTAAGCCGACATACCCTGCTTTGTAACTCATATTTTTTCCAATCATGTTTTATTATCTTTTTTTAATAAATCTATATAAAATTCTGCTGCTTGCTGTTCTGCTTTTTTCTTGCTGCTGCCTGTGGCTCTGGATTTTTCGACATCATTTAGTTTTAGTGCGACCAAAAAACTGGGCTGATGTGATGGGCCCTTTGTCATTAGCATTTCGTAAACGGGCGTACCCATCTTATATTTCTGAGTGATTTCTTGAAGTCTAGTTTTGAAATCTGTTTCAAACCCAGACACTTCATCCAATTTAAAATCAAGTTGCTTAAAGTGATACAAAACAACTTTTTTTGCACTCAAATAATCTGAATCCAAAAAAATAGCACCGATGATGGCTTCAAAACAAGAAGCTAAAATCCGCGGCTTCAAATGAGAAAGCTGTTTTTTTTCGCCCGGACCTAAAATAATTTGGTCAGCTAAGAAACAATTTAAAGCCAGTTGATTTAAAGTTGTCTGATTGACAAGGCTAGCTCGTTTTTTGCTAAGTAATCCTTCACTATCATTTGGAAACTGCTTAAATAAATCCTCAGCAACGATAAAGTTTAAAATAGAGTCACCAAGATATTCTAAACGTTCAAAATTAGGCTGGTTCAAATTAAGTTCAATGCAATAACTTTTATGAGTTAAAGCCTCTTTGAGAAGCTTCGGGTTAGTAAATTTATAATGAATGTGATTTTCTACAAAATTAGAGCTCATTGCAATGCTCTCCTAGAAGTATCACTTCAGAATTGGAAAACTGAACATCCTTGATTATCACATTTTTTATTTCATTCTTTTTGGTGACAGTCGGAAACTTCACCGACCAATAATCTTTAGACAAGCCGTCATATTTTTTTGACGTGCTATTCAAGGTCAGTACCGACTTAATCTGACCTCGTTGTTTGAGTGCTTGCGACTGATATCTGTGCAGACTTAGTTCTCGAAGTTTCTCGGCGCGTTGTTTACGCACATGATAATGCACCTGAGCCAGTTGTTCTGCTTTGGTGCCAACACGTTCGCTGTACGGAAAAACATGAAGCCTAGTCCACGGAGAATCTGCTAAAATAGAAACCGTATTTTCAAACTGAGTTTCACTTTCTGTTGGGAAACCGGCAATCACATCCATACCAACAAAAGCGTTTGGAACAAGCTTCTCAATTTGCTGCAGGGACTTTTGAACTTCGTCAGCACCGTATTTACGCTTCATCTGCTTTAAAACATCTGTATCACCGCTTTGGATGCTCATGTGAAAATGGGGACACAGTCTTTGGTCCTGATACATCTCTAGCAGTCTAATTGATATTTCAATCGGTTCTAGCGACGATAAGCGAATTCTTGGAATCGTTGTTTGTTTCAAAATATTTTCAACAAGATCTTCCAATGACTTTTTTTGACCAAGGACCTGGTCTTCGTAATCGCCAATGTGCACGCCTGTTAATACAACTTCATTCACGGCCGCAGCTTCTAATTCTTTTATCCGCTGTACAATATTAGCGATTGGAATGGATCTACTTTTACCACGGGCGTAGGGAATTATACAAAAAGTACAAAAACTATTGCACCCGTCTTGAATTTTAAGAAAACTACGCGTGTGATGCACTTCAATTCCACCACCGATTTCTAAGTCTTCTTTTTTAAAGATATTTGATTTAAAAACTTTGTCTTTTACTTCACCTTTAAAAAACTGATCCAAAATCTGTGGCAGCATTCCCTTATGAGAATTTGCAACTACCAAATCTGCCCCTGGTAAATTCTTAAACGCGTCCGTATCCACTTGAGCTGCACAACCAGTAACAACAATTGTAGCCAGCGGCTGCTGTGATTTTATTTTTCGAATCAGCCTAACAGCTTGCTGCGTGGCTTCTGCCGTAACCGCACATGTATTTAGAACGTGAATAAGTGGTTTTGCTTCTTTCAAAATGAAGTTCTGGTTTAAATTCTTTTGAATAAGCCCTGTATCATAGGTATTTACCTTGCAACCAAAAGTGTGCATCACAAAATCATTTTTCATGAAAGAGTAATCCATCCGCCACCAATGAGTTTTTGATTTTGATAAATAACTGCAGCTTGTCCCGGTGTGATGGCTCTTTGCGCGTCAGAAAACTTAATTTTGTAGCCATTGGCTGTCTTAGTTAAACGCGCGCTAGCACCCTGATGTTGGTAGCGAATTTTCACTTGGTAATCGGCTTCTTCATCTAGTGCTGACAGTAAATGTGTTTCAATAATTTGCACTTCGTCATGAAGTAAGTATTTTTCTTCGCCGACCCAGACTGTGTTGTCGCCAGCTTCAATTTTTATAACAAACAGCTTTTCGTGATAGGTCATCCCTAGACCTTTACTTTGTCCGATCGTATAAAGATGAATGCCTTCGTGGCGGCCCATCACTTCTCCGGTTGGAAATCGTTTGAGCTTTCCTTTTTTTGAATCTAAAATAGTTTTTGAAACGTTTTCTTTGATGAACTGATCGTAACCCTTAGAACCAACAAAACATATACCCGTTGAATCTTTTTTCTTGGCAACGACCAAAGATTTAGCTTCAGCAATTTCTCTGACCTGCGGTTTTTTTAAGTGACCAATTGGAAAGAGTAATTTGGGAATAATTTTTGGATCGATTGTGAATAAAAAATAGGTTTGATCTTTCCAGTCGTCAGTTGATGTTTGGATGTGTGCCTGACCGTCTTTATCAGTAATAATCTGAGCATAATGGCCAGTCGCCAAATAATCACAATCAAGCTCTTTCATTTTTTGCACCAAGTGATCGAACTTCAAAAACGTATTGCAGTTCACACACGGAAGCGGAGTCTGCCCGTTCATATATGAATTTAGGAAAGGATCTATGACTGTAGCTTTAAACTTTGCTTCACAGTTTAAAACATAAAACGGAATCCCAAGGCGATCTGCAACGCTTCTTGCATCATCGACATCAAGACTTGAACAACACGTTCCACTGCCCTCAGTGATATCGCAAGCTGAATAATCCCAGACTTGCATGGTCGCACCAATCACCTCGTATCCTTGATCAACAAGAAGACTTGCGGCAACAGAACTATCGACACCACCACTCATCGCAACCAAGACTCGACCCTTTGATTTTTTTGATTCTGAATTATTTAACGGCGTCATATTTTTCTTCTTTATTAATTTCGTTCAAGCTGCGAAGTTTTTCTATCACGGCTAACAACGTTGTTGTGAAATCACGAATGTTTGATTCAGTTGTATTTATCCCTAGGCTAACCCGCAAAGAATTTTGTGCTTGCGCCCTGGTCAGCCCCATATTTAATAAAACGGGGCTTGGCTCTGGGTTACCACTGCTGCAGGCTGCACCCGTGCTGACAGAGAAACCCTTTAAATCTAAGCTCATCAGTAACGTTTCACCGTCAACTCCTGAAATAATCATGTTCGATGTGTTACTTAATCTGGGACTTGCTGCCGCAGTAATAAAAACTTCTTTTGCATTTTGAAGAATAATATTTTCCATCAGATCTCTAAGTCTTGCGATTTCTGGAATTTTATCATTGGCTTCTGAGAAATTTTCTAAAACTATTCCTAAGGTCGCAATACCCAGAATATTTTCTGTTCCACCGCGACGTGCACGCTCTTGACCGCCGCCATGAATTAATGGAACCCATGGACTTCCTTTTTTTACAAAAGTAAATCCTGTGCCTTTTAGGGAATAATATTTATGAGCCGAAAAAGTGCCGTAGTCTAACTGCAGGCTTGCAAAATCAACTGAACTTTTACCCAGCATCTGCACGCAGTCTGAATGCATTAATGCTCCACTGGCATGTGCAAGCTGACTAATTTCTGCAATAGGAAAAACAGTTCCGGTTTCATTGTTAGCAAACATAACTGATACCAGTGCTGTTTTAAAAGAAAGATTATCCTTGATGAACTGCATATCAATTTGACCGTCTTGACTGACAGGAATTCTTTTAATGACGGCACCCAAGGACTCTAAATAATCTGCAGTCTTGATGACGCTTGGATGCTCGACCTGGCTGATCATGAATTCAGATCGAACTTGGCCAATTTCATTCCAAACAGATTTAAGAACTGTGTTATTGCCTTCACTAGCACCAGAATTAAAAATAATTTCTACTGGTGAACATTTTAATATCTGACTTAGTTTTTGTTTGGTTTCACGAAGCCAAAGTTTACCCGGCCTGCTGCTAGCATGGATCGAGGACGGATTTCCCCACAGGTGAAATAATTCGGACCATCTGAGCTGAATAGATTCAGCAAGTGGAGTTGTCGCATTGTGGTCTAGATAAACACGTGCGTTTAGAGAGCTATCGAAGGCATTCTGCATAGCGCTTGTTTGTACACGAAATTGAAATATTTGAAAAGTTTTAAGGTGTTCGCTTAGGCTTTCAAGGTTTTTCGAGTAAAGGGCTTTTCTCGAAGTGGATGGTACACCGGACCTTTATCTTGTCTCTGGTTATATTTGGACCTGAAAGGCGGCGACTCCCAGTTCAGCGAAAGTTGTTTATGAGCTACAGGTATTACCATAAAGCTGAGTGTTATTAGCAAGATAGACATTTTAATTGCAAAAAAGATAAAGCCCATATTAATTGGAAACAAAATAGCAAAGTTCGGGTTAAAACCTTATAGATTTTTCAAGAACAGGAGCCGTTCCACCGAATAGAATAATGATGAATTATCAAAATATGAATTTAAAATGGGAAGAGTTTTTCCTTCAAGAAGCCATAGAACTTGAAGAAAAAATGAACCTTTTAAGCGCCGAAGCCTTAAATCAATCGCGCATTCGTATTTCATTGGAAAATAATATTCTAACTTGGGAAAAATATCAGCCATGGTTTCTTCAGCAGTATGGTTGCACCAGTTTGAAGTCAGATTTAACGCAAGACCAACTTTTACAACTTCGTTCTGATGCTGCAGAAACATTAAAAAATTATAATCATTTCGAATTTTGGAGCGAAGATTTAGTTCCCGTGGGATTCTGGGATGGCCATCTTATTGTCGCAGGTTTAGAATTCAACGAAAGATTAGTTGAAATTCCAGATTTAATTTTCGTTTTGGCAGAACCTTTCGTTCTTTCTTTTATTTCTGATCGGCTTGGCGGCTCTACAGAGAACGAAAATGTTATGGTGGAAGATTCCAATGAAACTTTGATTGGCGGAATCGATTTAAATATCGCAACATCAAACCTTCATTTTGATTCTGTCAGCTTACTTTCTGCAGCGAAACCCGAAAAAAGTGAAGCTGCCATCTGGGATTATTTAACAGAAAGACATGATGAGTATACTTTTGAAGCCAAAAAACTTTTTAGTGCCTTTGTTGTATTAAAAATAGTTGAAGGTAAAACTCAGGTTTTCAAAATGGATTCAGAGTTGGAAAAGTATTTGAATCAAAAAGATGTTTTTGCTTATGATGTAGCAGAAGAAAACCCATTTGGTCGAATTTTCAGAACTGGTATTTCAGAGTCTTTCAATATCAGCCAGTTAGACCACCCTATTATGGATTTCAAATACATCTGCATCACAGCGTTAAAACGTGGTAACGACACCGTTGGATTTTTACTTGGTTTACAAACAAAAAAACTTGCAGAAACAGATCAACTATTACTGGAAGATTTAGCAAAAGAATCAGCTTAATTTCACTGCGCTAACAACAACCAATCTTTCGTTCACACTTATGTTAGAAACTTTACTTAATTCAACTTCAAAGAATGTCCAATCCATCGGTAAATCTAAAACTGAAAGCCGTGAAGCCCATTCAATAAATACCAAGCCTTGTTTCTTTGAAAAAACATCCCATAGACCTGAGGTTTCAATTTCGTCCGAACTATGCAGACGGTACAAATCAAAATGATCGACCGTTATTTTTTCATTTTTATAAACGTGATGTAAAGAAAATGTCGGTGAAGCCATGTTTCTAAGTCCGTAAGATTCACAAAATAACTGCACAAAAGTTGTTTTCCCAGCAGCTAGTTCTCCGTTTAACAAAATACATGATTTTTCACCAAGTCTTGGCTTCAAATTAAAAATGACTTTATTTAATCCAGCTTTGTCTTGTATTTTTTCGCTTAAAATTATTTTTGTATTTAGATTCATTCAAGTGCTCTGCGACCGTAAAGATTTTTTCATTTTTTGCACGGTTTTTTTAAGGCCGTCTTCCAGTGCATAGCATATTAACGAATGACCAATATTGACTTCTTTTAGGTGCGACAAAGTTTTTATTTGTCTAGCATGGGCGTAATCTAGGCCATGTCCTGCGTGCACGCGAAGTCCCAAATGGTTTGCCCAGCCGGCAGCTTCCCGCATCTTTTCCCACAGAACTTTTTTCTTTGGACCAGCAGCTAAAACCCAGTGTCCCGTATGAAATTCGACAGCGTTAGCACCGGCAAGTGCTGATAGCTCAACCTGTTGCAAAGAGGGCTCGATGAAATACGAAACGTGGATTTTCTTTTTCTTAAGTAATAATGTCATTTTTTTAATTTTATTGAAGCACTTTTCAATGTCCAAGCCACCTTCAGTCGTTAATTCAGCTCGCTTCTCAGGAACGAAACATGCCCACTTTGGCTTATTTTTTAAAGCAATTTTCAAAATCTTTTCGTTCACTGCAAGTTCTAAATTTATTGGCAGCACGGACTGCTTACAGAGTGTCACAACGTCGCTTTCTTGAATGTGCCTTCGGTCTTCCCTGAGATGAATGGTGATTTGGTCAGCTCCACCAGATTTTGCAAGTTTCACCAGACTGATAAGGTCTGGATATTTCGTTGCTCCACCGCGAACCTGTCTAAGTGTTGCTGCATGATCAATATTTACACCCAAGATAATTTTTTTATTTTTCATTTCTTATGAGATTTCTTTTTCTAAAAATATGGCCATCTGCTCAGCAATTGCGGAAATCTTTTGTTTGTTATTCCCTTCAACTAAAATGCGAATCAAAGGCTCGGTGCCGGAATAGCGAATAAATATGCGTCCTTCTCCATTCAAATCGTCTTCTTTTGTTTTTAAAAGCTCGGCATACCCATTGATATTATTTAACTCAACACGACTGCGAACCCGACAGTTTATTAAAACCTGAGGGACTTCTTCAAAAACATTCGTTAATTCACTGATTTTTTTATTGGTTTCACGCATGATAGCTAAAACATTTAGCGCAGCAACTGTACCGTCTCCGGTCGTTGAGTGATCTAGAAAAATGACGTGACCTGATTGTTCGCCGCCCAGATTAAATCCACCTTTACGCATTGCTTCGACAACATATTTATCACCAACATTGGTCTTGACCACTTTTATGCCATTGGCGCGCATCGCTTTTTCTAGTCCAAAATTACTCATCTCGGTAACCACGACAGTATCAAATTTAAGTTGTTTTTTTTGTTTCATATGAAGTGCACACATCGCGATGATGTGATCACCATTTAAAAGTTTTCCTTTTTCATCGACCATAATAACTCGGTCAGCATCACCATCTAAACCAATACCAACATCGGCGCGGTACTGAACCACAGCCTGCGAAAGTAAACTGGGATGTAGTGCACCAACTTTATCGTTTATATTTGTGCCATTTGGCTGATTTCCCACATGGATAACTTCAGCACCTAATTCTTCAAACACAGCCGGAGCCACTTTGTAAGAAGCGCCATGTGCAGTATCCAAAACAACACGCAAGCCTTCTAAAGTGTGTTCTAATGGAAATGCACTTTTTGCATAAACGATATATCGGCCTTGAGCATCTTCAATTCGCCGAGTTCTGCCGACATCTTTTGACGGTGGTAACAATTTTGAAAAATCTGCTGTCGATACTAATTTTTCAATTTCTTTTTCTAATGTATCATCTAACTTAAAACCATCAGGTCCAAATATTTTAATTCCATTGTCTTGGTAAGCATTATGCGAAGCTGAAATTACTATACCGGAAGCCGCACGCATTGTGCGCGCCAAATAACCAATACCCGGAGTTGGCAGCGGTCCAACAAGCTGAACGTGAATACCCATTGAATTTAACCCGCTGGATAAAGCTTGCTCGATCATATAACCAGAAAGCCTGGTGTCTTTACCAATCACCACCTTATTAGTGACTGACGGAGATGATATTTTTTTAGTTTTGATCAAATAACCAATAGCCTGGCCAACTCGAACCACAACATCTGGGGTCATCGGGTACTGGTTTGCTGTTCCACGGATGCCATCGGTGCCGAATAATTTTTTTTCAGAATTACTGTTTTCAATCATTGCGGTTTTTCCCTTAGTTTTTAGGTGCAGCTATCTCTACGTTGATTTGGCTTGGTTTAACACTTAAAATTTTTATTCCAGCAGGCACTTCAATTTTTGCAGCGTTCATCTCTATTTCGTACATGCCCGCAGCTTTATCTACCAGATTAATCAGCAAAGTCTGTGTGGCCTCTTTGTATTTTTTTAATAATGGCTGTGGACCGGAAAGTTTTATACGAATTTTACCAGATGACTGACCTGTCACCAATAGATTATCAGCCACTGTGAAATCGACTTCGATTTCCTTATTCACGACAAATTCTCTGCGCCCAAGAATAGAAAGCCATAGAATCAATGAAATAAATAAGGCTACTAGTTTATAGGATCCATTTTCAAAAATACCATGCCGAATGCGACTCATTTTCTGTTTCATTTTTTAATGAGCCTCTTGTTGATAATTTTTGTATTTAAAACCAAAAACTTCATACAATGCCTGGCGCACTTCGGATAGCTCTGCATTTGGATGCATGTGACCGCCAAGAACCACACTGATGGATTTGGTTTCTTCCGAAACAACCAACACCAATGCATCCGTCTCTTCAGTTAATCCAATTGCAGCACGGTGGCGCGTGCCAAGGTTTTTATCAAGTGCGGGGTTTTTACTAAGCGGTAAAAAAGAACCTGCTGATATTATTTTAGAGCCACGGATAATAATGGCTCCGTCATGCATGGGTGCCTGCGGTTGAAAAATAGACTGAATGATTTCTGCAGATATTTTGCTATCAAGCTCGGTTCCAGTTTCAATGTAATAATCGACTAAAATATCTTTTTCGACAACGATCAAGGCCCCGTATCCTTTTTGGGCTGCCGCTATAACACCTTTTGCAATTTCTTCGATGATATGAGTTTCCATCACCGAAGAAACATCTGCAAATAATGGATGACTGCCAATGTGTGCTAAAGCTCTTCGAATTTCACCCTGAAATAAAATAACCACAATAACAAAAAGATTCGCGAAGAATTTTTCTAGTAACCAGTTTAATGTGTAAAACTCTAACCACTGACTTCCGACATAAGCGATCGCAAGAATTCCTAAGCCAGATAACATTTGAATCGTACCCGTACGCCGAATCAGATTTAGAATTCTATAAACAATTAGCCAGACCAGTGCAACGTCAGCAAGATCCTGCCACCTTAAGTGGGTCACGATAAAAACCGTGTTTTCTAAAAAATTAGCTAACGCTGTCATTGTCGGCTTAGCTTACAACTGCTGGCTTTGAGCCTGTCGGAGCCGTATTTTCAGTAGCATCTGCAACTTTTGACGGAAGTCCTCCGCCAGAAGATTTATCATTGGCCTTGTTGACACGAATTTTCGCAACTTCGCTGACCTCGGCACCGTTGACAAGCATTTCAATTTCATTGCTATCGATCGTTTCAAATTCAATCAGCGCTTGAGTCAAACGCTCCAAGGCGTCCTTGTGAGTTGTTAAAACATTCATCGCTTTTGCATAACCTTCATCGATAAACCGAGTCACTTCGGCATCGATTTCTAGCGCCTTAGCATCTGAATAATTTTTAGATTTTTGTCCGTAGCCCATTCCTAGAAAAACAGGGCCTTCACTTTTCTCATAGGCCTGTGGACCAAGCTTAGGACTCATGCCCCATTCAGTAACCATGCTGCGGGCCAATGCTGTTGCGCGCTCAATATCATTTCCAGCACCTGTTGTAAAATCCTTGTAAATTAATTCTTCAGCAGCTCTGCCACCAAATAAAAATGCAATCATGCTTTCCGCTTTGCTACGTGATAGATTCAGCATTTCTTTTTCTGGCAACGTTTGAGTCACTCCAAGTGCCATTCCCCGTGGAATAATAGTGACCTTATGAATCGGATCTAATCCCGGAAGTTTTTTACCTACCAAGGTGTGGCCAGCTTCATGATAAGCCGTAATGCGCTTGTCTTCGTCGCTGATGACCATCGATTTACGCTCAGCACCCATAAGGACTTTGTCTTTTGCTTTTTCAAAGTCTTCCATCTCTAAATATTTTTTGTCACCACGAGCTGCAACCAAAGCAGCTTCATTCACTAAGTTTTCAAGATCCGCACCAGAAAACCCAGGAGTTCCTCGCGCAATTTTCTGAATTTCAACATCAGGACCGATTGGAGTCTTTCGTGTGTGCACTAATAAAATATGCTCACGACCCTTAAGATCTGGTTTACCGACAACAACACGTCGGTCAAAACGACCCGGGCGCAGCAGTGCCGGATCTAAAACGTCAGGCCTGTTTGTAGCAGCAATTAAAATTACACCTTCTGAAGATTCAAATCCATCCATCTCAACAAGTAACTGATTTAAAGTCTGTTCACGTTCGTCATGTCCACCGCCCATACCAGCACCACGATGACGTCCAACCGCATCGATCTCATCAATGAATATCAAACACGGAGCATTTTTTTTACCTTGCTCGAATAAATCACGAACTCGGCTAGCACCAACGCCCACGAACATTTCTACGAAATCAGAACCAGATATTGTAAAAAACGGAGCTCCTGCCTCACCAGCTACGGCACGCGCAAGTAAAGTTTTCCCCGTTCCCGGAGGCCCTACGAGCAGCACACCCTTTGGAATCCGGCCACCCAGCTTGGTGAACTTTTTTGGATCTTTAAGAAAGTGAACGATTTCTTGCAGATCTTCTTTGGCTTCATCCACACCAGCGACTTCTTTAAAAGTGATACGGTTTTTATTTTCGACCAGTTTGTGTTTTGATTTACCGAATGACATGGCCTTACCACCACCCGATTGCACTTGGCGCATGATAAAAATAAACATACCCACAATTAAAATCAGCGGAAGCCAATTGATCAGGAACGACGACAGCATATTATTAGATGCTTCTGTTTCGTAATTCGGAGTGATTCCTTTTTTTTGTAAAATCTCAAAACCTTTATCTGTGATGTTTCCAGAAATTTGAAACTGTGAACCACCATATTTTTTTTCAAAATCTGGCTTTACAACTCCGCGAATTTCGCCCCGATCTTGAATGAAAACAACTTTGTCAGGGACAACCTCTTCAAGCTCGACGGCTGCTAAAAACTTAGAATAGTTGAAATCAGCGATGACTTTTTGATGTTTCATATCCCAAGCACGAAAAAAGAAAATAGCCATCACAAGCAGGAAAAACCACAGGGCGAACGTTTTTTGATTAGCTTTCATAATTTTAAGAACCCTTTCTTACAGACTCTTATTAGAATACTGTTTGAATTATAAGATTAACACGATCTGAGTCTCATTAATAACCCAATTTACATGGCCTAGTGTAAATGTGATATCTTTTTGATTTTTGTCGAGGCGTTTTTGTATTTCCGCAATTTGCCCCGAAGTGATGTCGAAAATGCTGTGATGCCTTATAAACAATGATAGAGCTTTAATTTGAAACTTATCCGTCAGTGACTGAAACCACTGACGATCCAATCCCAATTCAGGACTGTTCCTAAAAAACTGCAGTGCAAAAGGCTGGGTTTGATCCAATTCCTGGCACAGTCTTAGTAACGAACGCGAAAAATTGAGGTAACCCGATGGGTTTTTGTCGTCTAAAGATTTAAACCATGTGTTTCGCAGCCAGTTTCTAAGATAGTCTTCAGATTCATTTGACGGATCCTCCAACCAAACAAGTTTTTGATCTTGAGCGTAAGTTAAAAGATCTGACTTGGAAGTTTGCAGGAAAGGTCTAAAAATTTGGCCATCCCAAAGTTTAAACGCAGTAAAACCTTCGGGCCCCACTCCACGAATCAGTTTTAAAGTTAAGGTTTCAGCCCAATCATCCAGATGGTGAGCCGTAATAATTGGCTCTGTTGGTATCCGATTCTTATTTAAAAACGCCCACCGAGATTCACGCATCTGAGCTTCTGAAGAAAGATTGATTGAACTTTCCTCGGTGACGAAATCGATGTTATCAAACGGATCACAGTAATTTTTGATCAGTTGCAAACAGCGACTACGAAAATCTTTTTGCTGCATGTCTGGCGTTGGGCCGTGGTGATAGTATGCAACCTTGAACTTTGATTTTGGCTTCAGCCGCAGTAGCAAACGCAGCAGCACCATGGAATCTAGACCACCCGATACGGCCAAATAATAAATAGGTCGTTGATCTAAACCTAAATCTTTCAGCGTTTTCCAAATGGTGTGCTCTAAATCAGTCCAAGCCATAAAACTCTATTTTTCATTCTTTTCAGCTTTGATTGAATCAGGGCTAACAACCTCTTTTTTAGTGATTTCAATCTCAGCTGTGACCTTGAATTTATGATTTTCTGCAAATTTAGAGAATTCTTTTACAAAATCAATTTTTCGCACCAACGAAATCATTTCATTAGTTACCAAAGCGGACACATCGTCTTTCGTTTTCAAGGCTTGACTTAAAACTGTCCCGATCAGTTCTTTTGAAATTTCTGTTGGCGATCCCGCCGTTATAATTTTTCGAATCGCATCTGACAACGGAGAGGATTCTTTTTTTTCATTTGCCATAGATTTCTTTTACTCTTTTCTTAAAGTTAGCCATCATGATTGGTAAATTGACTGTAACCAGAGTTTTAGCAACAGCACTTGGTACAAGTAAACCAAATGCTGCTTCCACTTTGTATTCAACCTGACACAAGCCATTTTTTTCTGAAAGTTTCCAGCAGCCATGCATCGATTTAAATACATCACCACTGACATAATTAAAATCGATTTGCTGATCCTGAATCTCAGTGGCTTTTAAAATGTATTTAAATGTTTTTAAAACCGAAACTGAATATTCCATTTCTTTCACTAAGCCTTTAATTTTTAAAATTTTAACAGATTTCACTTCTGGCAAAAACTGCGGATACTTTTCATAATCAGCAACTATTTTAAAAAAATCTGCTTTAGAGCATTGAAAACTTTCTTTTGTTTCTGCGACTGCACTTGCCATGTGTGTTTAGGTCCTTTCGGGTTTATAATTTATTTTTTTTAAATAATGCTTCGGCCGCAGCTTTTAACTGCGCTGCTTTGTCTTCCAAAGCATCTGCAGAGCTTCTGGCGCTGAAAAAGTCACAAAAATTAGACTTTTCTTTTTCTCTGACCACATCTGCCGAAGGTTCTCGGCATTCATTGTACGCTTTTGAGTCGTAAAATTCACAGTTTTTACAAACGTGCAGGTCAGCACGACAGTGGCTGCACTCTTCACGAAAACCAATCTTACTTTGGCTTGTAGTCACTTTTTTACATGAAAAACAATGAACAACCATTTTTTAGCTGTGACCTTTTTTGACAGAAAAATTATGATACGCATCGATTGTACGTATCGTTCCGGTTTGTGACCGCATCACAATCGATTGAGTGCGCGCACGTCCTCCCGCTAAAAGTTTGACTCCTTTTAACAGCGGCCCATCAGTAATTCCTGTAGCACAAAAAATTACTGGGCCTCGAGCTAGCTCTTCTAAGGTTAATTTTTTATCCAAATCAACAAGCCCCATTTTTCGGGCCCGCTCTTTTTCATTTTCATTTCTAAATTTTAGACGCCCTTGAAAATCCCCACCCATACAACGCATAGCTGCTGCAGAGATGACTCCTTCGGGCGCGCCACCAATTCCCATCAGTAAATCAATGCCAGACTCTGCCCAGGCCGTTGCAACAGCGGCTGAAACATCGCCGTCATCGATCAGATGAATGCGGGCTCCGGTTTTACGAACTTCAGCAATCAATTCTTGATGTCTCGGGCGATTTAAAATAACAACGGTCACATCACCGATCGGTTTCTTATTCCCTTCAGCCACCCGATTTACATTCTCTGTAGCGGATAGATCGATATCAATGAGTCCGCGAGCATTCGGACCGGTTGCAATTTTATCCATGTAAGTATCTGGCGCATGTAAAAATCCACCATGTTCGGCGGCCGCAATCACAGATATAGCACCCACGCCGCCTGTTGCACAAATCGTTGTGCCTTCCAGCGGATCCAGCGCAATATCAATCGCCGGAGAGTCTTCTTTTTTAAGGCCCACTTTTTCACCAATAAATAACATTGGAGCTTCGTCCCGCTCGCCTTCACCTATCACGACGGTTCCATCGATGCGCACAGAGTCGAATGCTTTCCTCATGGCATCTACGGCTGCTTGATCCGCTGCCTTTTCGTCACCGCGACCCATCCATTTTGCAGAAGACAGCGCTGCAGCTTCTGTGATGCGCACAAATTCTAAAGCCAGGTTTCGATCCATAATTCTTTCTCCACTAAGTTAATAAAATTTCTATCAAAACGGCTGACCTTAAAATCTTTATCCATTCGGCAGTGCACGGTCTTAATCAGCGCAGTGATCTTGTCGTTTGTTTTCAATCTGTACTGAAAATACAATTTTGCTTTTATAAGCTGAGCTTCCATTTCAATTGTAAGGTGGTCACCGAAACGCAGCGGGCTTACATGCCGCACTTGAGTTTCATACACTGTTAAGAAAAATATGGAATCCGTAGAATTTGTGATGATTTTTTTTGACCGACACCATTCAACACGCGCCTCTTCACAAAATCGTAAGTAGTTCGAATGATGAACTATTCCCATCAGATCTGTTTCATAGACATGTATTTGGCGTTGATATTGAAACATCAAGTTAGCTTGACAGAGCTTGGTGTTGCAAACAACACTTTACGAATTGCATGAGCACTTTACCGCTAATATTAACTGTTTCTAGAATTGTTTTGGTTGTTCCCACAGCGTATTTTATGGCGGTGGATACAAACTGGAGTCGCGCTTTAGCCACTGTATTATTTGTTATTGCTTCGATCACAGACTACTACGACGGTTATTATGCTAGAAAATTAAATGCAGTTTCAAATTTGGGTAAATTTTTAGATCCGGTGGCAGATAAAATTCTGGTCAGCAGTGTGCTTATATTATTACTTATCCAAAACTTAATTGATCCATGGATGGTCATCTTGTTCGTCGCCCGAGATACGATTATTGGTGGTGTTCGTGCAGCTGCATCTGCAGATGGCGTGATCATCGATGCCCAAACGACTGGCAAATGGAAAGCGGCTCTGCAAATGATTGCTATTCCATTTATAATCTTGAACGATTTACACCCCAGCTTTCCGAACAGGAACATTGGCTATGGACTTCTATGGCTCAGTGTATTACTGAGTCTTAAAAGCGGTTTTGATTATTGCGCGGTTTATTATACGGGCTTACAAAAGCTAAAAAAGCCAAACGTCTAGGCGGGTGTTATGTTGTTTTACATGCAGATGCGAAATTGGTTTTTAATATTTTTAATGTTAACTGTTATATACTTAATTCAACAAAAATCTGGTCCGGTAAATAGAATATCTTACCGTGCTTCTATTC
Source organism: Bdellovibrionales bacterium (assembly GCA_043747425.1). GTDB lineage: Bacteria > Bdellovibrionota > Bdellovibrionia > Bdellovibrionales > Bdellovibrionaceae > Pseudobdellovibrio. The sequence goes on from JAYTPC010000138.1 coordinate 61,968, forward strand.
CATCATTTACAATAATTAGGTAGCGAGCCCTTAAGATGCAATTGATAAAAAGACAATATTTCTGGATCAAAACTTTATTTCTTGAAATGAAAGCCACATGGAAAACTGCAGGCTTAAAGGGTTTGTACAACAAATACGGTTTTAAGCTTTTTGCTGCATTTTTTATTTACTATTTAGTTCGTGATAGTTTTTTGTACATACTTCTTCCATGGTATTTTGCAAACCAACTTTTAAGGTAAAGACGTTTTCTAATTCATCATAAAAAAGAACTTCAGCGCACTTAAAAATCCACCGTCGTTAGGCACTTGGTCACAAGCTGTAAAATTTCTTAATAAGCGCGCATTGTGGTTGGTCATCCCTTTGTCTAACATGCGCCATGGTGGGTAAGGAAAGTAGGCTGCAATCACGCAATTTCCTTTGGAAACTGCCGCCCACTGACGATCTTCGCTAGACGCCATGTGAATTTCGCCGGTGAACCGATCTTTGATCGCAACAGAGAATGAAAATACCTGCGGATTTAAAGTTTGCTGAGTGTTACCAATAATCGCTAACGGCCCACTGACACGTTCGCTAGCAACAACTTCACCAACAATTTTTGTTTTGAAAATAAAGGACCAGTTGGCCATGAAAACCCAAGCAAATAACACAACTATTCCAACGCGCAAAAACCATTTTTTAAAGACCAGTAAATATGTCATATCTCCACTTATAAACTCAGTAACGCGGCTTGTATAGTGTTTTGCGCATTGTTCCGTTTTCAACAAACCGATACGATGAAGCATAACTCGAAGGACAACATGACAATCTTTATTTATTTATTTATCGGTATTGCAATCGGATCTACTGTTATTGCAAGCCTATTTTATTTCGTTCGCAGACACATTTTAAGTGAGGCAAAAAAAGAAGCCTTGGAATTGGTTCAAGAAGCCCAAGATCAATTCAACTTAGACGAGCAAGAACGCCAGCAAAAAATCGAAGAAATCGAACTGGATCTTTGGTCTAAAGTGGAAGAGCACCATTTGCTGCTAGAGCAAAAATGTGAAGATTTAGAACTTCTGGTGCAGACAAAAAAAACCACCCAAGAGGAAACAGCAAAAGCAGCACGTGCGGTGTTAATTCAAAAAGAAAATGAGTTGCGTGAACATTCTATCAAATTAAGCGTCGTTCAAGCCGAATTTAAAAAAAATCAGGAAAATAAACTAGCACAGGAAAATAACTACAAAACAGTACTGCTAGAAAAAACTCAGCAGATCGAAAAAGAAGTCTTAGAAGGCCTAAGTCAAAAATTAATATCTGAAGCAGAGTATATGTCCGCACAAAAAATGGAAATACAAGAATCTGAAACCAAAGAATTTGCAGAGCAAAAAGCAAAACGAGTTCTTGGTCTTTGTATTGACCGCTTCGCTAAGGAAATGAGCGTCGAACGTGGTATTTCTTCAAGTCATTTCCCAACCGAAGATGTGCGTGCGCTGTTTTGTCAAAATTTAAAGGAACTCGTTGCTGTTATTCAAGCAGCCAGCGGTTGTGACATTCACATTGAGGAAAACCCCGATCCAGATCGTTGGCATTACATCCAAATTATTGGCTACGATCCCGTTCGTAGGGAACTGACCCGCCGAATTTTTGAGAAAACTTTTAAAGATATAGAAAAGTTTAAGCGTGCACCAAAGCCAGCAGACTTACAAAAAACGGCTGAGAATATAAAAACAGAATTACTAAGACAAATTAAACGAGACGGCGATAATATCGCCAAAGAACTTGGTTTGCAAAACCTTCACCCTGAAGTTCGTCAAGTGATGGGGTCTTTACGTTTTCGCTATTCGTACACACAGAATCAATATTTTCACTGCGCTGAAGTGGGTTGGTTTGCTGGCCTTCTAGGGGGTGAACTTGGTATTGATCCGAAAAAATCTCGCCGAGTCGGAATGCTTCATGACCTTGGAAAAGCATTAGATCACGAACTTGATGGCAGTCACGCCGTCATTGGTGCTGATTTCATCGCAGCCAGAAACGAAGAACGTGACGTTATTCATGCGGTACGCGCGCATCACTATGATGTGCAGCCTGAGAACGATTATGACTTTTTAGTTATTGCTGCAGATGCTATTTCTGGTGGCCGACCCGGCGCACGAAGAAGCACCATGGAAACCTACACGCAAAAAGTTTCTGGCCTACAAGAGATTTCGAAAAGATACCCGGGCGTTACGGATGTGTTCGTTTTAAATGGCGGACGAGAATGCCGCGTCTTGGTGAATTCTAAAGTGGTCGATGATTTAACCGCCTTGAAATTATCAGAACAGATTGCAAAGACCATCGAAGAGGAAATGCAATATCCTGGACAGATTAAAGTGGTTGTTGTCAGAGAATCGATAGTTTCAGAAAGCACATCTGGTAAGAACGCGAATCGATAGATACCGTGCTGCGCTCCGTTCTCTAAAGAATCGATCTTTGTAAGATGTTAAGTAATTCGAACGGGACTTCTGATTGTGTACAATCAGAAGTCAACCAACGAACCACCTCACGCAGTCAAAACACCATACCTGTTGAGGCGGTATGTATCACTAAAGTTATTTTATTTTTTCTTGGTAAGCAGTCTCTGTAAAATCATCGACCAAAATAGCATCGTAACGAACTTTGTCGGCTTCACCCAGTAATTTGAATTCAATATCTGAAATAATCTTTTTGGCAAAAGCATCATCCCATGAAGCAGGGCCTTTTTTCTTTGCAATAGCTCCGGATTTAATGGCTGCACGTATCTTTTTCTCTGCAGCTTCTGCTTTAGTAACAATATTAAATGCGTGCTCTAATCTGGCCGTTTGATCACCCAGCGCTGCTCTTGCTTTTACTTCTGCTTCACCGTGAGTTGATTCCATCACCCAATAAATTCCGTCCGACAAACGATCTCTTTGTGCACCTGCTTTTAGCATGCTGGATGTAATCAAATGAGACCATCCATCTGTTGCTTGCGATTCAATTGAATTAATCCTAGACCATGCCCCTAGAACGCCCTTGAAAAACCAACGTAAGCCCGGAATTTTTAAATTATCAAACAGGCCATCAAAACCTTTTTGAATTTCACACATTGAATTTTTTAGGAAAAATTGCAAATAAGGCAGATCTTCCTCGGGTTGCCCGTCTTCTTTAAAACGGCGAAGCGCACAGGTTGCCATGTACATATGAGAAAAAATATCTGCAAATCGGCCAGTAATTTTTTCTTTCGATTTCAACTGACCACCCAGTGAGCCCATTGCTATGTCAGCTAAAATGGCAAATGTCGCCGATGCCCACGTTAGTCTTCGGTAATGAATACGAATTTTTGTGTGCGTCCCGCTTGGCGCTAACGCTAAATAACCACGACTTAATGACAACAAAATCGAACGACATAAATTACGAACCACGTGACCGATATGACCCCAAAACGCGCGGTCGAAATTTTTTACGTTTCCAGCTTCAATCGCAGCCACTTCATCAAACGCAAATGGATGACATCGTAAAGCCCCTTGGCCAAAAACAATCAAAGTGCGCGTCATGATATTTGCACCCTCAACAGTAATACCAATGGGTGTTGCTATGTAACCTTCAGCGATCAAGTTTCTTGATCCCAAAGAAATTCCCGCGCCACCCATGACATCCATTGCATCATTCACAACTCGGCGGCCCATTTCTGTACACTGATATTTAATCATCGCGGTCACGACCGGTGGTTTTAAACCTTTATCTAAAGCACCTAATGTAAAGCGGCGCACAGCTTCTAAGCCGTAAGTCGTTGCACCAATTCGTGCTAGCGGTTCTTCGACACCCTCAAATTTTCCGATGCTGACACCAAATTGTTTTCGAATTAATGCATGAGATGATGCTGTTCTAAACGCAAGCTTAGATCCACCCGTTGACTGAGCCGGTAACGATACTCCGCGACCTGCAGCCAGACATTCCATCAACATAGTCCAACCCTGACCAACGCCTTTTAAACCACCAACAACGGCGTCTTCTAGAACAACCTCAACATCTTTTCCGGTTGTTGGACAATTATGAAACGGGATTGTCAGAGGATCGTGTCTTCGACCAATTTCAACTCCTGGAGTTTTTGATGGAATCAAAGCACACGTGATGCCTAGATCCTCAACGGATCCTAATAACTTATCGGGATCACGCAAACGAAAAGCTAGACCAATAACCGTTGAAATAGAAGCTAAAGTGATCCAGCGCTTATTCCAGTTGATACGCACTGCTAATTTTCCATCTGCGTTTTTAAACACAATACCTGTAGAAGTGATGGATCCCGCATCAGAACCAGCAGTGGGCTCAGTTAAACCAAAACATGGAATTTCAGAACCGTTCGCCAAGCGCGGAAGCCAGTATTTTTTTTGTGCGTCTGTTCCGTAATGAATAAGAAGCTCTGCAGGGCCTAAAGAATTCGGAACCATGACGGTGATTGATAAAGGTAAAGATCTGGATGCAATCTTCATGACCACTTCAGAGTGTGCCATCGCTGTAAAACCCAACCCACCATATTCTTTCGGAATGATCATTCCGAAAAAACCTTTTTGCTTTAAAAAGTCGATCACGTTGGCTGGAATATCACGATTTTTCCAGATTTTCCAGGGCTCAGAAAGTTTACAAAGCTCTTCAACAGGGCCCTTCATAAAAATTACTTCTTCAGCTGTCAGTTTTCCGTACGGCTCTTTCATGATTTCAGTGAAATTCGGTTTGCCAGAAAATAAATCTTTCTCGATCCACACGACACCTGCTTCAAGTGCGGTTCTTTCAGTCGTAGAAATTTTTGGAACAACGCCCAACTTTTGCATGATCTTCATAACAATACTGGAAATAACTACGGCTCTTAATGGCTTCACCAAAAAGACAAACACAATGACCAAAAAAGATATTAGAATTGGTTCCGACACGCCGAAACCAATCAAAAGCAAAGATATAACTGCAGACCAAATAATGAGTGGAAGGCCAAAGAAACCCAGAAAGAGAAGCACAAAAACAGAGGCCAAAATAGACTGCCAAATAGGCACTGAATTTACCAGATAACCATAACATGCACCAAAAATAGATTCCACAGTTGCGCTCCTTGAAGAGTTTTAAGAGAAGACTTATTTATGTCTTAATTGGAGCATGGGTTGAACGATATTGGCAAGTCGAGCGATAACTCTAGACGTGAACCGGACGCTTAGTCTCAAATATAAATCGCGCTGAAACTTTATCAGTTAAAGCGCGATTTATTATGAAACACCTAGAGACACCTAGAGTGTTTGCCCCAGTAAACATTTTCTCGGCTAATCGCAGCCGAGCTTTTTTTTTACTGAGTCCAGATAACTACTTCGTTTCAGTAGCAGGTTGAGCAGTTGTCGTTGCAGCCGGAGTTGCATCAACCGGAGCTGCTGGTGTGTCCATAGGAGGAGCAGTCTCAGTCGGAGCTGCTGCTTGCTGAGGAGCATTTTTAGAACATGTAAAGCCCGTTGCGAAACATAAAACCAAAAGCACTACGGATACAGTCATTTTTTTCATGAATTTCCCTTCAAAGGTTTATCGTTCATTGTTTTTTTATAAAATACCTAAAACTCACACCGTTGCCAAACGGTTTTTCAAGTCATTTATTATTTGGCTTCGACTTCATTTTCGCACTACGATACTAAAATGCAAAAAAATGACAGCTTCAGCAATATTTTATTCAACATCCTTATCCCCGTTCTTATTCTAAATAAAGGACACAAGTTATTTGGCCTAGAACCCAAATGGGCAGTCGTATTAGCGTTAGCATTCCCCGTCTTTTTTTCGCTTAAATCTTTGATTGATTCCAAAAAAATAAACTATATTGCTATACTTGGATTATTGAACGTTTTGGTATCAGGCACTTTAACGTTATTATCTTTGGGTGGTATTTGGTTTGCGTTGAAAGAGGCCGCCTTTCCGCTTTTAATAGGCATATTTGTATTTATCTCTAGCTGGACAAAGAAACCCTTTTTCAAAACCTTGTTTATGAACCCGGCCACTTTTGATATTCAAAAAATTGAATCAAGACTTGAGACTGTCCTTAAGAAAAACCAGTTCGAACTTTTGATGAAGCACACAACTCAACTGCTTTCGGTTTCTTTTCTGATGAGTGCTGTGCTTAATTTCGTTCTATCTTTGCGAATTTTCACACCACTGCCGGAAGCATTTACAGAACCCGAAAAACAACAGCTTCTGAATGAACAACTTGGTCAAATGACTATTTATTCCCTAGGGGTCATTCTAGTTCCATCGATCCTGTTTCTCGGAGCCATCATGTACTATGCGTTCAGACGCATTCATCAGCTGACTGGACTCACAACTGAGGATTTAATTTTAAAATCTTAATTTCTTCAAAGTTTAGACAGTAATTAAAAATCGTCTTCCACTGGTGGAGGCGGTGGCGGTGGAATATCACCAAAGCCAGAATCAACACCACCAAATCCCATACTACCATCGAAGTTCATTGGCGGTGGAGGCGGCGGCGGAATGTCTTCGAAATTATCCATTGGCGCTGGCATATATTCTGGCTGCGGAAAATCATCGAAGGCTGCCGGCGGCGGTGCAAAGCCACTACTTCCACTGGACCCACTTGATCCAGAATTTGCTTTCCCACTACTTCCAACCCATTTATTTTTGCCACGTTTTCTTAAATCAAAACGCGGCCGCTTTTGGTCAATGTTTAATTCTTCAAGTTCTTGCGCTATATCTGAAGGACTTTGCCGGCCTACTATTTTTTGCCGAGTTTGCACAACTAAACGCCGTGCCTGTTCACTTTTGAGCTCTTCTTGTTGTTTTATTTTTTGGTCTTGTTTGAATTCGGGTCCGTCATCTGTTGGAGATTTATCTTTTTTTCGCGACCGATATTCTGACAAGCCCCGTTCACGGGTTATTTCCCACTTCTCTTGTTGTTCTAGAAAAAGAGCTAACTCTTTTTCGCGTTCGTTATCGAATGCTTTTCGAGCTTTTCTTTCTGCCTTAAATTCTTTTTTTCTGGCTTGATCGTGGCCTGCTTCAGAATTAAGCGTTTGCAACATTTGACGATCGATTTCGGCAGCACGAAGGCCAACGTGCGAAAATTGCAGCAAGAACGTACAGAAACAGAATATTATTCGTACAATTCTCATTTTCTTCACTCTTGTACTTTAATTTGGATTTATTTTTTTAGACATTTGATTTTTTAAAATTCTCGACCTTTGTCTTTACCTTGGGCTAGTTATCAGATAACTTGTCTTCACTTATGGAAATGCTTGAAACAATCGGAATATTTTTTGCCCAGACATTTATAATCGTAGTCGCTATCATCGCTGTCCTCATCACGATCGCAAGCCTTGCATTAAAGAATAAAAATAAAGGCGCTTTCGAAATTGATTTATTGCATGAGAAGTATGAAGACCAAACCCAAGCCTTGAAAGAAGCTTTTTTAACAGACGCTGAAATCAAAAAAGAACACAAGCGTCTAAAAAAAGAGGCCAAACTTAAAAATAAAGAAGCAGATCCAAAACCGCAGGGAAGAGTTTTTGTTGTCGAGTTTTTAAACGGCGATATAAAAGCGTCTGATTCTGAAAATTTAAAAGAAGAAGTAAATACTATTCTGGGTGTTGCTACAGCAGATGACGAAGTGGTCGTAAAAGTCGAAAGCCCAGGCGGTTTGGTACACAGTTACGGATACGCTGCAGCCCAACTAATTCGTATTCGTGATGCAAAAATTCCGTTAACGATTTGTGTGGACCAGCTCGCTGCCAGCGGCGGCTACTTGATGGCTTGTGTCGGAAGCAAAGTTTTAGCAGCTCCTTTTGCCTTAATTGGCTCTATCGGTGTCGTGGCTCAAGTTCCTAACTTTTATCGCCTACTTAAAAAGCATGACGTGGACTATAAAGAATACACGGCCGGAGACTACAAACGCACCGTCAGTTTATTTGGAGAAATCACCGAAAAAGGCGAAACAAAATTTAAAGAACAGCTCGAAATAACACATCAATTATTTAAATCTTTTGTTTCGAAATACCGCCCTCAGCTGGATCTGGCAAAAGTAGCCACCGGCGAGTTCTGGTACGGAGAAAACGCTAAAGCCTTAGGACTTATAGATGAAATCAAAACAAGCGACGAGTATTTATTAACGCTTGCAAAAGACCACCAGGTTGTAAAAATATCGTTCGAGCAAAAACCAACATTTATGGAAAAATTATCAGACGGTTTTTCAGGTGCCATTACCAAGGCGATAACTCACATAATTCATAGAATGACCTCTGAAAATACGGTTGCCAAATAGCAGTCACGCTGATAGCTCTGACGTCTGTCTTGTTCCTTCTTTCATGAGGTAATTTTTGAGCCCAGTTGTTCAGGTAAAAGATCTAGAAACGACCTTCTTTTTAAAGTCTGGGCCTTTCCGTGCGGTCAACCGTATTTCTTATTCCATCGACCAAGGGGAAACTCTGGGAATCGTCGGCGAATCCGGCTGCGGCAAATCAGTAACTTCTTTTTCATTGATGCAGCTGATTGAAAGACCTGGAAAAGTAACTCGAGGCGAAGCTCTGTTGAATGGTAAGGATTTATTCAAATTAAATCAGTCTGAAATAGAATCCATTCGTGGCGGCAAAATGGCTATGATATTTCAAGAGCCCATGACCGCTTTAAATCCGGTACTAACTATCGGCTACCAAATGAACGAGCAAATCGAAAAACATTTAAAATTATCGAAAAAAGACGCCAAAGACCGAGCCATCGAAATGCTGCAGCTGGTGGGAATTCCCTCTGCTAGCGAGCGCTACGACAACTACTCACACCAATTATCCGGCGGAATGCGACAGCGCGCCATGATTGCGATGGCCTTGTCTTGTAACCCCCAGTTTCTGATAGCTGATGAACCTACAACAGCTTTAGATGTAACGATACAAGCACAAATTCTAGAACTTTTCCAAAGCCTGCAAGAAAAACTGAAAATGACCGTACAGTTCATCACTCATGATCTAGGGGTTATCTCAGAAGTATCCGACCGAGTTCTTGTGATGTACGCGGGGCAAATGTGTGAAACCGGTCTTACACAAGAGGTGTTAACATCACCTAAACATCCTTACACGGCGGCATTGATTCAATCTCGTCCACAAATGGGTCAACGTATTGAGCGTTTAAAAACGATTGAAGGCAGCGTTCCTGCGGCTCATGAATTGCCAGCAGGTTGCCCGTTTTCGAATCGCTGCCCGCGTGTAAAATCTGAATGCTGGTCCATAAAGCCGCCCTTTGAAAACATAACCCCAACTCGCAAAATCGCGTGCTTTAATCCACTTTAGGAAAAGGTTTTAATACAAATGAGCATACAGACTAGCGATATCATTCTAGAAACTAAGGGGCTTAAAAAACACTTTCCGATACGTAAAGGATTTTTCTTGCGTGAAGTTGGTGCCGTGAAAGCTGTCGACGATGTTGATTTGACTGTTTTTCGTGGTGAAACTTTGGGTCTGGTTGGCGAATCTGGCTGCGGTAAATCAACTCTTGGCCGTGCTTTGATCAGACTGTACGAACCAACTGCTGGAACCATCCAATTCGATGGAGCTGACTTTTTACACGCGAAAGGCGAAGCACTAAGACAAAAGCGAAAAGATCTGCAAATGATTTTTCAAGATCCTTATGCTTCTTTAGACCCACGCATGACAGTCGGTCAAATTATCGAACAGCCATTTCATATTCACAACATGCTAGAACAAACTGAACGCCGCGCCCGCGTGAAACAACTTCTGGAGCTTGTTGGACTAAAAGCTTCTCACGTGAATCGCTACCCGCATGAATTCTCTGGTGGTCAACGCCAGCGTATTTCAATTGCAAGAGCCATTGCCTTAGATCCAAAACTAATTATTTGCGACGAACCTGTTAGCGCTTTAGATGTTTCAATCCAGGCACAAATACTAAATTTACTAAAAGATTTGCAAGCCAGATTGAAATTAACTTATGTTTTTATTTCTCATGATTTGTCGGTGATCGAACACGTGTGCGACCGCATTGCTGTTATGTATCTTGGTCGCATCGTAGAAATCGCATCCCGTGATGAATTATTTAAAAGTCCGCAGCATCCGTACACGCAAGCTTTGATGTCTTCGATACCAACGATAGGACTTGGCAAAAAAAAGATGAGCAAAATTTTAACCGGCGAAATTCCATCGCCAATTAATCCACCATCAGGCTGTACGTTTCATCCGCGCTGTGCTTATAAGATGGATATGTGTGTGAACACGACTCCGGCCCTTCGTGGATCTCCGGGGCATCTGCGCTCTTGTCATTTAGATTTAGATATGAATTCAAAATTTAAAACAAATTCAACAACACCAAAGGAGTTGTTATGAAAAATTTAAGCCTTGTTCTGATCGCGCTAGCAATCGTAGTGGGTTGCACAAAAAAAGAGGACACGTCGGCGACTGCCACTGGAACCAATGCACAAGTCGCAACGACAAAATTGACGAACGAAGAATTAAAAGTTGGAATTTCACAAGAATTTGAAAACTTTAATCCTTTGATCGCCAGCATGATGGCAACAACGTACATGCAGCGAATGGTGAACCGCACTTTGGTAATCATCGACACTGAGGGCAAATGGGTTCCTCAATTAGCGAAATCAATTCCCACATTAGAAAATGGCGGTGCTAAAATCACCGACAAAGGTGGCAAGAAAACTTTAACAGCTGTTTGGGAAATTCTCGATGCAGCTGTTTGGGGTGATGGTAAACCAGTCCTTTGTGAAGATTTTGCTTTTGCTATCAAAGTGGCTTCTTCGGCGAACGTTGGTGTTGGCGAAAAAGAAGTTTACACCCAAGTTCAAAAAGTAGATATCGATGCTAAAAATCCAAAAAAATGTACATTTACTTATGACAAAGTAAAATGGGATTTTTACCAACTAGGAACGTTTTTTCCACTACCAAAACATTTAGAAGAACCTGTGTTCAAGAAATATGGCGCGCAGAAAGAGGGCTACGAAAAAAATTCGACCTATTCCAAAGAGCCCACAAACGTTGGTCTATACAATGGCCCTTACGTTTTATCAGAAATTCAGTTGGGTGATCATGTGACTTTCACACCAAATCCAAAATTTTATGGTGAACCGGCAAAAATCAAAAAAATTATTGTGAAACTGATTCCAAACACCGGAACATTAGAGGCCAACTTACGTTCAGGCACTATTGATCTTATTTCGGTATTAGGCTTAGCTTTAGACCAAGCTTTGGCATTTGAGAAAAAAGTAAAAGAAGAAAAGCTACAGTACTCGGTTTTATTTCAGCCAAGTGCAGTTTACGAGCATATCGATTTAAACATGGATAATGCTGCGTTAAAGGACGTGCGCGTTCGTAAAGCCCTGCACTTTGCTATCAATAAAGAAGACCTCGTGAATGCTCTTTTTGAAGGTAAACAACAACCAGCTGTTCACAACGTGACTCCGAAAGATCCATGGTTCACCGATGATCCAACTAAGATCACAGTTTATAAATATTCTAAGCGTGAAGCAGATCGTCTTTTAGACGAAGCTGGCTGGAAAATGGGCGCTGACGGCATCCGCACGAAAGACGGCAAAAAACTTTCGTTCACATTGATGACCACTGCTGGAAATAAAACTCGTGAATTGGTGCAAGTTTATTTACAGAATCAGTGGAAACAAGTCGGAATCGAAGTAAATTCAAAGAATGAACCAGCTCGTGTATTCTTCGGTGAAACGACGAAAAAACGGGGTTTTGATTCTATGGCTTTATTTGCATGGGTTTCTTCACCTGAGGCTTCTCCAAAATCAACTTTTTCTAGCAAAAATATTCCAACTGCAAAAAATGGCTGGTCTGGTCAAAACTACATGGGTTGGAAAAATGCCAAAGTAGATACTTTGTTAGAATCATTGGATACAGAATTTAAACCAGAAAAACGTGTAGAAATCGTTCATCAGGTTTTAAAAGCTTACACAGACGAAGTCCCGGTCTTGCCGTTATATTATCGATCTGATGTTGCCGTTATTCCAACGCAGATGAAGGGCTATAAATTAACTGGTCATCAGTTTCCAGAAACAAACGAAGTCGAGAAATGGACTGTCGAATAGATGACGACTTTTATATTGCGTAGGTTGCTACAAACTTTATTAGTGATTATCATTTTGTCGTACGTGTGTTTTGGTTTAATGACTTTAATGCCCGGCGACCCTGTTGAAATGATGATTTCAGCAAATCCAAAAATCACTCAGGAAGATGTCACGCGTCTGCGCGATTTTTACGGACTGGATCAACCAGTCTATAAACGTTATTTAAATTGGGTCTCTGATATCACTAGCGGAGACCTTGGTTATTCCCGAACGTACCGAATTCCAGTCACCGACATGATGGGTCCCTCACTTCGCGCGACTTTCATTCTGTCGATGACGTCATTGATTTTTTCTTTGCTAGTGGCAATACCGCTTGGAATTATTTGTGCTTTGAAACCGAATTCAAAAATCGATTATGCCATCAATCTATTTAATTTTGCAGGAATATCACTACCCTCATTTTGGCTTGGTATTGTTTTAATTATTATTTTTTCAGTAAAACTGGGCTGGCTACCTGCTGGCGGCTACCAAACTACAGGTATGAGTTACAACTCGTGGTTTGCAGAGATCTTAGATAAGGGTAAGTACTTAATCTTGCCTGTTGTGTCGTTATCGATTCAATCCATTGGTCGATTTTCCCGTTTTGTACGCTCTTCGATGCTTGAATCCATGCGAAACGATTTTATTCGCACGGCACGCGCCAAAGGAATGTCAGCTCAAGTGGTGATTTGGCGTCATGGCTTTCGGAATGCTTTGATCCCACTGGTAACTATTATCGCAATCAGTTTTTCTTCGATTTTTTCTGGCGCCCTTATCACTGAAACTTTATTTGCTTATCCTGGTGTTGGTCGTTTGATCTACTCATCGATCATGGGGAATGATTTTAATGTGGCTATGATTTCATTTGTTATATCAGTCAGCATGGTGCTGTTTATGAATTTGGTTGCGGACCTTCTTTACGGCGTGGTCGACCCCCGCATTTCGTACAAATAGGAAAAAATGACGACAGATAAAAGACTTAATAAATCTCAGATAGCTGAAATGGAAAAAGCCCAAAGTCTTTGGCAGATCGTCTATCAACAATTTAAAGAACATAAAGCCGCCGTCGTTGGCGCTTACACAATATTATTTTTTGTTATAGTTGCCTTATCAGCTCCGCTGATTGAAATGGCCTTGGGGCTAGATGCCAGTTCGCAAAACGTTTTTAATCGGTACAAACCACCAATGTCTAGAATACAAGCCAGTTCAGACACAAAAGAGTCAGCGATTCAAAAATTTATCAACATGAACGGCTCTGAAGCCGCAGAAATTCAAAAACAGTTTTTAGAAAAAAATCTGATTTCTCCAGTTAGACCCGAAGACACTTTGTATGAATGGGTGCAGCTAGATAAAGGCAAAGCTTTATCTGCCTTAGATGGTATTAATTCACCCAAAAAAGATGAACTGCAAAAAATAATAAAAAGTTTTGAAACATTTCACATTTTAGGCACTGACGAACTGGGCCGAGACGTCTTGATGCGCCTTATTTACGGAACACGTGTATCAATGGGCGTTGGTATCTTAGTAGCTCTGGTCTCTGCACTACTTGGATTGATTATTGGATCTGTGGCAGGCTTCTACGGCGGCGTCGTGGACACTATCCTAATGCGTGTCACAGACGCTTTGTTATCACTTCCTTTGATGCCAGTGTTGATCGTTGTAGCTGCCATAGATCTACAAAAAATTCCATTTATGCAGGCACTGATCTCAACAGGAAACGAAAGCATACTTAAACTTGTATTTATATTTTGTTTGTTTTCGTGGATGACTGTCGCCCGCTTGGTCCGAGGCAGTATTTTATCACTGCGTGAACGAGAATTCGTTCTAGCAGCCAGAACATTAGGAGCAAGAGACCGCACCATTATTTTCAGACATATGTTCCCTAATGTAATTGCGCCACTCTTGGTATCGGTCACTTTGGGAGTCGGCGAATCTATTTTATTTGAAGCGGCGCTCAGCTTTTTAGGACTAGGGATTCAACCGCCCACTCCAAGTTGGGGTAACATGCTTTTTAATGCGCAAGAATTAATTTATCAGGCTCCTTATTTGGCCATATTGCCAGGGTTGCTGATTTTCTTTGTCACGATCAGCTTCAACTACTTGGGTGATGGCTTGCAAGATGCCATAGATCCAAAAGCCATTCGTCGATAACTTTGACAGCCTTGTTTATTTTACTTTCAAAATAGAAAATTTGGTTTTCATAGCGTTCACGATTCTTTAAAGCTCGTTTGACATTGGCATCTGTTTTGGACTCTTAATCCCTTGTGTTTAATCCCACAAGGAGCTTTCTATGAAAAAATATTCTACAACTTTATCTTTGGTTCTATCGACATTAACGATAACTTTTGGGTTCAGCGCTGTAAGTCTAGCCCAGGCTTCGATAGAACTCAGCTGCCGCGTAAAAGCCAAAGAGCTGGCTGCAGAAACCTACAAAGGGTGTATGACCGAAGGCCGACAATCACAAATAGAACAGATTCGAAAGGACTATAAAGAAAAATTGTCAGACCTGAAAAATCACTACGACAAAGAACTTAAAAAACTAAATCCCAATACAGAAAACATCAGTTCAGAAAACAGCACTCCAAAAACAAAATACAATTCAAAGAAAGCAGAATTAAAAAAAGCAAAGGAACGGGTCACTGGCAACCGCATGCCGCTTAAAAAATCGAACACGCAAGTTATAGATTTTAGCTCCCAGACCTCAGAGCCAGGAATGGTTAAATCGGACGAAACCCTGGACTCTCAGGCTCAGATCGATACGCCAGTCGACATACAAACGACTAGTAACGAGGAAATCGAAGTTGTTGAACTGCCACCGCAAAGGTAGTACTCTAGATAAGTACTTATAACCACGAGGTGCTTCATGGGTGAGTTTAGTCTTTCACATATCTTAATTTTAACTTTGATACTTTTAATTTTCTTCGGACCATCACGCTTGCCTGCGCTAGGTCAATCTATCGGTAAAGCGATAAAGGGCTTCAAACAGGGCCTAAGCGAAATTGATACTGAAGCAAAAGATGTAGGCCCACAATCACAGCTAAATCAGAACCAGCCAGGTATGACTGCCGAGCAAAAAATCGACAACAAAGTAGAAAAAAAGTAGTTTTTAGATTCTTCTGAAAATTGCAGTAAGATAGTCCCTACTGCCCCGTTCTCAACAACTTGAGGCGGTATGTAAGAAATTAAAACTCAGCCGGAGTTATATCGTCCGAGATTATCCCGTGAACAGAATCGCTAAAAAGCTTTCGTTCCACACTCGGCGCACCTACCTCTTGAATGTTTTCATTGTAAGTCCACAATACGACCGGAACTAGCTTACTAATTCGGTGAAACATATCGTCTGACCAATCTTGAACTCGCAAATGAAGTACATGCGGCTTAGCAAAAAAGTTAAAAACCATCTTTCTAAAGTACCACTTGTTTTTCGGATGATCCTCTAACGTCAGTAGTAATGCGCGAAAAACATTTTTACATAAAAACCGGATACGTCCCAAAGCCAACGGATTAAAACTAGAAATTAAAATCTGATCCTGAATCTTAAAGTGGTGAATAATTTGGGAAACCTTTTTTTCTAAAGTCGCATCCCAGATGCTGTTGGTTTTTAGTTCTATGTTAATTTTAAAATCTTTGTCTGTGTGTTTTGATAACCAATAGCAAACTTCTTCTAGGGTGCTTACTGGATTTAATTTCAAAACGTCTTCGAAAAATATTTTTGAAACTGCTAAGCCATTCATTTTTTCATCATGAAAAAGTATTACCATTTTATCAGCAGTCAGACGCACATCAAATTCGACCATCTGGTATTTTAGTTCAGCAGCTTTTTGTATTGCGGCTAAAGTATTTTGCGGTAGCCCACCGACCCAGTAGCCCCTGTGGGCTTGCAGCCGCGGAAGCCAATTTCGTATCTGCGATGAAACTTGCCAGCGGATGGATGATTTCATAGAGCCTGTAACGAAAAAGGAGAATTCGTTTTCTTTAACAACTGAAAGCGCTTAACTGATAACGTTGGACTTTGAATGGTCAAAAGGCCTTCGACAGATTCGTCTTCTTTCCATTCGCCTTTGGCTTTTAAAGTCTGTAAAGACTGGGGATTCGAACTTGGCTTTAATTTAGTTTCCATATCGAAGGTCATATTTTTCCAGTCTACACCTTTCAGATTAAAAACAAAATGATCCGCCGAATACATTTTATCGTTTAAAACAGAATCTGGATTAAACAGTTGTTTCAAAAAATCAGTTTCCGCTAGACTTGCATCTAAAAAAGCATTTGGTACTTTTATTGTCAGAGCTAGCCCAGAACTTATCCCGCCTGATATCGACTGCAACATCTGCATTTCTGGTGCTTCAAAAACAATACCTTTCGATTTTAAGCTATCTACGTACAGATAGATCTGATGACGTTCTTGGTCCGCTTTCTTGTAGACCCAATGCAATTTAACATCTGGATTCTGCGTGGTTTCTGTCAGTAATGTCCAAATATTCTCTGATAGTAACTTGCCACTGAGCTGTGCTTCTGCCTGAGTGTTAAACGATTTTATATTATGTTGAATCGTTGCGCCACCCGTTAGCGGATTGTTATTTAAACTAAAATTACTTAATTTGAGTTGAACGGCGTCATCTTTAAAACTTCCTAAGACTTCCAGATTATCAACTTTCAATATTTCGCGACGTCCACGATTAGAAAAAATAAATTCAAAGTTTGAAAGCGAACCTTGTAAACCCATCTGCTGTTTGTTTTCAAACTTGAACCGTCCAGAAAATTCGCCAAAGTTCTCTACACTGGGAGCCACGCTCCCAATCGACGATAAATTCTCTAGTTTATTTAAATTTAATTGTTTGATGTCAGCTTCAAAAGCAGAGACATCGAAAGAACTTTCCAGTGACTGAAGTTCCACATCGGGGATTTCAATAAAAATACGATCACCTGTAATTTGTATATTTTTTAGATGAGATCGGCTGTCTACTTTTTTACCGAACTGAATTTCGCTAAGGCCTTGAAAGCTTAAGGCTACCGGGTAATTCAGTAAGAAGGAATCTGTAAGGCTTAACTGTTTCAAGGGCTTCAATGAAATATTCTGAAGTGTATACTCAGATTTCAGTTTTTTAAGAACAGCATCATAAAAAAAATAGGCCTGAACTTGGCCATCAATAAACTGCCCGTTTAGTTTCGCTTCGGCATTAACCTGATCCACGTCTCCTGCTGATAACTGCAGCCCTAAATCTCCACGAAAATAAACTAAATTACTTTGTGAGTCTTTTAAAGCATTCACTTTTGAATTTAATAAAATCTTACTCAAATGGCCATTCAAGTAGCTAAGATCAAGTTGGACTTGCCTGAGTTCTAAAGCTTGCTTTGGAAAATTTTTGAATATGAGCTTTAGTTGATCTATTTTTACTTTTTCCAGCAGTGCGGCTGTCTGCAACTGAAAAATATTTTTTTCAGCTGTTGGCGTTGTTTTTGTAGATTCTGAAATAGAATTGGCCGCGGAACTTGTGGCAGACTCCTCTTTAAGGCAATTATCAAATTCGGCAATTCTAAGCTCGACGATTGAAGCCGAAATTTCTGTGATTGTGCTTTTAGAAGTTATTAATGAAATTAAACTTAAAGGTACGCTTAAATTTTCAATATAAAGCTGTGAATTATGACAAGTAGCCTTTTTGGGACTTAAACGAATCTGGGTAATCTCAAGAAAAGGATTAGGTAAACCCCAGCTTGATAATTTAACTTCTGCTGTTTTAAAATCAATAATAAAATCTTTGTCTAAACGGCTTAATGATTTCTGTATGACAGCCTGAATTTTTTTTTGGGTAATTTGACTTTTAATTGTTAAGCCTAAAACAAGCGATATCACAATACCGATAAAAACGAATCTAAACCCAGACTGATCAATGACCGCTCGACTCATCGTTAAACAAATCTAAAGGCCAAAATTTCATACTCTTTGTCACCCTTAGGACTTTGCACAGTAATCAAGTCTCCGACTTTTTTACCAATCATGGCCCTGGAAAACGGCGACATTATTGAAATCATATTTTGTTTTACATTTGCTTCATCCACGCCAACGATCTGGTACGTCAGTTTTTCATCTGTCTCGGTATCAACCATATCTACTGTTGCACCGAACACAATGCGTTCAGATTTGATTTCAGACGGTACGACAACCTCTGCACCGGCCAATTTACCTTGCAGTTCGCCAATACGACCCTCGATCATTGACTGCCGCTCTTTAGCGGCATCATATTCGGCGTTTTCACTGATGTCGCCGTGAGCCCTAGCTTCCTCGATTGCGCGGATGATGGCTGGTCTTTCTTCAAGCATAAGTTTTTTTAATTCGGTATCCATCATCTGTTTACCGCGAAGTGTAATAGGCAATACGTCTTGAGCCATGGTGTAACCTTTCAGCTTTGCAATTTATCAGGTTGCAATTAAATCATTTTGTTCACTCTACAAAAGCCCTATTTTATACCAAAATTTCATGTATTGAACAATGACTGAGGACAGACCATGGTGCGTCAAAGTAGACTTATCCGATGTTGTTAGTTCAAGAAATTCAAAAAGCGCAAAATATAATCCTTTCGACCCATAAAAGTTCAGATGGCGATGGTCTTGGTAGTGAAATATCAATGTATTTGGCGCTGACGAAATTAAAAAAATCGGTGCACTTCTTTCATGCCGATACAATTCCGACCAGGTATCATTTTTTAACAGAAAGAATTGCTTCAAAAGCTTTCTGCAATTCTTTGGCTTTGCTACCCACTGAAAAAACAGATTTAGTTTTGATTTTTGATACTCATGATCCAAAACTTTGCTCTCCGCTTTTTGAGTATGCAACCGCCAAAAATATTCCCATTTATTTTATCGACCATCACGTCCCAACAGACTACAGAACAAAAAAATCTAATATCATCATTGATGAAAAGGCCTCTTGCACTGGTGAAATGGTTTTTGATCTGATAAAAAAGCTAGGTATTCAGATAGATGAACAAATGGCTGCAGCGCTTTATGCTAGTCTTATCTTCGACACTCAGAATTTCAAATTGATTCGCGATTTTAAACGCCCGTTCCAAATGGCCAGTGAACTATTATCTCTGGGTATCGACTACGAAAAAATCCAACAGCAACTTTTTGCACATTGGAACATTTCAAAAATAAATTATTTATCATTTGTTATCTCTCAGGTGGTTTATAAGAAGCAAAATACCGTGGCCATCATAAAAATACTGAAGCTAGACCTTGAAAAATACAATGTCTCCGTTGATCAGGTCAGTGATTTTGTAGATCTGTTTATGCAAATAAATTCTCTATCATTGGCCGTAGTCATTCGGGAAGATTCAGTCAATTTTCACAAACTTAGTTTTCGTTCTCGCCACAACGACAATGCTTTATTATTTGCAAGATCCTTTGGCGGCGGCGGCCACAATATGTCTTCTGGTGCATGGGTCGAAAAATCTATGGTTCAGATAGAGCATTCTTTAGATATATTGATTCAAAATTCTGCGGATTAAGAAATTTTAAACTGGTCTAATAAGGCAGTGATGTCCGCTTTGCAGGAACCACAGCCTGTACCTGCTAATGTTGCCCGGCCGACATCTTCGATTTGCTGACAGCCTTGCTTTATAGCTTCGAACACACGCTCAGTTGGCACCATTCGGCAATGGCAAAGCTCTGCATGTTCGTAGGTCAGTTTAAATTTCATCTGACACTTGTAAATAAATTCATTTATTAAAAGATCTTCCTGAGACTTGGCAGTTTCTATAACCTGCCAACTGCGGGGATCAGGACCAAACTTTGTTTTTAAATCATTCATTTTCTCGATCAGGTCGACGGAACCTATGACGTGAACGCGACCATCTTTAAAACTAATTTCAGATTGAAAAGGGCTTTTACAAACAATATGCATCAGGAATAGGTTAACCCTGGAAAAACAGCTTGCGCAAGTCTAGGCCGAAGAAAGGGGAAATGACGCTAAGTCAGACCTTTTTTGTATTCTGCTAAAGCCCGAGCCCTGGCGAAAACATGCTCAACCATGGGTGCAACGTATTTGGTTGTGCCGAATTCAGGAACCCACTTTTTTACATACACGTTATCTTTATCAAACTTTTCAAGCTGAGTTTCAGGATTAAAAACTCTAAAGTATGGAGCTGCATCACAACCCGTGCCAGCGGCCCATTGCCAATTTCCATTGTTTGCAGACAAATCATAATCTAGCAATTTTTCGGCAAAATATTTTTCGCCAAGTGACCAGTGCATTAATAAATGTTTCGTTAAAAACGAAGCCACCACCATACGCACTCGGTTGTGCATATGTCCGGTTTCGTTCAATTCGCGCATTCCAGCATCAACTAAGGGGTATCCAGTTTGTCCGGCGCACCACTTCTGAAATTCAGTCTTGTCTGTGCGCCAAGCTATGTTCTCATATTGCGGTCTGAAGCTTTTGTCTTGGACCGCCGGGTAATGCCAAAGAATTTGCATAAAAAAATCACGCCAAATAATTTCACTGAGCCAAACATCAGAAAGCTTCTGAGCAACTTTTGCGACTTCGCGCACGCTGATCGTCCCAAATCGCAAATGAATACCTAGTCGTGATGTTCCGTCATTCAAAGCGGGAAAATTTCTATTCTCGGCATAATTTTCCAGAATCGATTTTTTAGTCATTTTCGGTGGGTATGCAAAAGGGAAATCTTCAAAACCCATTTGCTTCAGAGTAATCATCGAAATCGGTTTGATCTTAATAAAATTCTTTTCAAAATCCTCTACGGGGTAGGCGCGCAGATTTTCTGCCGTCAAATTTTTAAGCCATTTTTTTTTGTAAGGTGTATATACAGTGTAAGGCTTGCCAGAATCGGCAACGACTTCATTTTTTTCAAAAATGCATTGGTCCTTGAAGGACTTAAATTCGATTTGCGCAGAATCACACCATTTTTTAATCTGCCCGTCTCTTTCGGTCGCGTAGGGCTCGTAATCATGGTTCGTATAAATACTGGCGATTTCATGTTCCGTAGCCAATTTTTTTAAAACATCTATGGGTTTACCAAGCTGAACAGAAAGGTCGTATCCGTTTTCTTGCAATACCTGCTTCATAGCAGCAATCGTCTGATGGATAAACAAAACTCGGGCATCTTTTTTTGGTAATTTACTTAAAATTTCGGTATCAAAAATAAACACAGGCAGCACGTTCTGGTTTTCTTTTAAAGCTTGAAACAATCCCACGTTGTCTTTAAGCCTTAAATCACGCCGAAACCAAAACAAAGTTATCTTGTCATTTTTTTTATATGTCATTTGACCTTTTACCTTACATCGAATTTAAAAACAGATTAATATCTCACAACTATGCCAGACAACAAGAAAAAGCCTGAGAAACTAAAGCAAATTAAATCATCGCTTTTTGCTCGCAGTTTTTCTGTAGCAAAAATGGGAATCGGAGCCGGACTAAAGTATGCCGGAACTAAAATAACCAACTCACCATTCGATGAATTCTTAACGGGTCAGGCAATCAGCATGACCAAAGAATTTGGCGAGTTAAAAGGAAGCTTGATGAAGGCTGGGCAAATGCTTTCGATGTACGGAGAGTATTTTTTTCCACCGCAAGCCAATCAAGTCCTAAAATCCTTACAATCTGATTCTCCACCCGTTGTCTGGAGCAAGATGCAAGAGCATCTCAGTGAATATCTGCCTGCCGAGCTGCTTTCGGAATTAGAAATAGATCCTGAATCTATTGGTAGCGCATCTCTAGGCCAAGTACACAAAGCTAGAATTATCAAAACAAATGAAATCATCGCTTTAAAAATTCAATACCCAGACGTTGATAAAGCCATCGATTCAGATTTGAAAGCGTTAAAAACTTTATTGAAACTGTCACGCATTTTGCCAGAAGGTCTGGATTTGGATCCAATTTTTAAAGAAATCAAAACCATGCTGGAACAAGAATTAGATTATCAACAAGAGGCTACCGCCACGAAATTGTATCAACAAAAAGTAGATTCAGATTTGCGCTATAAAGTGCCGAAAATTTTTGATCGCTATAGCAATAAAAAAGTTTTAGCGACTGAGTATTTAGAAGGATTAAAAGCAGATCACCCGCTGGTACAAAACCTGAGCCAAAAACGACGTAACCAACTGGCCGAGAATTTTTTAGAGCTTTATTTAAAAGAAATTTTTTCCTGGAACCTTGTGCAGACAGATCCACATCTAGGAAATTACAAGATCCAGTTGGATCCGCTAGGAAAAGACAGAATAGTGCTTTTAGATTTTGGAGCTTGTCGCAGCTTCTCAGCGAAATTTATTGATGCTTACCGCCGCATGATCCAGGGATCTATTCAATTCAATGAGCCGCTATTTTTCAATGCAGCCCGCGATCTGGGTTTTATTAAGGACACAGATTCCCCTGAATACGTTAAAACATTTTCGACATTTTGTTATGAGACCGTTGAGCCCTTTTGGACTGCAGATGATGTGCGAAATTTAGATGGCAAAGTACAACCAGATGGGACTTACAACTGGAAACAGACGGATCTGCCAGGCCGAGTTGTCAAAAAGGCCATGCAGTTTAAAAACTTTGATTTACGATCGCCACCGCAAGAGATTTTATTTTTAGATAGAAAAACCGGTGGAGTTTTTATTTTCCTATCTGTGCTATCTGCAGATATTAATGCCAGAAAAATTATTGAACCTTTTTTAAAGCCAAGTTGACACACATGAGCTTTGATTATCTGATCGTTATTTTAAGTTACAACCACCCGGAATTAACAAAAAAAACTGTGGATTCGGTTTTGGCGTTGGGGTTTCCACCGTCAAAAACAATTTTAGTTCACAATGGCAGTGATCCAAAGAATGTAAATATTTTAAAAAATGCGTTTTCTGAAATTGATCACATATCTATGCCTGAAAATAAAGGCTACACCGGCGGAGCTAATTTTGGCTTGAATCATGGTTTTTCAAAGAACGATGCTATTTTATTCTTAACAAACGATACAGAGGTTTTGCAATTACCAGAAACGTTTCCAGATAAATTGGATGTGTTTTCTGTTTTGATTTCAAAACGAAATTCCTCGACGGTAGATTCCGTTTATGGCGAAGTAAATTTACGCACGGGTTCATTAATTCATGTGCGTGAACTTGCAGATTCAAAACCGAAAGATTACATAAAAATGTACATTCCAGGTACGGCGTTTGGTATTACCAAAAAAGCGTTCCAGCTATTGAACGGGTTTGATGAAACGTATCACACTTACTGGGATGATGTTGATTTAAGCGTGCGGGCTCATCGACTGCAACTGCGTCTGGGGTATCAATCTGGCTTTCATGTGAAACATAAAATTGGAAAAACTTGCCACAAACACCGCTTTTACACACTGTACCTTTTTCAGCGAAACAAAAAGCGTTTTTTAAAGCGTTATAGCGTATCTAAATTATCTTTTGTTTTTTATTATTTTGAAATGCTACGATTGGGAATTACTATTTTAAGGCGTCCAAAACGAAAAGACCAAATTCATTTTTGGTGGAAAGCTTTATGTGACCAAAGCATTTAATTATAAAAATTTTTCAAAAATGTTATTCTATTTTTGGGTTTATACATTGATTGTAATATTATGGGGTGCTTGGGTTCGGATATCTCATTCGGGAGATGGCTGTGGTACGCATTGGCCGCTTTGTGGAGGTGAACTGATTCCAGATCTTTCACAAAAAAAGACATGGATCGAATACACACACCGCTTGATGACTGGTGTTTACGGTCTTTTGGTCTTTTCTATTTTTTTTAAAATCAAAAAACAAGTTCAGTCTCGCTTTGTTAGAACTGTAAACTGGTCGCTTCTAATACTTATGATTACAGAAGCCTTGTTGGGCGCTTTACTTGTCAAAGGTGAACTTGTTACGACCAACGATTCTGTCACCAGGCTAATTGTTATGATTTTTCATCAGCTGAATAGCTTTCTTTTAACAGGCACGACCTTCGTTTTATTTTTAAGTATTAAATCGGTTGCCGAGAATTTGAAGCCATTAAAAATAGAAAGCCTTACTCCAGTTTTTCTATTTCTAACTTTGTCCGTTAGCGGAGCTATCGCTGCCTTAAGCGTGACCCTGTTTCCAAGCACCACGGTTTGGAATGGTATTCTTCAAGACTTCTCATCACAGTCTCACCTTTTTGTGCGCTTACGAGTCCTTCATCCGCTGTTGGCTAGTATTATTGGAATCGGTTTGGTGACATGGTTGTTTTCAAAAAATCACACGCGCTTCGCTTTTGAATTTTTAATTGCACTGGCTGTTGGTGTATTGACGGTCTTAACGCTGTCGCCCCTGCCATTGAAGTTAGCGCATTTGCTGATTGCGCACTTACTATGGGGACGGCTAATTTATTTGTTAGTTAATTCACCGGATTCAAACAAACGATAAAGAAATTCAATTTGTTTGTTGATCGAATGCATCTGGATCAGCTCATATTGCAAATCGTAATCGGTTACCAAATAAGCCGCAAACGCTGAAACGATTTCTTTTGAACCAATCAGGCTACGTAAAAAAATATCTTGCTGCGCTTGATTTTGGACATGTTTTTTGATCCAGCGGACAAGGACCTGGCTTAATTTTAAGAGCTGATCCGCATGATGAGTATCGACATCATGACTCTCGGTTATGTGCTTTCCTTCGGCGACCAGGTAAGGCTCAATCGATTTTAGATTTTGCAGGTCTAGCAATGCCTTACCCACGCAGCTGATGAAAATGATTAAAGTACCGTCTGGCTTTGTTTCGATGATCTGCGGAAAACCATAACCTGCTATGGGTCTAATTTCTTGGGAGCCTTCTGGCACAAAGCATATCGCTATGGCAATTTTCTTGGATATTGAATCCTGAATCATCTGGATGTAGCGTTCTTCAAAAATTTGCAAAGGCTTCGTGGTACTTGGAAACAAGTTTACATTCGTTAGTGGAAACAAATAAAATTCAGATTTTTGGTGCGGCACGCTTACCACCTCATGAGATCTAGTGTACATTAAAGTCATGAAAAGAATTATCTTTTTCGATGGGGTCTGTCCTGTATGCAATGGGTTCGTGGATTATGTCTTAAAAAAAGATTTTAAGAATGATTTTCTGTTTTGTTCATTACAGTCCGAATTTGCTAGAGGTCATCTTCCAGAAAAATACCAAAAATTAGACACTATTATTTTGATGGAAAATAACGACGTGTTTGATCAATCTACCGCGGTGCTTCGAATATTATTTCAGCTTGGCGGTCACTGGAACGCTTTAGCTGTTTTTGCATCTGCAGTCCCTAGACCACTCAGAGATTTCGTCTATAGAATAATTGCTAAAAATCGATACCGGTTTTTTGGTAAACGCGACGTGTGTCGCCTACCCTCGCCTGAAGAGAAAGAACGCTTCCTTCTTTAAGATATTTAGTCATTTAGAGTCATTTTCTAAAGTATTTTAGTTAACGATTTTAAACTAATTTATCGATAAAATAAATATCACCTGGACTTATCTGATAAGCTCGCATTTCACTGGGGTCACACCAAGCAGTTTCATCGTGATCGATCAAAACAAAATCCGGGATCACATCTAAGGCACAGGCCCATAAATAAATACGTATTTTTCTTCCACCATACTCATAAGTGCTCTGGTCAACGTATCGCAAGCTCTTCATTTCAAGCTGAAACGAAAACTCTTCGGAAATTTCTCGGACCAGAGCTTCAGGCTGACTTTCGCCAAGCTCTAACTTCCCGCCAGGAAATTCCCAGAAACCAGCGCCGGACTCTTCTGGACCACGTCTAGCAATCATATATTTGTTATCTTTTTTTTCTTTGTAAAGCTAAAGCAACAACTTCAATGATGGATGACATACAAACCCCGTTTTGTTAACGTTAACAGATATATGCTTAATTTTCAAAATTCCTATTTAATAATTCTGCTGGCTGGCGTTTCCTTTTTTCTGTATGGCAGCGCAATGGCTTCAACCAGCCTTGAAAAACTACTGGCATCACGAATAACTTCGTTGATGAACAAGGTATCAAAATCATCCTTGTTGGCCATCTCGGTGGGTGTTGGATTAACAACAATATTGCAAAGCTCCGGTGCCGTCACTTCGATGTTGGTTGGACTTGGGACTGCCCGGGTTATTAAGTTACCCCAGGTCATGGGAATTATTATCGGCACTGCGATTGGGTCAACGTTAACTGTCCAGTTGATTTCGTTTGATTTAACAGGCTACGCCCTGCCGTTATTTGTGTTGGCATTTAGCGTTTATTTTTTAACTAAAAAAACCTCAATCAAGAACATGGCAACAGTGCTCATGGGTTTTGCGCTGATTTTCATTGGAATAAAAATGATCTCAGACAGTTCATTTTATTTTTCAAAAATGGAAATTCTGTCGGATTTTTTTCAAACGCTAAGAGATAACTCTTTATATTCATTTATGTCGGCTGTTATTTTTTGCGCTTTTGTGCACAGTAGTGCTGTCACGATTGGACTTGCAATGGGTTTAGCAACTGCAGGAGTTATATCAACTCACGATGCTGTTTTGTGGGTTTACGGGGCAAACATTGGCACGACCTCAACAGCTCTTTTTGCAGCCGCAGGAAGTAATTTTATCGGCAAACAAGTGGCGTGGGCGCATTTTTTCTACAAGGCTGTCAGCGTCTTAATCTTTTATCCCGTTACTAAATATTTCATCGATATTCTAGTTAACTACAACACGACACCCGCCCGGGTCATCGCCAATGCTCACTTCTTTTTTAATATTGCATCAGCCATTATTTTTATTCCGTTTATTAAAAAAGGGTCAGAACTTATTGAAAAAATGTTTCCAAAAACTGCTGCCGATGAATTTGGAGCCGAGTTCTTAACTTTAAATACCTATCAAAATTCAGCGCTGGCGGTATCTTACTCGCAGCGAGAAATTATGCGCATGGCGGATATTGTTATCGGCATGATTAAAGATTCTGTGGTCCTTTTTGATCAGGAAGATCCGGGACTAGTACAGTCCATCAAAGACCGTGATAATCAGGTCGATTTTTTATACCGTGAAATTAAAATGTTTTTGCTAGATCACGCCAATAAAAGCTCGACGGTTGTTCATCAAAATATCATGAACATGATTATGTTCGTCAGTGATCTTGAGCGAGCCGCTGACTCTATAGATATTAATATTCGAACTCTAGCGATAAAAAAACATGCGCTGAAGTTAACTTTTTCGGATGAAGGTTGGACTGAAATACAGTCGATGCATGCTCAGGTTGTAAAAGTAGCTTCCATGGGGATCAATGCCTACGACAATCCGCAGATGTGTGAACTAGCGATTATGTTGAAACGAGATTTAGCAAAGTTAGAAATTTCATTTAGAGAAAATCATATTTCAAGACTTAACAGAGGCCTTCGAGAAAGTATCAATACCAGCTCGATTCACCTGGATTTACTCAGTGAATACCGCCGTATCGCAAGCCTTTTATGTAACCATGCCTATGCGACGACAAAGGTTAAAACTTCAGATTCAGGCCCCCGAGAAGACCTGTCTTAGTTATTTTTACAGCGGTTTTACTTTCTGAGTAGCTTCCTTAATAGATTTGTATTCAGTGCTAAATTCTTCCATCAAGACTTCTGCAAATTTTCTTGGATTGATTTTTAAATCTTCCAAACAGCAAGTGGCTACCGGAGTACCTTCATTTTTGATATTAAAACCCAAATGAATCATACAAGAAACAGCTGACCTAGAGGCTATTGAAATCGTCAATTTATGAGCAATATCTTTTTTATCCAAGTAAAGATCGTCGCCTTCACGCCATAACTTTCTATTTTTTAAAACACTTGAAGTGGAATTTAAAATATCCTCAGCGATGGAAACTAACAGACGTTGCAATACAACCGCTGTCATTAAATCGTGGTGAAAAATCTCTACGATAAAATGCAGCATACTATCGGCTTCGATTTTAGCTTTTGCTACCAGATCCTCGGCATCAATCATTTTATCAAACCCGATATGACATGCACCTTCAAACGCTAAAATTGAATCCCCATGTAAGTTGTGATTCATGTATCCAAAAAGCGGATGCAACTGAGATCCGTCATAATTTGTTTTCAGTAAAAGATACTTTGTATTCACTTTGCACTTCCTAAATCTGCGAAATACCCTAAGGCATCCACTCTTGAAATTTTAAAAGCCCGTTTAGCACGTTGGCAAGATTCACATTGGCCACACCACTTTTCACCGCCCACATAACATGGCCAAAGATGCTGAAAAGGAACTTGCAGGTCTAAACCCAATTTAGCGATATCTGGTTTTGTCATGCTAATCGTGTAGCATTTAACTTCAACCTGATTTGCTGTCGAAAAAGAAAGTGATTTTCGTGTGGCACGAATAAAATCAAAACTGTTGTCTGGAAATGTAGATGCTTCTTCCGCATTAAATCCCGGAATAATATATTTGGCTTTTAAACTTTCTGCAAAACTAGCAGCTATATTTAAAAAGACACCATTTCTGTTGGGAATCCACACTGCGCGTGCTGTTTTTTCAGAGGTCGTTAAATTATCCATGGCGATCTGCCGCCCTTTAGGAATAATTCCATCCTCCTGAGTCAATGCAGATTTTCCCAAAGGTTTTAGCCACGGCAAATCCACAACAACGTGATTTACCTTGACCAGGCTTGTAAGAATTTTAGATTTTTCAATTTCTTTTTGCACAGCTCGTTGACCATAATTAAATGTAATTGCTAATTCGACATCAAATTCACGAAGTGCTGCGAATAAGTTTACCGCCGAGTCCAAACCCGCCGAAAGTAAAATAACAGCTTTATTTTTCATATCAGCTTTAGATCCTTAACTAACAATTGAATCGTTTTCTGACCGTTGAAATAATTCCACTGCATTTCGGCCAATACATCATAATCAAAGCCTGCTTTTATTTTTTCTTTTTGATTTGGTGACGGTGAAAATAATAAAGCGTCCATTCTGCTTGTTGCATCTTCAGTTGAGCTTAAATGCAATTTCAAATGACCACCCTTAAGTTCCTTAAAGCTGTTTATTTTTACTGCGCTCAACTGAATTAATGGCACCTGAAAACCCATACCGTAGGGACCCATAAAATCGTGCCACTTCATCAGGTTTGCATTTATTTCTTCAAGATTTGCCGTTGTATCAAAATCAATTTGCAATGGTTTCGGTTCCATTTTTCTATTAAAAAAATATTTTTTAAGTGCTGCTATTAATTCGGTTTCATTTCTTTCATGCAGCTCAAATCCTGCAGCTGCTGCATGACCGCCAAAACGGTTCAAAACATTTGAGGCAGAATTTAATGCTTCTACCAAACTGATGTCAGATCCATTCGGAACACGGCCGCTGCCGACAATCATTCCTTCTGAATTTTTTGAACCGACAAAGGCCGGACAGTTGTAGTGCTGACTCAGTTTTGTTGCAATTAAACCCACAACACCGCGGTGAAATAAATCAGACGATATAAAAACAAAATCTTTTTCTGACCAGCTATTTAAATATTCAAACGCTTTTGTTTCGGCATCACTCTGTAAGCTTTGTCGGGTCATATTATTCTCTAAAATAAGTGACACCATCTGCTGCGCTTTTTTCTCATCAGTTTCTAGGTAAATCTGGGCTGGTAAAATATTATTTTCTAATCTGGATAGTGCGTTTAGCTTTGGAGCAAAGCGAATGGCCACGTCTTGTGACGTGAGTTCCCGCGATTGCAATTTAAGGGCTTCAAGCAATGTTCTAAGCCCAGGCCGTTTCGTTTGCGACAATGCGACCAAGCCATGCTTCACTAAAATGCGGTTATCTGCAACCAGCGGAACCATATCCGTCAGCGTACCGATACAAAAAAACTCTAAAACCTCTTTTAGATCCCATTGATTTTTTGGTAAATCAGGATCATCTGCGAAAGCTCTTTTAAGTGCGCGTAAAACATAAAAAGCAACCCCAGCCCCGCACAAGTAACCAAGTCCTGATTGGCATTCTTTCTGGTTGGGATTCACAACAACAAAAGCCTGTGGTAATGTTTCCGCAGGCAAATGATGATCTGTTAAAATTACATCTACACCTAACTCGCGGGCGCGCTCGAAAGCTTTAAACGAAGTAATCCCAACATCGACTGTTACAATTAATGTTATTCCAAGATGATGCAGCTCTGTGACTGCCTCTGCATGAAATCCATAACCTTCACTTAATCTTTTCGGCTGATAATAAGCTATGTCTTTATAGCCAAGGCTTTCCAGACCAATCTTAAGAATTGCTAAACCACTGGTGCCATCTAAATCGAAGTCAGCGTAAATGCAGATTTTTTCATTATTTTTAAATGCACGAACCAAGCGCTCGACCGCAGTTTGCATACCTAAAAGCGAATTTGGATCTGCCAGATTACTTAGCTTTGGTTGCAAAAGATTGTCTAAATTATCTTGCACAATTTGGCGTGAAGCCAGCACCCTGGCAATTAAATCCGGGAAAGGGCCACTGGGCTTTGGAGTTTGAGATTCTCTCTGTTTCCAAATTTGCATGGAACCTTTCAGGCGGCTTTAAGCCTTATTTGGAGACGTATTTAATTTTTCCATAATAAGTATTAACGGAGCCGCAACATAAATTGAAGAATACGTTCCGAAAAACACACCAATACAAATAGCAAATGCAATATCAGAAACCACGCCACCTGCAAAAATATACAAACACAATGCAGAGACAAAAACAGTTCCAGAGGTAATCAAAGTTCTAACAAACATATCGTTGATGGCTTTATTAATAATAAAACCAAGGCTTCGACCTTTATAAGTGATCTCCATCTCACGAATACGGTCAAAAACCACAATCGTGTCATTCAGCGAATAACCAATTAATGTCAGCATCGCAGCTAAAATCGGAACGTTTACTTCCTTACCAACCAGAACAAAAATAGCCAGTGTGATAATCACATCATGCGCTAAACAAACAACTGCACCTGGTGAGTATTTATAATCAAAGCGTAAAGCGACATAAATTAAAATGACAAGTAAACAATAAAAAACGGCCAAAAAGCCATTTCGTTTTAATTCAGCACCAACCTGCGGACCCACAGTATCAACACGTCTAATGTCTGGACCAGATGACGCAAATTCTTTATTTATGTGGTCACGCACTTTAACAATAGAAGCATTTAAAAGTTCGTTGGTTTCTTTATCTGTAGCAGCTTTCACACCTTGGAAGCGAATAATAAATTCATTACCTTCGCCAAATGCTTGAACTCCAACATCACCTAAACCCAAAGTACTCACAGAGCTTCGAACCTGATCGATGCTAACACCGTCTTTAAATTTAACTTGAATTTCAGTTCCACCTTTGAAATCAATTCCGTAACTGATTCCTTTGGCAGCGATGAAAATTAAAGACGCAACCACTAAAAGTAAAGAAATCCCACCGAATAAACCAATACGGCCCACGAAATCAAAGCGGCCAAACGATTCTTGATTATTTTTATCCAACATATTACCCATCCTAAACTGAAAGTTTCTGTAAACCAAAACGGTGTACTAAATTATCAACAATAACTTTTGATACAAAAACATTTGAAAATAAAGTCGTAACTATACCAATTAACAAAGTCACTGCGAAGCCACGAACTGGACCTGTTCCGAAATAAAGTAAAATTAAAGCGGTCGCAGCCACCGTTATATTAGAATCTAAAATGGCTGACATCGCTTTTGAATATCCTTCAGCGACTGCCGCTTTCACAGAGGCGCCTTTGTGAAATTCTTCTTTTATTCGCTCGTTAATCAGCACATTGGCATCAACGGCAAATCCAACGGTCAAAGCCATACCTGCAATTCCAGGCAAAGTTAAAGTTGCACCTAATGAAGCTAACAATGCAAAAACGCAGATGATGTTAATCACTAATGCAACAGTCGAAACTAAACCCATCGATTTGTAATAAACGATCATGAAAATGATCACCAAAATAGAACCGATGTATGAAGCCATTTTCGCTTTATCCAAAGCGTCTCGACCTAGCGAAGGTCCCACGCGGCGTTCTTCTAGTTGCTCCAGTGCTGCAGGTAATGCTCCTGCACGAAGTGCAGTTGAAATTAATTTAGCTTCATTCATTGATTCATCTCGGTTACGTGCACTACCTAAAGTAATGACTGCCTGACCGTTCGGAATCTTAGTATTTATTTTCGGAGCTGTTTTTACAATTTTATCTAACACCACGGCCATTTGTTGATCTATGTGTTTTTCAGTCAGTTCTCCGAACTTTACGGCACCTACTGGGTTGAACCGAATCGAAACTTCGGGTTCACCGTACTGGCCAAAGCTGATCGAAGCATTATCTAAATAATCTCCAGTAAGATCAGTATCTGTTTTAAGTAAATAAGGAATCGAGCCAACTTCCATCGTTTTTGCATTTTGAGCTTTTTCAAAATAGATCATACTTTTTGGCGGAAGCTTGGATTGCAGATCTGCATTTATTTTTGCAACGTACTCAGTGTACTTGATGGTGGCCATTGTGTAACCACCCGCTTTTTCAGCCTCATCAATCAGTTTACGAAGTTCTTCCTGCGATTTCTCATACGAAACGATCATGAAATCAAGTTTTGCAGTTGTATTGATCAGCTGTTTTGCTTTTTCTGCATCAGCCATACCTGGAAGCTGCACCAAAATGCGATCCGCACCTTGCTGTGTGATAGAAGGCTCGGCGACTCCAAATTCATCAATTCGATTTCTCAAAGTTTCAATCGCCTGACGTATTACATTTTGCTTCTGTTCTATTAAGGCCGCATCAAAATACTTCAGTTCTACTTTGCTGGCATCGATTGAAACGACTTGCAGAACAGTTGAGTAGGTCTTTTGAATAAATGCTTCCACCTTTTTAGCATCTTCTAATGTTGAAACTAAAACATGAAACTCTCCACTTTTTGCATTTTTCACGTCAAAGTCTTTGATAGCCACATTTTCTTTTGCCAATTCTGATTTAATGACTGCTGCCTGACGAGTGATTGTTGTGGCAATAACGCTGTCAACATCAACTCCCATGACCAAATGCAGACCACCTTGAATATCTAAACCATAATTTAGTTTCTTTGCCGGCCACCAGCCAACTTTTGAGACGTCAACAAAGTTTGGGACAATCAAAACCAAAGCTAATAAAACGCCAACAATTGCCATCCATGTGCGAGAGCGAATACCTTCCATAATTAATTTCCTTCTTTCTTATCTTGCAAAACGGCCTGCGAAGTTAAAATCTGTGAACGTAAAACTTTAATTTGCACGTTGTTGGCAATTTCTAAAGTCGCTAACTTATCGGTTAGGCCAGATATACGACCCAAGATTCCTGCTTGAGTAATAATTTGATCACCAACTTTTAAGCCAACCAAAAAAGTTTGTGATTCTCTTTGTTTTTTCGCCTGTGGGCGGATTAAGAAAAAATAAAACACACTGATGATCACAACGAATGGTACAAATTGCATCCACGCAGGCGCTGCTGGCTGAGCAACAACTGTTGTTGCCGCCTCAGTTGCTTGTGCAAAAGCAGAATCAGCTGTAAAAAGATTTCCGATCAATGACGTTAAAAACAGGTTCATGGTATTCCTTCCGAAATAGCTTTAAAATGAAAATGTGGAAACAAAATTGAACACTTAAACGGGTTTTTGATCAACAGTTAAGATGGAATATCTTTATCTGATCTTACGAATCGCGTTAGGCAGTCATCACGAAATTTTGGCCAAAGATTGGATTCAATGGCTTCTCGAGCAAGGGCCATCAACGTCATGTAGAAATGAATATTGTGAATGCTGTTCAGCCTTGAGCTCAATATTTCACCACTCAAAAACAAATGCCGTAAGTAAGCTTTTGAATAATTCTTGCAAGTATAACAATCACATTCAGAATCTAACGGACTGCCGTCTTCGCGGTACTGTTGTCGCTTGATGCTGACTTTTCCCTGCCACGTGAAAAGCGTCCCGTTTCTGGCAACCCGAGTCGGCAACACGCAGTCAAACATGTCGACACCGGCGTCGATAGCAATAATCAAATCCAGCGGGGTACCCACCCCCATTAAATAGCGTGGCTTGTTTTCAGGCATTAACGGAGCAATATCTGGTAAAAGTTCATGCATCAGGTGAATCGGTTCTCCGACAGAAAAACCACCTAAAGCGTAACCTGGTAAATCAACACTGGTCACTTGCTGCAA
>JAYTPC010000139.1:0-3673 GCA_043747425.1 Bdellovibrionales bacterium
ATTACAGGGTTTAGCTTCTGGAACTAACTGGGTTTTCCGTGATGAAAGCATGCACATGGCTTTCGCACTTGAAGTGATCAACACAGTCAGAAAAGAAGAGCCAGAATTATTCAATGAACAAATGCAAGAGATGGTCGTGCAAATGCTTGAAGATGCTATCGACTGCGAAATGACTTTTGCAGAAGACTTGTTAACTCATGGTATAGCAGGCTTATCGATCACAGATATGCGCCAGTATTTAGAATATATTGCTGATCAAAGATTAGAAATGTTGAATATCCCTAAACGTTACCACGCAAAAAATCCGTTTACGTTTATGGAACTTCAAGACATGCAAGAATTAGCTAACTTTTTTGAAAGACGTGTTTCTGCTTACCAAATGGGTGTGGGCGGACAAGTTTCTTTCGATGAAACTTTTTAGTTCTATCAGTTAATTAAAAATCGCAAACGTTAGTGCTGCTGCTGTAATCCGGTGGGGACCAGTCACTGACGAGCTCTCCAGCATCTAAAACACCGTCGCCGTCAGTGTCGCCAAAACTTCTGACGGCATAATGTCTTTGAGTCCCTGCGCCGCCGCCGCTGACCTGGCACGTGTCTGAATAGGCCGAGCATGTCGCATCTACAGTTACACCTACATTTGGCGAAGACACCATCCAACCTGGATCATTAACTTTATAACCCCACTGAACAGAACTTGCCGAACTTCGCGAAGCTAAAGTAAAAGTACATCTCACAGGTCCCGTGATTCTTGATTTTGTATCAATATAAGTTTGTGGAATAATAAATCCTGTCGCCAAACCATAACCACTTGTTTCTGTTGTTCCAGATACGCCGGTGGGGTAATCATAATAAAAATCTTCGGCCTCAAATTGATAGGCGTATGTCACACCTGGGACTAAACCAATATGATTGAATTCACCGGCATTTGTTGTTGAAGAGATTACGTTAGCTGCAATTCCAGAACAAGAAGTTAAAACAGCGCCAGTGCCTGAAACAGTTGTGATCGAACAACTGTCAAAAAGACTTCCTGAAACTGAATTTCCGGCCACATAAGATGCGCCTGCAGCGCTGTAAAAAGCATTGTATTTAATTTTATTTGAGAATTTAGAGACATCTAACTCAATTTTATTTGTAAAACCAGTTAATGTTAATTTTGCAGTAGGTTTGCTGACAATACGATTCACTGCAATTTCATCCAACGGTGAATTCATGATTTGAGTACCTTCACCTAAAAGCTGAAGTTTAGCTTTTAAAAGATAACTAACCCGTGGATTTGTCGCATCATTAAAATCATCACTTAATGGATTTTGCCTCATTGCCCTGCCAAGTCTAACAAAAAAACTAAATCGTCCGTTAAAACATTGTGGGTACTGTGGTGTGATTTGTAAATCTTCAACGACACCTAAACCCATTGACGGAACAAAACAAGTTTCATTGCCGCTGGCTAATACATCTGTGGCTGAATTAGCTTGGCATTTCCAATCGATAGCATTATCGATCAATGGGAATCCACTTCCAGTGGGGTTTTCAAAAACTTGAAAAAGAATACGATTTTTTTTATAACCTAAATCAGAACATCGACCTGAAACTTCAAGAAGATCCCCATTTTCAATACCCGATACTAAAACTTTACCACCTGAAGTACTTATCCCGTCAATATCAATTGATGGCGTACCGCTGATTGATGTTTGGTTTTCTGATCCAGAAGTTGAACTTCCTTCGCCACCAATTGATAATAACGAATTCTGAGTCACTGGTGTACAGCTGAACAAAAAAGTGAATAAAAATAGAATTTTGACAAAGCTTTTCAGCATGTCAACTTATCGGAATTTTTGTGTTTTCTGTTTAATAAATTCGATAGATCGTATCAAATCGAGACGATCTAAAAATAAGAAATATGTCGAAAGCATAACTAATGAAAAAGACATTAGACTTAACAGCACGCCGATCTGTAAATGGAAGAATAAACCAAGACCTAGCCATATGTAGCGGGTCTTTTTAAAGGCCACCATCACGGGGAAATAAACTTCAAAAATAATAGTCACGAAAGTTCCAATAGCAAAAAATAACGGAAAGCTTTTTAAAAAAACTAAATCAAAACCAGTAAATTGTGGATTAACTAACACTGTCCACAGTGCTGTACCATCCCACCAAGTCGTGCCTTTAAGTTTTTCAAACCCAGTGTACATGTAAATAGTAAAAATTTGAATTTGTAATAGTCTAAAAAATAACCCGCTGATCTGATCACCCAAGTGATTTAACTGATGGGATCGCTGTGGCAAATCTGCTTTCTTGAATAAACTTTTAATGGTGTAGCACGACTGACAATTTGTAAAAGCTAAGTAAAATAATAATAATGTACCTATGACATCTGCACCAAAAAGCACCGAATAATTTCTTTGTATAAATCCTTGTGCTAAAACCCAAGTTAAAAACAATAATGGTCTATTTAATACCCCTATTGTGGCTGCAAGAAGTAAAATAATGTAAATGAAGTGAACTATATAGGCCATACTATCAGGCCAGAAAAACAGTTGAATGATCGGTTTATAATAATCTGGAAATATTGCAAACGCCGAATCCCTAGGGATTAAAGCATTAACACCGAACTGCTCAACGACAAGTTGTCTATAGCAAGCAATGTAAAATAAAGTCCCACATAACACGATACGAAAAGCTGCAAGTCTTTCTTTATGGCTTTGTAAAAAAAGAAAAGCGTTGAGTTGATCAACATATTTTTTGAAAACTGTTTTCATCGTAGACCCGCTTGGGTACAAGAAAAAATACCTTCATTAAAGATATCACTCTTAATCAGATCTTCATAGGGTGTGTCTTTTAAAGTCACGACAGTGTCTAATGATGGAATCACATTCACAATAAATTCAAATTGAATTTTTGTGGCTTTTGGATTTCTTTTACAAATCCAAGGGATAAAATATTTTTCGATTCGACCTGAATCAATGGCCACAAAACGCATCATATAGTTATGGCGCCTTACATGATGGGCAAATTCTGATCCGTCTTTATGAGTTGGATAAAATTGCTCAATCGGATCCTGTGTGGGATTACCGTATTCATCTTCGAAGTGAATAATATATTTAAAATACATAATGTGCGCTGGATCCGGACTAAAAAAATTCCAAGTCGTATTAACCCCAATCATATTGGCCACTGGAGTATAAAACCCAGCTGTGTATCTTCCTAGAAAAGAAGACCCATTTCCCATGACGACCATCATGGAACTAAAATAGAAAAATACACCTATCAGGATATAATTTTTTATACGAGCTCTCCAGAAGCTTCTGGCTCTTCACCAGAATCATCGGCTTCAGAATAAAAAGGAAGTTCTTCGCTGGTTTCATCATCTGAATCTTCATCGTCTTCAGCAAAACTTAATTCACTGATTTCCACATCATCCTCTTTGATTTCAGTGGATTCAAGTGTGACTCCATCTGTCTGCGCACTTGCCAAGGGTGCTAATAAGCTTTCGTCATACTTTTTTAGCCAGTTGATATCTCTTTTGGCAACTTCTTCGCCAACAGTCATCGCATCACGAATATCCTGGGCTTTTTCTGCATCACGCTTTTGCTTTTGTCTGATTTTTTCTTGTTCAAAGAAATCAGATGAAGTTGTAATTGTTTGTAATTCAGATTCAATATCACCAAGTTCTTCT
>JAYTPC010000140.1:0-8138 GCA_043747425.1 Bdellovibrionales bacterium
ATAACCACTGTTGTTTGTTTCCGTTGTACTGTTTCATAAATCCTCCGTTAGTATTGATCATCCCGATCAAAAATTTATCTACACCACTTTACAAAGCGAGGACCACGCCACAGCTTAAGATTGCGTGATGTCAGTAAGTACTTGGAATTAATGATGTTTTTTGATTTGAAAAAGCGTTTCATAGTAAAACGTGCGGCTAACTTCTGTAGCCTCAAAAAGAGAAATATTTAAAAAACCTAAACAATACTTAATGAATTCAGCTGTTTGGAATAATTCAAAGACTGAATTCGATCGAAGTCCACGATGACATTTTTTTGAATTTACTTGTCTTGTTTTGAAACTCTTTTACTCTACAGCTGTGAAATTAACCTATGCACCATGCCCAAGACCCGCATCTATTGCTGCTTCTGATTGGCAGGATTGGACGTGGCAGCTTCGAAATTCATTAAAAAATGAATCACAGTTTTCGCAGTATTTTGATTTAACGCCCGCAGAAAAAAAAGTTTTTCAGGCAAATATTAGCTCGGGCGCACAGGCATTTAACGTGCGCGCAACTCCCTATTATGCAAGTCTTGCTGGCAACAAATCCGTGCTAGATCCAATACGTCGCATACTGGTACCGCATGAAAAAGAAATGTTTGATCCAAAACAAGCGATGTTAGATCCGCTGGGGGAACGTAAAAGCACGAACAACCCGGTTTCACGAATCATTCACCGCTACTCAGATCGAGTTTTATTTTTAGTGACCGATATTTGCAGTGTTTACTGTCGCTATTGCACCCGGAAGCACTTCACCGGAACAGATCAGGCATTCATCAAGAATTCTGAATATGAAAATGCCATTTCTTATATAAAAAAAGCAACCGGCATTCGCGAAGTTATTTTGTCTGGCGGTGATCCGTTGACAGTCTCTGATCAGCAATTAGAACGCGTGCTGTCAGACCTTAGAAAAATAGAGCATGTGGAAATTATTCGTATTGGGACGCGTATGCCAGTGGTAGCACCCATGCGAATAACGACCAATCTGATTAAAATTATACAAAAAGCAAAGCCAGTTTTTTTGATGACTCACTTCAATCACCCACGTGAATTGACTGCAGAGGCCGCTATGGCTGTTGAAAATTTTGTGGATCATGGCATTCCAGTCATGAATCAGATGGTTTTATTAAACGGTGTTAATAATCACCCCGCGATTGTGCAAGCTTTGTCGCGAAGACTTTTGTTTCTGCGTGCAAAACCGTATTACATGTTTCAGTGCGATCCTTCGATTGGTACAGATTATTTACGAACCACAATCGAAGACTCGCTTGGCATTCAGAAAGAACTTTGGGGACATTTGTCAGGACTGGCTATGCCTACTTTGGCTTTAGATATTCCAGACGGTGGCGGAAAAGTTTATTACACTCCGCAATTTGAAAAATCAGTGTCAGCAGATAAAAGGGAATACGTCGGATGGGACGGAGTTGCTTCTGAGTATGTAAATCCTGAAGCTTCAGAAATTATGAAGCCATTCGACTTTGAGATGTATCAAGACGAATGGCTGCGATTAAAATCTTCTAAAAATATCTAAAATAAATAGCTGGTGTTTAATGAGATGTTGAAAAACTGGATCGTGAATTCAGCATCGTTATCACTGACCTTTTGCACAGCAATAAAAGGTTTGTAATTGACGTGATCCCAAATTTTAAATCTTTTGCCGCCAGCTATATAAACTCCAATTTCGTTTTTATTCTCAATTGTTCCCACGCTTGAAATTTTCGTCACTGGGTAAAGTCCCAATCCACCCTTAGCAAAAAATGCATTCGAATAGTCTGAATCAAAATTGTAAGTGCCAGTACCCGCTAAAGTGAACCGTGACTGAGAGTCAAACGAACCAAAGCCAACGTCAGCACCCAGTTGAACTGCTGACGTAAAGTCATAACTGTATGAGGCAAAAATTTGAAAATCAGTTATAGATTTAGAGCCAGCTTTGTAAGACTTTAAATATCCAGTGGATAGGTTAACGTCCAATTCATGAGTAAAGCCATTGCTCCAAGAATATGTTGTTGCTGGCTGTTGGTAGGACGGTGTTACCATTTTAGGTGCAGGGGCAGCTTTTCTTTGCTGTGCGTGTGCAGTAACGGCTATTAACATCGGAACCAGGACTAGAATCATTTTTTTCATTTTAAACTCCTTCAGTTGTTTAATAATTTATATTTTTTCTAAACGGGCATACTTCGCAACAAATTTTTTAATGGTGTTATCTTGAAAAAGCACGCTGATTTTTAAGTCATCGCCCATTCCTTCAGTACCAAAAATAGATCCAACTCCAAACGTTGGATGACGGACCCGCTGGCCTTTATCGTAGCCCGAAGACTTTGTAACTTGGCGTTCGACTTGTGAGTACTCGTCAAAATCACTGCGCTGATCGACATCGTCATACGATTTTCTGGCAGCATATTTATTAGCAAAGCTAGATGGCGCCATTTGTGGTGCTGCGCTGGTGAAATGAGTCAGCTCTTTCGGAATTTCTTTTAAAAACCGTGACGGCGGATTCATCTGTTCTTGTCCCCAGACACGGCGCATTTTGGTGTGAGTCATCCACAGTTTTTCACGTGCACGGGTGATGCCTACGTACGCCAAACGACGTTCTTCTTCCAAATCCTCTGCATTTTCTTCATCGCCTCTGCTGGATGGGAACAAATTTTCTTCGCAGCCAATGATGAAAACAAACGGGTATTCCAAACCTTTTGAAATATGCATGGTCATCATCGTTATTGCTGATGTCGACTTGCTGTCGGCCTCATCAAGTCCTGTTGTTAAAGTCATTTCTTCAAGGTAATTAGAAAGCGTTGCATCTTCGCCGCGCTCTTTTTCAAACTGGTCAATTGCGTTGTCTAATTCTTCTAAGTTGTCTAATCGGGCTTCAGCCTCTGGCGTGTCTTCTTTTTTTAGCATTTGCACGTACTCGGTTTTTTCTAAAACGATCGAGTAAAATTCTGAAAGTTTAAATGCATTTTGCTGGTTTTGTAAGTCTTCGATTAGATCAACAAAGCGCCGTAACTTGCTGGTGGTGCCTGCATTGAAATATTTTTCTTCGATCAAAGCTTGAGTCGCTGAAAGAATTGAGATTTTTCGCTGACTTGCAGTTGATTCTAATTGCTCGACGGTTGTTTTTCCTAAGCCCCTGGCAGGTACGTTGATAATTCGTTTTAATGCAATATCGTCATTGCTATTTACAGATAGCCGCAGGTAAGCCATCACATCTTTTATTTCGGCACGTTCGTAAAATCGAATGCCACCGATGAGACGATAAGGCAGGGCCAGCGTCCGTAGTTGTTCTTCAAGGACTCGCGACTGAGCATTGGTTCGATAAAAAATAGCGTAATCATTTAACTCATGATGCCCTGAAGAAATTAAATTTTGAATTGTTTTTGCGACAAATCGAGCCTCATCGTATTCATTACGTTCTTCGCGGATCTGAATCAGATCACCATCAGGATTACTGGTGAATAATGTTTTTTCTTTTCGCTGGGTATTGTTGCTAATTAATTTTGTAGCGGCTGTTACGATGGTGCCAGTCGATCGGTAGTTTTCTTCTAATTTAACAATCACCGCGTCCGTAAAGTCTTTTTCAAAATTAAGAATATTTGAGATGTCAGCGCCTCGCCAAGAATAAATGGATTGATCTTCGTCACCAACCACACATAAATTTCGGTGACCTTTTGCAAGCTGCTGCACCAACAGATATTGAATGTGATTTGTATCCTGGTATTCATCGACCATGATGTATTTAAATTTTTCTTGGTACTGAGTCAGCAGATCCGGGTACATACGAAAAAGTTCGTGTGTCTTCAGCAGCAAGTCATCGAAATCTAAAGCGTTGGCGCGCTTCATTTCTTCTTCATAGCGTTCGTACACATCTAAAGATTTAGGATCTAACTTAGCCCCATCACTTTTACCAGAGCGTAACATCTCCGGCGACAGTCCCAGCATTTTAGCGTTGCTGATGCGCGACTGAAAATTTTTAGCTGGAAACATTTTATCGTTCACATTCAGGTTGACCATAACCCGCTTTATTTGCGAAAGCTGATCGCCAGAATCATAAATAGTGAACGGTTTTTTATAATGTAAAAGATCGATATGTTTTCGTAAAATGCGAACACAAAAAGAGTGAAATGTGTTGATCCATAAATCACGTGTCACCGGAACACCAAGCTGACTTAAAATTTTAAAACTGCGATGTTCCATTTCTTTTGCGGCTTTGTTGGTGAAGGTCACACAAAGTACTTCATCGGGTGCGGCCGCGCCATGCGCAATTAAATTAGCAAGACGACTGATCAGCACGCGTGTTTTTCCAGAACCTGCTCCTGCTAAAATAAGTACAGGACCGTCTAATGTTTGTACGGCTTTTTTCTGCGCGGGATTTAGGTTCTGTGTAATGCTTTCAAGAAGGTCCATGGGTACATGATAAATACCCATAAAAATTGAGATTTTCGACGAAATAGTCTAATTATAACGCTATCCGCTATTTGTTCATCGGGGGACAGTTGGTTAAGTTGGCAAAGTATTCCACAACAAGATTTTTAGCAGCAATGATAGTTTCTATAGCTGTTTCTGGATGTTCAGAAAAATCGGACTTGGATCAGGCTAGCGGCATTGTGACTGTTCAAATTCCCGACCAGGTCGAAGCCAGCTCTTATCAAATGCACACAG
Organism: Bdellovibrionales bacterium; assembly: GCA_043747425.1. Lineage (GTDB taxonomy): Bacteria > Bdellovibrionota > Bdellovibrionia > Bdellovibrionales > Bdellovibrionaceae > Pseudobdellovibrio. The sequence goes on from JAYTPC010000140.1 coordinate 4,696, forward strand.
TAAATTTGTTTGAAATATCTAACCTGAAAGAAGTGTCTGGTAAGTTCGCTCGGTTTTTTTATAGCCCAGGATCTAGTGGCAAACAGCTTATAGGGTCTGCGCCGCAAGCTAGATTCATCAAATCAGGTTCGGTTTTCATTGCTTCTGATATTTTATCCGCACAAATGGCTACAATTTACTATCACATGCAGAATTTGGCTGGGTTTGATCTTAAGGTCGGCGCCGGCGAAATAAATACGTGGCCACGTTCGGTGGGATTAGAAACTCAAATCGTTGAAAATGATCGTACACGTAAAAACAATGCTTTCTACGACGGAATAACGGACTCGATGATGTTTGTTCCGTTCACTGGAAACCAGCTTCCGATATCTGTGAATGCTGGAATCATTGCTCATGAACATTTTCACTCGCTGTTTTTTAAGATGGTCGTAAAGCCTGCGATCGATGAAAAAAAACTTATGAACAGTTTAGTTTCCGCTCATGAATCAGACACGGATTCCCAGAAACTAGAAAAGACTTCAAAACCAAAAATTATTTCTGAGAAAAAAAAAGCACTTCTTTTTAATGAAGTTTATTTGCGCGGGTTAAATGAAGGTCTGGCTGATTTTTGGGGGTGGTTGTACACCAATGATCCTGATTTTATGCATTGGTCACTTCCAGATTACTCTGAAGCAAGAAACCTTTCGATAAGTGCAGCAGCCGTTGGACATTATATTACGGACGAAAAAATCAATGATGCTATTGACGACGCAATTCAGATTTCTGAACAGCCACGCATGGCATTAGTGGACTATGCTTATTTTATCGGAACCCCGCACGCACGGTTTTTAAAGCAATGGGTGCAGATGCGCATGACTGACGAAAAACTTTTGTTGGATGAAGCAAAAGTGAAAGTTGCACAAGATGTTATTTTGTATTTAACAAAGTTATCTGAAAAAGTAGCTACTCTTGAGATGAATGAAATTATGCCAGCAGATGACTTATTTAAATTTTTTATCTACAAATATTTATCCGAGAAAAATATGAGCGCTGAAACTTGTAAATTTGCTGTTGAATATTTAAATTACAAAAAACCAAGCGCTAAAAACAGAATTCAATGTGAAACTAAAGATGAACACATCATCATAAAAAAACCATGATGCTAAAGAAATTGAACCATATATGGATTTTTATGATCATTCTTGGTTCACAGAACGCGCTGGCTCAGCGTTATATTGATATTCTGCCGTTAGAGTTGCAGTTTCGGTACGAAGATTCCAGCAGCCAAAGTAAAGAAATTGTTCAGTATCAAAGTTACGCAATTGCAGCACAACAAGATAAGTACCGCCTTGGATTTGCTTTTAGTAAAAATGAAAGTCGAACGGGGAACTCTAGTTTAAGCTTCACCACGCAGGTGAATGACTATTCTTTCACAGGTGGTTATTTAATATTCGAAATTTCGGCACCAGAGAGAAAGCGCAGCTTAGATATTTTTGCAACTGGACTGTTGGGAACGACCCAATCAAAAGTAACCACTCAGCTTCTAGGAACTTCACCGACAATGTCGGCATCGGACAAAAATATCATTTATGGTATTGGCATAACGCTAGTTGGAAGAGCAAAATATCTTTTGTTAGAAACCGATTTCAAGATTATCAATTCAAAAAATTATAGCCCGCAGTATGTCCCCGTCGTGGGTGTTAAAATCGGTGCAAGTATTCCATTTTGAACTATTTAATACGCTGAACAATAGCTGCAGTAAGCTTTGTTTTCTCTAGAAAATCTTTTTTGTAATCTTGAGCTTCTCGGACCGTTCCAAACAGTCCCACATTAACCCGGTGATAAGTCTGTCCGTTCACCTGTGCAGTCACGAAGCTGGATTTAAAACCTTTACCAACCAATTCTTGTGATAATTTTTGGGCGTCTGTTAAGCTCGGAAAAGATCCAACTTGAACAGTGTACTGACCAGCACTTGAAGGAATGCTTGCTACTTCTCTGACTGCATCTGCGTTTTTTATTTTATCGATCGCCTTTTGAATTTGTTTGGCTTGCGAAACAGCAGATTTCTGTGGCAAGGCTGCCTGAACATCTGTCGCCGCTATTGCTGGAACTGTTTTGATTTTCACAGCGGATTCATTTTTTACAGTACCAGTTATTTCTTTAATCTCTTTTTGCTCTGCCGTTGTTCCAACAGTTTTTTCATCTTTTGTCTCAGCTTCCGTTTCAGAGTCTGCAGCAAATTCTTCAGCGATTTTGGCAACCTCATTGTCTGTTAGAAGCGGATCTGATCCATCAGTGGCTGCCGCTTTTTCAGGTTCTGTTGTACTTGAAGCAAAATCATGATTCACAGCTTCTTTGTTTTTAGCAGGCTCTAGTTGTGCCAATTTGTGCTGGTTATCAGAATATTTTTTTCCAACGAAAGTCCCTATTGAAAAAGATAATAACGATATAAAAAAAACCAAGGCTAGCTTCAGCATTTTATCTGTTTTTTGGCTCATGTCTTTGACTCCGTTTTAATGACTTATTCAGGTACAGCCTTTATAGTGTAACCTAAACATGAAAATTTCGTCAAATCAGGGTAAAAAAACATGAAAAAGTCTAGGTTTGAAGCCGCCCAGAGTGCCATAGAAATTGGTCGCGCTTGTTTATTGGGATATTTTGGAAAAATTAGCCATATCGAAAGTAAAGAAAAGGCAGGCCTAGTCAGCGAAGCAGATCGTGTCTGTGAGCAACTGATGAAAGACGAACTTGCTAAACTATGTCCAGATGTTGATTTCTTAGGTGAAGAAAGTAGCTTCCTAGAAATGAAATCAGAATTTAAGCCGTCATTAAATGCCAGGTGGATTTTGGATCCCCTAGATGGAACGACTAATTTTATACACCAATTTCCGATTTTTTGTATCTCATTGGCTTTAGAGGTGAATGGGGAAATAGAAATTGGAATTATAGATGTGCCCATGTTGAATCAAACATGGACCGCCATTCGCGGTCAGGGTGCTTTCTGTAACCAGAAAAAAATTTCTGTTTCAAAAACCAGTGAATTTTCAGACTCACTTTTGGCGACTGGATTTTTTGCCGAAGAGCCCACTTATTTGGAAGAACAAATTCGAATTTTTTCTCATTTTGTAAGAAAAGCCAGAGGAATTCGCAGAGCCGGTGCTGCTGCTTATGATTTGGCTTTGGTCAGCAGCGGTGTCTTTGATTTATTTTGGGAAAAAAATCTGAAGCCTTGGGATACGGCAGCAGGAAAAATTTTAGTTGAAGAGGCGGGCGGAATACTTAGAACGTACGAAGGTAAGGCATATTCTCCGTTTGAAAAAACAGTCATAGCAGGCAATCCAATTTTAGTTGAAAAGTTCCTCCAGCAGTTAGCCCAGTCTAGTTACTGACAAAATACCAACAGGACCAGTCATCAGAAATGCACTTTTTTTCCTAGACCAGATTTTGGTCTGGTGTTGGAAGTT
>JAYTPC010000141.1:0-2490 GCA_043747425.1 Bdellovibrionales bacterium
ATAAAAACTTTGTAAACTATCGCTTGAAAACCTTAAATGCTTGTTTTTATTAGACTTGCGCTATGTGATAAACAGTGAAGTGAGAAGAACCGAAGAACCGAACCGAACCGAAGAACCCCGAAGAACCGAAGAACCAGAAAAAATTGGTTGCGGGAGCAGGATTTGAACCTACGACCTTCGGGTTATGAGTGGAATCGGGCACTTTTTCTAAGTGCCCGAAATTATTAAAAAAGAAAAATTATTTCAAATAGTTAGAGCAAAAAGTGAGTTCGGTCTGTTTCGGTGAAAATAGGCTATATTCGAGACCCCGTGGACTATCGGTGGACTATGAAGGCCAAATTTAATCAAGCAATACGACCACCCTGATCGATCGGGGTGTAGGGCTATCAGCTAAACACATAAAAAGAATGCATTAATAAACAGTCGGCTCGCTTTATTTGGGCATGACCACCCACTCCCTACGAGAGTTGGTGGTCATGCCCAAGAAGCTTGCCTTAAGAAAAAGGACAAGAAAATGTGTTTAACTGATAGAGATTTTGAAATTGTGAATTTTGTTTTGAATATGAAATTTGCCACGGCCCAGAATATACACCAAAGATTTTTTAAATATAAAAAAGATGGAAGTATTTCCAATAGTGAATGGTATGCCAGAGAAAGACTTCGTGAATTGGCTTTAGATGGTTATCTTCAAATTGTTAAGTATCGTTTTGAAAACAAAAGTTATTATATTGGTACTAAAAATGGTTACGATTTAATTAAGCATATGAAATCGTCTTGGGAACCAGCAAAACCTATTGAACGAATTGATGTTAGAACTTTCGATCATGATCAGCGTGTTATGGAATCTAGAATAGTTCTTGAAGAGCAAGAAAAAGTAACCCAATGGCAAAGCGACAGACAACTTAAGGCAGAATATTTTAACATATATGGGCCTGTAAATGGTCGCGATTGTACGCCAGACGGGGTTTATGTTTCGCTTTCAGGAAAGATAGTTGCCTTTGAATACGAGATCGCCCAGAAATCAAAAAAGCGATACGAAGAAAAGTTTCAACATTATGTTCGATGTATTCGTCAAAATAACTTTGCCCCAGTTCCAAAGTACGACCAGGTTCGCATTGTTTGTGAATACGAGCCTGTCTACAGGTTACTGTGTGCCGAGACCGCATTATACAAACAGTATTTCACAATCGAACGGGCAGAGGAGTTTAAAAGTAAGCTTTTGAGTTCTGGGGTGGATACTTTTCAAGATCGGGAAGTTGTGGTGCAGTAGTAAATTATTGGGCTAGGCTTTTGTAAAAACGACCTGAGACCCAAATTTAGTACCACTTGAAAATCGAGTCTTTGCGCGTAAACTCTACCAAAGGAGAGCGTATGAAAAAGTCACGGTTCACGGAAGAACAAATCATCAAAGTTTTGAAACAAGCCGATAGCGGCGCACCAACAAAAGAACTTTGTAGGCAACACGGAATTTCAAATGCGACATTTTATAAGTGGAAAGCCAAGTTTGGCGGCATGGAATTAAACGACGCTAAAAAACTTCGTGGTCTTGAACAAGAAAATTCAAGACTTAAACGTTTAGTTGCTGATCTCGTTCTTGATAATCAAATTTTGAAAGATGTTAATTCAAAAAAGTGGTAAAGCCTCAGGCCAGGAAGGCCGTGGTCAGTTACTCGCAATCACATTATCCCATCAGTGAACGGCGTGCCTGTAGGCTTTTTCGGCTATCTAGAACAGTTAAAAAATACAAATCACTAAGAACTGATGATCCAGAGATCATTTTAAAAATTAAAGATTTGGCTGAGCGTCGCAGGCGTTTTGGCTATCGAAGATTATTTACGCTATTAAAGCGTGAAGGTATTTTTATGAATCAGAAAAAGTTTAGACGAATTTACAATGAGCAAAGTTTATCGCTGAAGATTCGTAAAGGTAAAAAAATAAAATCTCTTCCAAGAGCACCAATTGAACTGCCACAGACTGCTAACAAGCGTTGGTCGATGGATTTTGTGAGTGATTCTCTTGGTTCGACAGGCCGAAAGTTTCGAACTTTAACTGTGGTCGATGACTTTACCCGTGAATGTGTTTTGCTACATGTTGATTTTTCGATTCCAGGATTAGCTGTAACCCGAGCTTTAGATTCGATTGGGCGACTGCCACAAGTTTTTAACATTGATAACGGATCTGAATTTACCAGTCGAATAATGGATGAGTGGGCCCATGCTAAGGATATAAAACTTGATTTCATCAGACCCGGAAAACCCAATGAAAATGCCTTCATTGAAAGTTTTAACGGCAAATTTCGTGATGAATGTTTAAATGAAAATTGGTTCTTAAGCCTAGAAGATGCACGCAGGACTATCGAAGAATGGAGAATTGATTATAATGAAAATCGTCCGCATAGTTCACTTGGAGATTTAACTCCTAAAGAATTTGCAGACCTAACAATGTGCAAGGACTCTACTTAACAATGGCACTAGTTTGGGTCTCAGGTCG
>JAYTPC010000142.1:0-6752 GCA_043747425.1 Bdellovibrionales bacterium
AACAATTTGCTCTTAATGAAAGGACGCAAAATGAAAAAAATATTAGTAATTGCATTAGCTTTGGCTTCTGTAAATGCTTTCGGATCTCGCGCTCGTATGACGGCTTTAGGTAACGCTGAACATCTTTTAGATACTCAGACAGTATACACAAATCCTTCTGACATGTTTTATGTTGGTGGCGATTTCGTCGCTTTAGAGTCTGGTTTAACTACAACGAACGTGGCTGGAGCAAATGCTGAGGGTACGGTTGTTCGTTCTATGGGCGATGCTAAATTGGGATTTTCTTTGGGTCACCAATCTAAAAATGCTTCTTCATTTGCAGGTGGTTTACGCCAATTAGCTCCAGCTTTAACTGTACCAACTAATGCTAATCAGCAAAATCCACTTGAATTGTCTTACGGTATGAAAGCAGGCGATACTGCTTATGCCGGAACTTTGGTTTACTCGAATTACAATGACAAAAAAAATAGCGAAAAAGAAACCTCAACAGGTTTTCGTTTCGGTATGCGCGCAGGAGCAATTGATGCTTCTTTGGGTCTTGGTTTAGTAAACACTGTTGATACAGCCGCAGTTAAGTACAAAGGTACTATGGGTTTATCAGCAAAAGTTGGTTACACTATGGATAGCATGTACACATTTGCTAAAGTGGCAGCTGCTGGTTTCAAAACTGAGAGCGCAACAACAGGTGCTGAGCAATTAAAATTCGACACCACTGATATTCAACTTGGTGTTGTTTCTTCAATGAAAAAAGATGGTAGTGAGTTTTTCTACGGCGCTAAATTAGTTAGCACTTCTGCTAAATTAGATAACGCTACTGGCCCTACAGAAAATAAAACTTCTGTATTAAACTTGCCTATCACTATGGGTTTAGAAGTTGATGCAAGCAGCTGGATGGTTTTACGCGGTTCATTAACACAAAGCTTAGTATTGCTGAACAATGCTAAATCTGAAACTACTCCGGTAGCTTTAACAGATTCTGAATTTTCTCCAGGAGTGAATTCAACAACTGCAGCATTCGGTGCTGGTTTAAAATTCAACAAGTTAACACTTGATGGAACAATCTTAGCTGGTACAACTGCAGCTGAAAAACAGATTTTAAATACAACTAATTTGTTAGGCCAAGTTGGTCTTACATACATGTTTTAATTTTTTTTTCAAAAGAAAAGTTGAAATGAAAAAAGCCTTGGGAAACCAAGGCTTTTTTTTATTTAAAATCTGAGTTTGAAAAATTAGTCGTTGAACAATGGGTTTTTCATTCTTTGCACAGTTTCAACAGCCATTACGATATCTTCTTCTTCATCAGCAGTTAGCATGACCACACATTTTGCAAAACCTGTTTCAACTGACATGACCCGTTGTTTTGTAGTTCCATCATAAGCGCGGCGTGAAAGACTTTGATTTAAATTTTCACCGATCAAGCCTTCGTCAGGCATAATCTTTTCGGTTTCATTATAGATCATTATTTCTTTATATAAAGGATTGCTGTTTGGATCACACAGTTCCACCGCTTGTGAAATTGATCCGGCAGTTAAAATAGTTGCCGCTAGGCACATAAGTGTCTTTTTCATAAATCCTCCGTTTTGAAAGTTCATTTCAACTGTTTAATGTAGCAAACAGACTGCCAGATGCCGGCTAACCTATGGCTTTTAATTTAGAAATATGTAAAAGCCAGCGCTAATTGTTACGCGATTTATACACTTGCTACCTGCTGTTTGGCTAAAATACGCATTTGTATTACGGACATCAAATATGGCTTACTGAAAAACTACGTCTTTGCAAGCACGCACACCATTTGCTTCATCTCATTCTGAGCCACTTTCCGTTGTTTTCATAAGGCTAAGGAATTCAGATGACAAAGAAGTTTAATAGTGGTACTAATAGTACCAAGCTAGTTCTTCAGAAAGAAATTAATGTACTGCTTACTGTGCATAGACTTCTGCATCTGAAAAAAGTTAGATTTTTGTCTCATGCAAATCAGCGCATGCGACAAAGAAACATAATTTTTTATGAAGTTTTACAGGCGCTTGTTAACGGAAAGTATATACCCGCTAAAGATCGATTCAGTTTTGATTACAATTTATGGCAGTACTGCATCGAAGGTAAGACCCGGGATGGAAAGAAATTAAGAATTGGAATTTCATTCGAAATGCGATTAAAAACCGAAGAGTTATTGCTGGTAATAACTGTAATAGATTTAGGAAGGCAAGATTCATGACACTAAAAAATTATGAATGGAATGGATTTGGTTTTCCGATTGTGTTCGATGAACTGCCTGCAATCAAAATCAAAGATGAGATCGTTCCAGATGTAGATTGGGTTGAAGTTGCAATACCTTTGATTCGATTTATTTGCAGTTCTCAGGATTTACCTTTTAGTGGAAACCAGATTAAATTTATTCGTCATCATTTTGGAATGTCACTTCGAGAGTTTGCAGGATTTGTTGGTGTTACACATCAGTCTGTAATGCGCTGGGAAGAACATGATAAATCTTCGGCACATGTTGATGAAAACACTGAAATTATTTTTCGGATTAAAGTTTTAAAAAAACTTCAGTCAGGAAAAAAATCGATTGATAAAATAATAGATAAAATTGGTTTAATTACAGTTTCCAGCAAGTCGCACAAGTACAAGGTGTTCAAACCGCTTAGGGTGCCAGAATCGGTATTGGCTGATTGTTTTTAAGCCTTCATTTGGACCTTGATCCAGGATTGATTTAAAACCTCGAAAGCTGAATAATAATACCAGCACAAAAATATTTCATCGAGGTTTATAATGAATGAAAAAAAAGTTCTCGAGATTTTAAATAAAATTTTAGAATGCGAATTGGCTGGCGTTGTTCGTTACACGCACTATTCGTTGATGGTGTTTGGTCATAATCGTATTCCGATTGTAAAATGGTTGCGTGATCAGGCGACTGAATCTTTGACTCATGCGAATGTTGCTGGCGAACACATCACCACTTTGGGTGGTCATCCAAGCCTTACGATTGGACAGTTGATCGAATCTCATAAGCACTCGCTGAATGATATTTTGAAAGAAAGTTTAAGCCACGAACAAAGTCAGTTAAAGAATCTGTATCAGCTTTTGAAGTTAACTGAAGATAAGTCTGTTTTCTTAGAAGAGTACGCGCGCGAAATGATCGCCGAGGAAGAAGCGCACGTTTCTGAAGTTAGAAAAATGCTGCGATCTCAGCCTAAGTAGAGGTTTTCGATCTGACCAATCGGGAGTCTATTCCCGATTGGTCTTGACTATTCGGGAATAGACTCCATAATGGTCAGATGATAGTCCGTGCATTAACCAACGCCATTAAAAGTGATCTTGATGAAAAAATTGTGATTTTGTCGGGTCCTCGACAATGTGGTAAAACGACCTTGTCGAAATCTTTATGGTCAAAAAATTTTCAATATTTGAATTATGACTCTGCTGAAGATAGATCCATACTGAGTAAGTCACAGTGGAACCGTGATTTAGATCTGATCGTTTTTGATGAACTTCATAAAATGAAAAAGTGGAAATCATGGATCAAGGGTGTTTACGACAAAGAAGGTGTTCGCCCGCGCTTGTTTATAACTGGCAGTGCACGGATGACCCAGTTTAAAAAGACAGGTGATTCTTTAGCCGGCCGGCATTTTAATTACAGATTACATCCATTAGATTTGAATGAATTATCTTTGAAAACAATAGCAGAGCAAAATGAAGCTTTGAATAATCTAATGACAGTTGGTGGCTTTCCAGAACCTTATTTAAAAGGATCAAAAAGCTATCACAGCCGGTGGAGTTCAGGGCATTTGGATTTAATCATTAGGCAAGATCTGTTGGATTTAGAAACTGTCAGAGATTTAAAAGGTATAGAAATTCTTATTTCTTTATTGGCAGAACGGGTGGGTACTTCAGTTTCCAATGCAACACTTGCAAAATTGCTGCAAAAAGATCCAAAAACAATCAGTCACTGGTTAGAAATATTAGAAGACTTGTTTGTTATTTTTAGAGTGACTCCTTTTCATAAAAATGTGGCAAGAGCTATTCGGAAAGAGCCTAAGTTTTATTTTTACGACGTTGCCCAAGTTCGTGGAGATGCAGCAGCCAGGTACGAAAATCTGGTTGCATGTTCTTTAGTAAAAGAAATTGATAGATTGCATGATGTCGATGGGGTTCGAGGAAACCTTCACTTTTTAAGAACCAAAGAAGGTAATGAAATCGATTTTCTAGTTCACTTTGAAGAGAACCCAAGTTGGCTTATTGAAGCAAAATTATCTGACAGTGAATTGTCGAAAAATTTCAAAAACTTTCAATCTCATTTTAAAAATTCACGGTGTGTTCAGTTGGTATCTGACTTAAAACAACAAAAGACGACGGCTGAGGGTCATAAAGTTGCAAGTGCTGCTTCATGGCTTTCAAATTTGAAATTGGTTTAATTTTTCTTTTTCTTCTCTTCGGGCTTTGCCACGAAATAATCCGGAGTCACAAATTCAGGCGTCAGCGGGTAACGATAGCTTTTGTAAGCTTTCGTTGGCGGTTCGCCGGCTTCTGTGTAAGCGGCATCCCAAAGATGAGCCAATAACAAACTAGAGCGCGCCATTTCTTCGACAATTAATTTTTCAAATCTTTTAAGTCCAACACTTGGCGGCTGACGTTCGGCCGAAGTTTTTAAACTCATGCCTTTTTCGATTTTTAAAACAGAAGGTTTTGTGACGGGATCTGCTTTTAAGACGGCTTTGATGTCGTTCACTGCTAATTCGCTGAACGAGCGCATTTTTTCGACGACGGTTTTTTGTTTTAAAAAAGCAATCGATTTTAACGAAGACGCTTTTTTAACGATACGTGAAATAAGGTCGGGACCAAACTGGGCCACAACAGCTTCTTCATAGTAAGAGTGAATTCCACCCTGATTGGCGGCATAACCATCGTAATCTGTTGTGCTATGAAAAGGTTGGCTGGCATCACCTACGAAGTGACCCATTAAGCCCATGTTGACCATCATTTTATAGAAAGCATCGTTGAAAGGTAGATTTTCGTTTTGCTCTTCTTTAGATCCGTTCGGTACTGTGCTGGATTTTGCTTTCTTGCCTTCTTCGATAGCGCGGCGTTGAAATTGATCTACACGCCACCAGACAGAACCTAATTCTTTGGGCACCGAGAATATTTTTGATCCGTCTTGAAATTTATTTTCAGAACCCGTATAAGCATCGATGATTTTTTGATAATCGGTCGGCACTTCATTTATTTTGACTCCTAAAATTTCAACATCAATAAAGTGAGTTGGGTCACCCAGTTTACGTGCATCGTCAGTTAGCGATTTCCAATAAATATCGGGAACGTTACAAAGATGTCCCATGATTTGCGGTTTACTCATTAAATAATCTTTTAGATTAGGATTTTTAACTAAGAAGACAGCGGCTTGGCAGATGGAATCATGACCACGCCCACCCCAAGCAAAAGTTTTTTCCTGTGTGCAAAAAACAAATAGACCCAGCAAAAGAAATTTAAGTTTCATCATGAAAAGCTCCTGTTTAGATCATTACAGTAAGCGAATTTTTAATGCCGTGTAACTAAGAATTATTTTAATTCGCTTGGAGCCTGTTGTTTTGATTTAAAAATAATTAAGGCTATCAATGTTAAAAGATATGGCGTCATCTGAATAAACTCACCGGGAATTAATGCTGAAATTTGTGCATTTGACTGCACCTGAATTTGCACCGCTTCACAAAAACCAAAAAAGAGACTGATCCAAATTGCTTTCGATAAATTCCAACCTGAAAAAATAATAGCGGCTAACGCTATATAGCCGCGGCCAGCGCTCATCAGTGGTGAATAAGAGGACGCCAAGTAAGTTGAAAGGATGGCGCCGCCACAGCCCGTGATCAGAGCACACAGTGTGATGGCTTGCCACTGACGAACAGAAGCAGAAACACCAATGGCTGCCAGGGCCATTTTTTTCTCACCGGCAAATTTAATTTGTAAACCCCAAAGCGTTTTTTCAGACAAATAAAACGCCAAAGTCACAAAAAAGAAAAGAATTATCAGCGGGTACATCAGCGGATATTTTAAATCTGCCAAGATCAGATCAACGGATGGTGTTGATCCAGTCGAATCAAAGGCAGCTTTGCTGATGAGTGGTATCAATCCCATGGCCAACAAATTTAATCCGGTACCAATAACCACAGCATTCGCTTTTAATTTTAAAACCAACACGCAGAATACCTGAGCTAGAATCACAGCGGCCAAACCTGCAGATAAATACCCCAAAGCCAATGACTGCGAAAAATAAGTGATCGAGGCCGCAAAAAACGCACCGATCAGTAAAAAAGATTCTAAAGCTAGCTGTGCAACGCCTGCTTTTTCAGAAAAGTAGCCGCCGATGGCTGATAAAATTAATGGAAATGCCAAACGTAACGTCGAAAATAAAAGTAAAACAAAAATCGACTCAGATATCGATTCAGAAATCATTCTGCATCCTTTTGTTTTGAAGTTTTATTGCGTTGGCTAAAATAATAGGAAGCTGCCACGAAAAAAATAATCAAAGCCTGAAGCACACGTGAAAAATCGCGGGTCAGAAACTGAGTTCCTAAATCAAGATCAGAAGATCCTTTGTGTAAAATAGCCAGCAAAAATGAAGACAGGATAATGCCTAAAAAATGATTTCTAGCTAATAAAGCGACGGCTATTCCTAAAAATCCATAACCCGGAGAAAAGCCAATTTTGTACTGAAAGGTATTGCCTAACACTTCGGTTAAGCTAACAAGGCTTGAAAA
>JAYTPC010000143.1:0-15538 GCA_043747425.1 Bdellovibrionales bacterium
AGGGCCAGTTTAAATTGGCAGATGCTTACATTCGCCCGTCGGGCGATCTAAACATCGTTGATCACTTTACCAATAATGTACCGGTTGGTGAAATGCAAAAGTGGTGTGATTTTTACCAGAATGTTTTTAATTTTCGTGAAGCGCGTTATTTCGATATTCGCGGAAAAGCAACCGGGCTAATTTCTAAAGTGATGCGTTCACCATGCAATAAATTTTCTGTACCCATCAACGAACCTACAGATTCTAAATCTCAGATTCAAGAGTATTTGGATGAATACAAAGGTTCTGGCATTCAGCACATTGCTATGACGACAGATCAAATTATTCCGACTTTGGAAAATTTAAGAAAAAATAAAATGCATTTTTTAAATTCTCCGCCGGCTACGTATTACCAGCAGTTAAAAGATCGATTGCCTCAGATCAGCGAAGATATTTCAAGACTTCAAAAAAATGCGATTCTAGTTGATGGCGATCAGCACGGCTATTTACTGCAGATTTTTACAAAGAACGTTATTGGCCCCGTTTTTTATGAAGTCATTCAACGTAAAGGGCATGACGGTTTTGGCGAAGGTAATTTTCAAGCGTTGTTCGATGCCATCGAGGCCGATCAGCGTGAACGCGGTTATTTAACTTAAAATTTAATTACAACAAAAATAGAAGGTTGTTATGCATCAGTACTCGCAGGGAAAAAATCACACGCAAGGACACAAAAGCATTCCAGAAGGAAAATTCGAGGAAGAGCACGGGCGAAAAGGTTTTTACGGTCCCGTATCGCATTTAATTAAAAATTCTGCACCCACACGGTGGACTAATATCGAAGGGCCGTTGAAGCCCCATTTGTACGATTTAGTCCCTGCAAAATATCAGTTAAACCAATGGCACCGTTTGATGTTTAATACAGACGTAGTTATTTATTCGATGTGGAATGAAAAAACAGATTTAGCCACACAAAATAACATCGCAGCACTTCGTAATGTAGAGGGCGACACTTTGTATTTCTGCCACCAGGGTTCAGGTGTTGTGCTTTCTGAATATGGACTTTTAACCTTCAAAGTGGGCTCTTACATTTGTTTACCGAAATCGATTCATCATACGATTGTGTATTTTGAAAAAACTCAGTTTTTAATTGTGGAATCGAAATCCAGTTATTACCGTGAACCAGATCGAGGTATGGCAGGGCGTAATGCTTTTTATGATCCGGCGTCTTTTGGAAAACCAGATCTTGAAGCACAAAATGAATTTAAAAAGAAGCATAACTTTTCTTCGAAAGAAATTTTAGTGCGCAGATCAGGTACTACTAAATTTTCTTATGACGCCTGCGTGTACGATACTTACAGTTGGAAGGGCGATTACTTTCCATTTACTTTGCACATCGATGACATGATGCCAATGATGTCCCACCGAGTGCACATGCCGCCATCTATTCACACGACTTTTGTGGCAAACGGTTTCGTGGTTTGTACATTTTTACCACGCCTGATTGAAACAGACGCGGATGCCTTGAAAGTTCCATTTTTTCACCAGAACATCGATTACGATGAAGTTCTATTTTATCACGCTGGAAACTTTTTTAGCCGTGATAATTTACATTCAAACATGATCAGCTTACATCCAGCTGGCATGCCGCATGGACCGCATCCAAAGGCTTTTGCAGCTCAAGGCACAAAAGCAATGACAGATGAAGTTGCTGTGATGGTCGATTCGACAAAAGCTTTTGAAGTGGACCCATACTTTGAAAACTTAGAAATAAAATCGTACTGGCAGTCATGGATGCACAAATAAATTTTTTTAATAAATGCGACATCATCTCTGGCGATCAAGCCATGAGATTTGCGATGGATGTTGCCGTTCAAGGTGCGCCTTATGTATCACCCAATCCGGTTGTAGGCTGTGTCGTTGTGAATGAAAATCACCAATTTTTAGCGTATGGGTTTCATCCAAAATACGGTTCAGAACATGCTGAAATCAATGCGCTCAATAAATTAACTGAATTAGAAATTAAAAATTCAACTTTTTATGTGACGTTAGAACCCTGTGCCCACCAAGGTAAAACCGGGTCATGCGCAAAAAAATTAGCAACATTACCCATTAAAAAAGTGGTCTATGGCTTGATGGATCCGAATCCGCTGGTCAGTGGCCAAGGTGCTGGTATTTTGCAACAAGCTGGAATTATCGCTGAAGAATATCAGGGTGATTTAAAAAATGATCTACAAAGTTTATGCGAAATATTTCTTAAAAACTTTACACAAAAAAAAGTATTTATTGCTGCAAAAGTGGCAACTAGCCTTGATGGACAAATCGCACTAAAGTCAGGTGAAAGCAAATGGATCACGTCAGCTAATTCTAGAAACTATGTTCACGAACTTAGATCTTATTATGACGCTATTTTGGTCGGAGCAAACACCATCGTGCAAGATGATCCATCGTTAAATATCCGCCATGCTGAAATCATCAAAGAAAATAAAGTCATCGTGCTAGATCCAGAAAATGTGATTTTTAAATCTGACTCTAAGTTTCTAAAGCTGCATAATAAAGAAAATATTATTTTTGCCGTTAAAAAAACAAACGACGATAACCCATTTCATCAGATCGAATTCAGTGATCTAGAAAATTTAACTGCACAACTTTTCGCACTAGGTGTAAAATCCATATTCATCGAAGGCGGAGCGCGCACGTACTCATCTTTTTTTCAGGCAGGCCTGATAGACCGATTATATTTGTTTATGGCACCTTCAATCATCGGAGCCCATTCAGGTTTATCGTGGACCAGCCATTTGCAGACGGAATCTTTGAATAAAAAAATCAACTTTACAGATTTAAAAGTAAGATCTTTAGCCCCAGATATTTTTTTAACGGCAAAACTGCTTTAAGTTGCTTCCAATTCATGAGCAGTCGCTAGACCTAAGTCCGACATAAAAATTTCTTAACAAACAACAGTTTCAACCACTTACTGTTCAGCGTTGAATTTTGAAATGCTCTGTAAATGACAAATATGAAATCTGTGATAATCTAAGTTTGTATGAATGATGGTCCCAGTAGCTTCGGCGGTTTGCAAAAAGAGTGGTCCCTGTTAGTCCACAGCTTTCTTGATCAAGCGCCAAATAAAAAAACAACACCGAAATTAGATCCTCAAGATTTAACCATGGATCAAGTAAAGATTTTAAAAAAAGATTTAAGCCATCAACGTAAAGCTTTAAATCAAAAAATTGAGACCATAAAATCAGAAATTGATAAGTTATCAGGAGTTATTGAAAATTTAAAATTAGTAGGTTCTGATACGGCTGATATTCATTATGAAATCGATTTACTTCATCAAAGTGGCAAAAAAATATCAGGCGAAATCAATACGGTCGAACAGAAAATTAATAAAATCCATGATCTTAAAGACCGCATGATGAAGCTTCCCGATTTCTCAGAAGTGGTTTAGAAAAAAATATTTAAAATTCTTTTAGAAAGTTTAGACAGCTTAAGTGTTCGATTCCAGATCCATCGATAAATTCTTTTTGACCATTTAAATAAGTTTGTACAGCTCGCACTTCGGGATACTTAGACTTCAAAAAAAAGAGTCCTTTTGATTTTTCTTTCTGACCTAATTTTGTTTCAATAAAGACTTTCGGTTTATTGTTTTCTACAATAACAAAATCGACTTCACGATCATTCTTATCCCTGTAATATCTTAAATCTATATTTTTTCCTAAAACATCTTGCTGAAAACAAACCCATTTTAATAAGTGAACCG
Organism: Bdellovibrionales bacterium; assembly: GCA_043747425.1. Lineage (GTDB taxonomy): Bacteria > Bdellovibrionota > Bdellovibrionia > Bdellovibrionales > Bdellovibrionaceae > Pseudobdellovibrio. The sequence continues at coordinate 3,740 of JAYTPC010000143.1, forward strand.
CAACAAAGTTCTCAAATCTAGAACCTTGATCAATAATAGCGTTCCAATCATAAAAATAGACTTTCTGTGCTTTTTTTAAGGCTTTCAGTTTCGGTGATCCAAAAGGTGAAATTCTGAAAATTGCATACAATCGTTCAAGCGAAGCAATCCATTTGGCTAAAGTTTTATGATCTACTTGGAGGTCCTCAGACAAACTATTTATCGATAGTAAACTGCCAACCATATCCGGCATTCGATGTAGGGCGAGCTCGATTGTAGCCAAATCTTGAAATTGTTCATTTGAAGCAACCTCCTGCCTGACGATTCGTTCACGGTATGACTTAGACCAGCGGTCACAGCTTACACGGGAACCCTTAAAAAAGGGCTCAGGAAATCCGCTTAAATTATAAAGATCGAGTACATCTTTTGTGGTATTTAGTTTTAATTCATTAACTGTCAAAGGCATAAGTCTTAGAAAGTGATATCGACCTTGCAAACTATCACCCCCTTTACGAAGAGTGTCTAATTTGGCACTGCCAGTAACTAAAATTTTTTGTTGGTTTTGGAATTTGTCATACATACCTTTTAAATAGTTTCGCCAGTTCTTGTATTTATGAACTTCATCGAAAATCCAGAGATCTGTTTTTTTCAGTTCTTTTGATAAGATGCGCGAACGATCCTCATCAATATCCCAGTTTAGATACTCGTAATTCTTGCAGACAGCTTTTGATAAAGTTGTTTTGCCGACTTGTCTTGGTCCTGCTAAAAAAACCATCTTTTCTTTTAAATCATTTTGAATTTGGGATTTTAGGTATCTATCCATACCCACTAGTATAAGACTTTTTGGGATAGGTGTCCAGAAAAAACTAGTCTTTTTGGGATACTTTGAGTTTTGAATGATTTAATGGGTCTAATTATGGAAAAACATGCTATACGCATTGTTTGGAGCAAGGATTTGCAACGGCAAAGATTTGCGAAGCTTCAAACCAACTCTTAGGTTTCAATAAATTTCTTAGTTAGTTCCACAGGTTAGTGATCTCATTTCATTATTAGTTAGAATTTTTCTTAATGTGGCGCCAGTTTTTAAACCGAGGCCATCGGCCGCAAACTCAAAAGTGTCACCTTGATAAATCATTTCGTAAGCGAAGCTAAATGCTTTGGGTCTAATTACATCATCTTTAAGTGCCATGTTGAGATAACTCCAGAAATGATAATTAGACCCCATCGGATTTCGATCTCCGCTAAATATTGGTTTCATTCTAGATCCAAGAACTGCAAGCCTATTTCGCGGGTGCGACACCATACGTTCTTGATCGAAAATTGTACCTATTACCCCAAGGGATAAGACAATATCACCATCATAAATATCTAAAGCAGTACTGATTAGCTTGCCAGGATAAACTGAATTTTTGGGCTGTTGTAAAAGCCATGAAATTAATGGATTTGCCGTCCTAAGAACTTGATCAATAGCCGCTGAATCTTTTTCATATGATCCACTAACGTTATTATCAGGGGATAGTTCTACAACCTTTTTATATAGATCAATATCTTCGGTTAAATTTACTAATTCAGGACTTTGCCTAGAAACTACCTTTGCAAGAGAGCGAAGCTCAGCTAATCCTTTCCATAGACTTCTATCATTTGGGAATTCTTTACCCTCTACATAAGCTAATGGAAATGAGTGGGCAATCAAGCGTTTGTAGATTTGTTTTCGTGTTAGAGATAAGTCGCTTCTTTCAGAAAAACCTTCTGTTCTTTTTTTTGCTTCGGTTAGTTTAAGCTGGTTTACATCGGGTTTATAAGACCCTTTGTAATCAAGGTTTTTGGCCACGTTACAAGCTAAATGAATTGGGTCCAATGCTAAAGCGTTACAAGTAATAAATAAGAGCAATAAAAAGCGAATTTTAATTATTGTGATCATCTTAAGTATCAATTCCATATTTAATAATGTATCAATAACCGTGTCCCACAGTTGAACTAAGATAGAGTTAGGATTCGAAGTTATCAAATCAAGCTTATATTTGTATTAAGTTGTCGCTTAATTTGTCGTCTCACTTTGGCACAAGTGAGAAGCTAGAATTTTAGAAAATCAATCCAGTTTTTTCACACGCATGCGCCGGATGCTTTGCTGCAATGCTATTTCAAGAATACGAAATTCTTTCGTCGACGGAGAATTCTGTAGCAGCATTCGCCGAAGAACCGTAAATACATTCATTTTTCTTTTTTTAAGATCAAAGCCCATTTCTTCAAGCCATTGTTTCAAAGATTGATCCGGAAAAACGGGTGGTTTTTTTTGTTTTTCTTTGGGTACCTGTTGGCCGTCTAATTTAGTGCGTTCTCCGCCAAACACAGATCTGAAGATGTACATCGCAATCAGTGTCGCTTGTGCTAAATTAAAGCTGCTGTTGTCACCATAGGTGGGGATTGAACAACAGTGGTTTGCGTACTGTAAGTCATCGCCGCTTAGGCCCCAGTCTTCGGGACCGAAGATCAAATGAAACACGATGGGTTCATCGGATTCTTTTTTGAAAGACGAATGGCCTTTTTTAAGACTTTGAAACGTGGGTTCCAAATCGGTGACTTGGCGACCGCGACCATCGCGGGCTGTTAATGCAATTTGAAAACCGCGCGGTTCGTTTGCGTAAAATTCAGCCCAGCTTTGATAGATGGTTTTATTTTGTAATGCAAATTGTCCGGTGGCAGCCGCTTTGTGGGATTCAATGGTCAGTTCGCATTTGGGTTCAACCAAAATAAGTTTGGTAAAGCCCATGTTAGCCATGGCCCTGGATGTGGCGCCTACGTTACGTTCGTAGATAGAACGCACGAGGACGATACGTAGATCAAGCGATCTCATGTGATAAACTCAATCCGTCGTCGATGAATCCAGAAATTTTTTCGTTACTTTTCTTTAGGTTTTGTAAATACTGTAAAATTTCTTTTTCGATCTGTGTGTTGTTTGCTGCTTTGCAGATCTCAAGCAATTCGATAAACAAAAGCCATTCTGTTGAAGCTTCTACTTTAATTTGATTAAGAATATTTTCTAAATTCTGATTTCCTAGTTTAGGTTTTTCCCTGAGATTGCGAACGGACTGATAAAGCGCAAAAAGATTTTTTTGTTTTTCAGTGTAATTGGGCGGATTAATTTTTGTCGCAACAAAATCATCGGTTTCACCGTAAGCAGCGCGGTCAGCAGGGCCGCCAAAGACAGATGGAACGTGGCTGCCAACGACAATATCGTAAAGTCCCCATTCAGGTTGAAATAGAATTTGGCCACTGAGTGAAGCCGTTGCATTTTTAAAAGTAATTATTTTTACAATATGAGACACATGAAGAATTTTTTCAACGGTGCCAGTAACTTTAACACCAGTTTCATATTCAAGATTGCAGTTATCACCCATTTTAAGATCAGCAAATTTATTATTCTTTAATTCACCAATAGGGGTCCCATAACCATGCAGATGATACGATTTATCGTGGCCGTCTAATTGTTTATCTTGAAACGAAATTTGTGTGGGACCAGTGAATTGCAAGTAGCAGATCTGTGCATTTTCTGACAAATGGTATTTTGTTAAAACTCCGCTGATCTGTAGGCCTGAATCTAATTGCACGGTGTTTACGGATTCGGCCCTGATGGCTTTATCTAAACCAATTGCACCGCCAGTTTTAAAGGCCATGGTGTTTGCCATTTGATCTAGAACATCGACAAGGTTTTTAAAATCTTTTGCGACGAACAGTTGTGGCTGTGGTTCGGTGATGTCATAGGTTTGTTTGATGCAATCGACAGTTAACGGAATTTTTTTTACTTTATCTGATAGGCACCACTTTGATTCAGCGATCGAAGACAGAAGACCTGCGCCAAAAAGTTTTGGGCTTTTGATATCGCCGATCAAACCGTATTCTGCAGTCCACCAGTTCATTCGTGATAATTCTGCGGCTTCAGAAATAAAAGTCATATTTTTTGTGACTTCAGTTAATTTATTTTCAGCAGTTTTTATTTGCTCTGCTGTTGAATTTGGATTTTCTTTTAGATCTGATAAGTTGCGAATGGCTTCGTACTGATCTAAATCGTGCTTGCTTAAAATAGATTTTTTTGCGATCTGGGCATACTGACGTAAGTATTCGGCGTATTCCGGCTGAATCAAAATTGGTGCATGGCCGGCAGCTTCATGAACAATATCGGGTGCTGGGGTGTATTCTAAGTGATCGATCGAGCGCATGTCAGAGGCTATCGGCAGTACGCCTAAAGATTGCAGTTCCATGAAAGCTGCAGGTGGTATAAAGCCGCTAACGGGTAAAGCGCGCCAGCCGAAAGCTTTTAATTTTTTACTAATGGAATCAATGCTAGGAATTTTTTCTACATCAATGCCAGTTTTTTCTAAACCATCTAAATAGCAAGAGTGAGCATTCGTTTTTAAAAAATAACGAAGCTGACGTAAGACATAGCGCCAAACTGCGTGATCGCGGCTGGTGTATTTTTCGTAATTTTGCTGAACGATGTATTTTTGTAAATGATGTGGCAGTTGATCCATCTGTTATAACCACTGATCTTTTTGTGTCAGATGATTTGTAACATAATCGTTGATCGATTTTTCAAGGCTCCATTGAGGGTCTGATAAATTTTGTGATTTCCATTTCGTCATGTCGGCCTTGGTAAAGTACTGATACTGATTACGAATGGAATCTGGCATTTCTAACCAGGTGATTTCTGGTTGTTTTCCCATCGCTGAAAATAGTGGGCGGGCCATGTCTAACCAAGATCTGGCAGATCCAAAGCCCATGTTGTAAATTCCGCTGGTAGGTTTTTTATCCATCAGTTCAGAAATCCAACGGGTCACATCTTTGACATAAACAAAATCACGCAGCTGTTCGCCGTCTTTGTAATTCGCATCGTAAGATTTAAAAAGTCCAAGTTTACCAGTTTGTAGAATTTGATGATAAGCCTTATAAGCGACGCTTGCCATTGATCCTTTTTCATATTCATTGGGACCAAAAACGTTAAAAAATTTAAGTCCATACCAATTTGCAGGGATCGCTTTTTGTTTTAATGCCCAGCGATCCATGATGACTTTTGATTCGCCGTAAAGATTCAGTGGTTTTAGTTTTTCAGCATCGAACTGGTCATCAAAACCATTTTCTCCGGCACCATAGGTGGCCGCGCTGCTGGCATAGATCAGATTTTTTTGGTTTTGTGCACACCATTCAAAAATGCGCTGCGAATACTGAAAGTTGTTCGCATATAAAAAATCCCAGTTGGTTTCAGTGGTCGACGAGCACGCACCCATATGAATAATCCAAGATATATTTTTTTTAGCCTCAGTAGTTGCTAGAAAACTCCATAATTCACTGCCTTCAAAAAAGCGGGTGTAGGTTCGTTTTTGTAAAAGATTCCTGTTCGCTAAGTTGACAGTATCGACAGCGATAATGTCAGTAATGCCTGCCTGATTGAGTTGCCAAATGATAGCGCTACCGATGAAGCCGTTGGCTCCAGTTACAATAATCATGGTGAAAGTATCTGGCATAACTTGCAACGTTCGCAACTTTTTTTATGTTGTTCTATTGATCACTCTTGAAAATTGTTCTTAAAGTTAACTTTATAAGCAAATTAAGGGACATAGATGCCTGAAAATACAGGCATAGGCGTTGCTCTAATTTGTCACTGTGCAGTCTGATTCTTGAATCAAATTGCACCAAATAAATTGGGTAAATCGGGAGAGCATTTCGTGAAGTCATGGGGAATTATCATAGTTACAGCCTTGGGGTTTTTAATGGGGCTGATCTTGGCCGGAGTTGGGGTGACTTCGGCTAAGACTTATTTCTCAGGTGCTTTGGCCAGCCAAAATAATCAAGAAAAAAAAGCAGATAGCTACTGGTCAGACGCGGGATTGGGTTCGAAAGAGCTAACGCAGTTGATCTCAAATTCAAACTGCCAAAGTTCAGAAAAATACTTTTTAGCCTGTGTTAATTCTCTGATCGAAGTCCTACCGAAGTACCACATGGTCCTATCGCCTGAAACGGGCTTGCTTTCGGTGACTCACTTTTCATCCCTATATGACGGAAAATCTGAAAAATTAAATCTTCAACCTTTTGTTAAGGTTTATGGAAATCAAAAAAATCACCTTTTAAACTTTGATTTACTTTGGAAACAAGTTTTGCAAGCAGAGCCATCCGAAGAAACTCGCAGTTATGTTATCGGAGTCGGAATAAACGGATTTTTATCAGTTTACAAAGATCCGCACACTTATATTTTACCTGAAAAATATTTTGAAGAGGTCGGAAGCAAAGGCGAAAGATCTAACTTATTTGTTGGTGTATCGTTTGAAAAAAGTAAAGGCAGTATTTTCGTCCGAAAGGTATTTAAAAATTCCGACGCTGAAACATCTGGATTAAAGCAGTGGGATCAGCTTTTGGAATTGAATGGTACAGATTCTAAGTTTTTGAACTTAGCTGATTTAAGTAATGCTTTGAAAAATCCAGAAACCAAAGAATTTGCATTAAGAATTAAAAGAGCAGATCAATTTATAGATTTAAAGATCAACCGGTCGTTCCGCATACTGAGTTACGTGACGTCCGAAAAAGAACTGGGCCCTAGAAACTATTCGATTATTACTTTGTCTAAATTTGCTCGCGGAGTTTGCGAAGAAGTCACCAGACACATCAAAGGTTTATCAGACGAAGCAGTAGCTGGTTTGATTTTGGATTTGCGTGATAATCCCGGTGGCGAATTGAATGAAGCCGCATGTTTGGCAGGTTTGTTTATTGGAATTAATAAAAAGATCTATTCAGTAAAGTATTTTGATCCTTTGAAATCGGATGAAGTTGTTTTGACTTCAGGTTCTTTGCTGTTCACAGGGCCGATGGTGGTTTTGGTCAATAGCAGCTCAGCCAGTGCTTCAGAATTGCTAACAGGAGCTTTACAAGAATATAGTCGTGCCGTGGTTGTTGGTGAAAGAACTTTTGGAAAAGGGACTTTTCAAGAGCCCGAGGTCTGGAATAGAAATGCGAAGATATCGTTGTTTCGCACGCAAGGGTTTTACTTGTTACCGAGTGGGACTTCGACTCAACTAAAAGGTGTGGTTCCTGATTTCGAAGAAAATGAAATGCATTTGCAACTGCGTGAAGAAACTAACTTTTATAACCCGACAGCTGCAAATCAAGTAACACAGTCTTCGGATGGCACGAAAAACTACGCGGACGAACTTAAAAAATGCAAAGTGAACTATGAATTTAAAAAAGAAGACTTAATTCTTAAAAAAGGTCTTGAAGTCTTATCTTGCCATCGTATTTCATCAGCAATGGCAGCCGTTTATTCTCAGGAAGAACCTAGTCAACAATAACACAAGCAAAGCCACCGCCCGGAGTTCGCAGATTTGTTGTCTGGCCTTGGTAAATGCGGGCAATGATCATCTGCAACTGATCTTGATAGGCATAGCAGCGAAGATCGTATTTGTATTTTATAGGTTTATCTTCAAAAGTAACTTCTATTTCAGAAGGATTAGAAATCTTTTGAGCAATGAACTGATCAGAAAAAACATTTTCAAATGTTGTTTTTGAAATCGAAGCCCCCTTGTAAGCTTGTTTGCTGCCAAAAGAGTTTTTAGGTTTGAAAAATAAATTCTTTCTTTCTTTCCAAATTATATCTTTGTCGGCTTTTCCTAAATCATAAACTGGCAGCAGGCTTTCAGGCTTGGGCTGATCTATTTGTTCATTCCAGTCAATCAGTCGTTGTTTGTCTGCTAATAAAAAATAATCCCACGGTTGCGGCGATAAATTTATTTTTTCAGAATTATATAGCTCTTTTATTTTTTTAGAAGGTTCACTTTGCAAGTAAAAATCGGTATAGCGATTATATAAAAAGTCTGAGTTTTCAGTTGCATTCTCAATATCTAGAATATCTGACTGAATGCCATATTTTTTAAAAATCTGTTGGTATACTAAAAATTCAACATAAAGCCGTTGCTCTGATGGTTTAGAATCAGTAATTGCAATTTTAGGTGTTGGCTGATGAATACCACAAAGTTTTAATTCATTTAAAAACATGTCGATTAAATTTTGATCCGTGAATGGCACAGCATTTTTAATTTTATGAAAATCATACATCTCTAAACCCAAAGCCAAAAAAGAAGCGTTAGTGTTGATTTCAATCAATTCCAGTTTTTGGTCAGAATTGACATGAAAATCATAACTCATGCAGGCTGAGAAATTCTTAGGTATTCGTAAATTTTGGCTGGAAAATTTTTCTGAAATATTTTTTGATCCCCAATCTCTGAGTGACCAATAAGAATTAATTTCTTGTTGAATGTCTGACAAAAGATATTTCGATAACTTCACTTGAAATGGCGACAGCAATTGATCAGAAACTAAGTTTTCTAGTTGTTCAGTAGCTAGACCTGATGACAGATCCGGATATTTTTTTAGTAGATGTTGAATGAAACTTGATTTCAGGCTCATGCCCATTTAGTGTTGCCACAATCAGGGGCTTCTTACAATGAAAAGCGGCAATAAACAAAACTAACGCATATGGGGCAGAATCGGCACCGCTGGTTAATCTTATTTTTTCAAAATATAGTAAGTTGCAGGTCCTTTTCTTTTTTTTTAAATATAATTTAATTGAGTCAACTTTTTGAAATCAAGAGCTCGTGTAGCTTTAGCTCTGGATGTTAATTTAGCATAATCCGCATCACGTATAAATTCGTGATCGGAAAGATAAGTTATTATCTTATTTTGTTCTGAACTAAGAGTATCTGATGGTGTTGATATCTTTTTTTGCTGCAAAATTTTTTCAACACGAAAAAGTTCGTCAAGGACGCCTTCGCAAAAATATTCTAACCAATCAGTGAAATCAACTTTTTTGATTAAATCATAATAATCACCACGTTCTCCAACTTTTTTAAAGTAGGTCGTTATGTTTTTGTTGTAATGTGATTCAAACGAAAACAAAGAAAAAATATTTAAACCAAGTTCAGCTAATAAAGTTTTTGTGAGCAATCTAGTTAGTCGTCCATTTCCATCAATAAAAGGATGAATTAATACAAACTGCTTGTGAAATATTCCTGCTAAAACAAGCGGATCAAGATTTTTTTTCCATCTTTAATAAAACAAAGTAAATCTGACATATGTTTATTTATATCATTGTGATCTGGTGGATAAAAAATAGGTTTCCTACTTTTTGGATCATTGACGACAACAGCTTCTTTGCGAAAATTTCCTAACTTAACTTTCGGCAATAAGTTTTTCATTAAAGTCTTGTGTATTTGTATAATATTTTTTTCTGTTAATTCAAAGACTTCGCTGAGTACATCTTTGTTAAATTGCATGAGCGTATCATTATACTGTAAAATTTCACGCTCAGTGTTTCGTATTTCACTGGGTCGCGCTTTTAAGATTTTGCGAACCTCAGTTAAAGGCAGTGGGTTGCCTTCGATGCTAGTGGAAGAGTAACTCGATAAACTAAGGGCTTCCGTTTCAAGGGAGATGAGAACAACTTTATTCGGTCTATTAGACTTTAACCGTATCGCTGACATATGAATTTCTTTTATAAACTTAAGTAATCGGGGCGTTATTGAATACTTGTACATTAGACGATTATTAGACGATTACAAGTGCGACTATCCCCTAATTGTTCAGAAACTAAATTTTCTAGCTGTTCAGAGCTAGGTCTGTTGCCAGATCCGAATATTTTTTAGAAGGTGTTGAATGAAACTTGATTTCAGACTCATGCCCATTTAGTGTTGCCACAATCAAGGGCTTCTTACAACGAAAAGCGGCGATAACTAGATTGTTGATGGTATTACTGACATGAACGACATAAAATTAATAACTTGGAATGTGAATGGCATCAGAGCCAGTTACGGTAAAGGTCTACAGGATTTAGTGCAGCGGCTTCAGCCAGACATTTTGTGCCTGCAAGAAACAAAAGCTCACCGAGAACAAGTTGAACCTACAGCACAAACCTTGGGATCTAAGTTTGATTTTTGGTCCTCTGCCGAGCGCAAAGGTTATTCAAGTGTGGCTACGTTTAGCCAACTACAGCCAAGTAAAGTAGTTAAATCCATTGACTGTCCGGCTTACGAAAAAGAAGGTCGCATCGTTTGGTCGACGTATGAAAATTTTGATTTGTATAACATTTATTTTCCTAACGGTGGATCTGGGCCGGAAAGGCATCAGTTTAAACAAAAATTTTTAATAGATCTGACCGATCATTTGCAGTTTGAAATTAAAAAAGGAAAAGAAATTATTGTGGTCGGTGATTACAATATCGCGCATCAGACTGTCGATGTTTACGATCCGGTTCGACTAGCAAATGAATCTGGTTTTTTACCCGAAGAGCGGGCTTGGTTTGATCAGTTCTTAGAAATGGGATTTGTTGATTGCTATCGTCATTTTAGTCCAGAGCAAAAAAAAGTCTATTCGTGGTGGTCTTACAAAGAGCTTGCGCGGGTAAAGAACAATGGCTGGCGCATCGATTATATTTGTGTGACGAAAGGTTTAGTTAAAAATTTAAAATCGTGTGATGTGCTGATGAAAGAAGTAGGTTCAGATCACTGTCCGGTTGTTGCTGAGTTTAGTTTTTAGTTTATTTTCTGGCTTAGTTTCTAGTTTAGTTCTGGCCGCGTTTTTAACTTCAAGCCGGCCTTTAAAATATTTTCGAAACATCATTTCACCTAAAGCTGACGATTTCACAGTCCACTTGCGAATGTTCACGGTAATCGCAGCAATAGCAATTTTATCATCTTGGTCCGTGGCGTAGCCCACAAACCAATCTGTACGGCCCTTGGGGTTCATACCCGTGTAGTGACCTGTTTTGCCGCCCATTTCGACTTCTTTAAATTTTTTATCGCGCACCAGATTTCGAAATGTTTTCCGTGAAGTTCCACTAAGAACCGTTTGCTCCATCATCTGTCGGACTTTTTCTGCAGATTCTGGTCGAAGAATTTGGCCGCGCTCTAAAACTTGCGCTTGATAAATTTTTTCAGAATTTGAATTTTCTAAAGATTCAACGATATAGGGAATCAGCATTTTACCATCATTTATTACCGAAGCTGCTATCATAGCACCGTGAACGGGACTTAAAGTGTTGAAGCGATTAAAACCTGAAGCCACTTCAGTCAGCGCAAAACCTTTTTCCGCAGGCACGGTGGCTTGGCTATTTTCGACTAAAAAATCTGTAGGAATATTTTGGTTAAACATGTAGCGCTCGGCGTATTCAGATAAATCTTTGGGTTCTAGGTTCTCAAGACTTAATCTGCCGAATGCCGTATTGATGGAACGGGCGAATGCTTCTTTTAGGGTGATGAAGCGGGTCCATTTGTTGACCTTGTCTGAAAGCACATTTTTTTTGTACAGAGTGTAATTTCCGCCGTTGTAACCGATTTTATGTTCGGGGCTAACTCCAGCGCGGTCAACTGCAGCGGATGCTGTGATAATTTTAAAAATACTGGCGGCTGGGAAAGTGGCTCTTAAGTTCAGATTAGAACCATTTGAATTTGCTTTTTCAAAGCTGGACATGGCTAAAATTTTTCCGGTCTTTGCATCTAACATGAAGATAGCGCCGTAGTCGGGCTTGTACCGCTTTAGCAACACGTCCGATTCTTTTTGCAGTTCTTGATCCAAAGTGTAGTTGATTTTTAGATTTTGTTTTTCAGACTCTTCACCAGGTTGGAAATTTCCTGTTTCTGGTGTTTTATTCGCTTTAATTTGTGATGACAGTGCATTGGAAATAACAAGCCTGGCATCAAGAGTCTTCTTGAGCCATTCATCTTCTGATCCTGGTGTTGCTTTTTCATTAAAAAAAAGAAAAGCAGACAGCAAAAGCGCTAGGGG
>JAYTPC010000144.1:0-5355 GCA_043747425.1 Bdellovibrionales bacterium
CTATTTTAAAGAGATCGTTAAAAAATTTAAATGATATTGAGGTCCATTGAAGACCAAGTTTCTTTCGTCTAGTTTATTTTTGTCTGTTGTGGCCCTATTTGGTATAGGGCTTGTTCAAGTTTACAGTTCCAGTTACATCTTTGCGACGGAATCTTTTGGCGATGGTTTGTTCTTTTTTAAAAAACAAATCATCTTCACTTTGCTTGCAGGAATCACTTTATTTATCACGACGCAAATTCCATTCGAAGTATTTCGTAAGTGGAGCTGGGTTTTGTGGCCAGTGGCTTTTCTAATGGTGTTAAGTACCTTTATACCTGGTATTGGTGTGCGTGTTGGCGGAGCCATCCGCTGGATTCAGTTGCCTTTTGGTTTACGCTTTGAACCCTCTGAGTTATTAAAAATTGCGTTTAGTTTTCTTTTCGCAAGCCTAATTTGTCGTCACCAGAACCATTTGCAGAAATTGAAATGGGGTTGGATTTTTTTGATGATTACTCTTCCTGTTTTGCTGTTGCTGAAGCAGCCTGATTTTGGAAGCTTCATGATTATCGCTATCGTGGCGACTGCATTACTTTTTACATTTGGTTTAAATTTGAAATGGTTAATGGCGTCAGCGCTAGCAGCAGTTCCAGTTCTGTACTTTTTAGTTTGGCATTCGCCATACCGTCGAGCCCGCGTCCAAGCTTTTTTAGATCCGTGGTCAGATCCAGCACAAAAAGGATTTCAAGTTATTCAAAGTATGTTGTCGGTTCATTCCGGTGGTTTAACCGGACAGGGGCTGGGACAAGGACAAGGAAAATTATTTTTCTTACCTGAGGCGCATACTGATTTTACAATGGCAGTCTTCAGTGAAGAGATGGGATTTCTTGGGCTAATGGCGATTTTGGGTTTATACATTTTCGTTGTTTTTCGTTGTTTTCATATTGCACTAAATACTTCAGATCAATTCAAGAAAACATTGGTTCTTGGGCTAACGTTGACGTTTGCTGTTTCGGTTTTTATTAATGTTGGTGTGGTTTTGGGGTTACTGCCGACAAAGGGTCTGACGATGCCATTCTTAAGTTATGGCGGAAGTTCGCTACTTATCCTAAGTTTTCTTTTTGGTGTCATTTTAAACATAGAAATGCATGAAAACTAAAAAATGTATCATGATAGCTGGTGGAGGCACCGGCGGTCACATTTACCCAGCGATTGCCATCGGCCGCGCCGTACAAAGATCATACCCCGATTACAAAATACGATTTGTCGGAACAAAACTGGGTCTTGAGCAAAAAATAATGGCCAAAGAAAATTTGGAATTGATTCTAATTTCTAGCGGTAAATTAAATTTTTCCGGCAACCCATTAGTTAAAATAAAAACACTGCTTTCGATTAGTTTTGGTTTTCTGCAGTCGGTGATTTTAATTCTAAAACATCGGCCCGCTTTTGTTTTAGGGGTCGGGGGCTATGCTTCAGCTCCATTTTTATTGGCTGCAAGTTTGTTAGGTTTAAAGACGGCCTTTTGGGAACCCAACGCACACTCCGGAATGGCAAATAGGTTGCTATCTGTTTTTGTCAAAAAAGCTTATTTGGTTTTTGCGGAAGCAGCGGCGACCCTGAAATCAAAAGATAATAAAATTGTTGGCATGCCGCTTCGAAAAGAAATGGAAGACGTGCAACAAAAAGCAAAAGTGCCGACACAGAAGTTTCATATACTGTGTTTTGGTGGAAGCCAGGGCTCCTTGTTTCTGAATGAACAGATTTCAAATTTTATTTTGCAGAATTCAACTTTGCACTCGCGCATTCACCTGGTTCATCAAACAGGCGTGGCAGATTTTGAAAATATGAAAAATAAATATGCTGGTTTAAGTTGTGTTGAAGTTCATGAGTTCATTTACGATATGCCGGTGTTTTATCAAAAAGCAGATGTGCAGTTTTGCCGTGGCGGAGCCAGCACGATTGCAGAAGCTGCTTGTTTCGGAGTAATTCCCATCGTAGTGCCGCTGCCAGCTGCCGACAATCATCAGCAAAAAAATGCTGAAGCATTGGTTAAGAATAATGCGGGCTTCATGATTTTGCAAAAAGATTTTCAAATGGACAACTTTCAGCAGATTATAAATCAACTCATGACAGATTTGCAGTTTCGTGAAACGATGGTCGTGAATTTAAAAAAGCTTGCTGTCAGTAATGCTGCGCAAGTTATTGTAGAAGACATAATGAAGCAAATAACTTCTCAGCACACCAAAGTAACGGGATCATGAAACTAGAGAGCGCAAAATTTCACTTTATTGGTATTGGCGGAATTGGTATGTGCGGCCTGGCAGAATTACTTCACAATATCGGCGCTGTTGTAACAGGTTCAGATGCCGGCACGAATGCGAACACGCAACGACTGCAAGAGCTGGGTATAAAAGTATTTAAAGGTCATCTTGCAGCACAAGTTGGTGCCGCGGATGTTGTTGTTTATTCAAGTGCAATTGGCTTTTCAAATCCAGAAATCATTGAAGCTAGATCAAAGCAAATACCACTTATACCAAGAGCAGAGGCTTTAGCAGAGATTATGCACCTTAAGCGAGGTATTGCGGTTGCAGGTACACATGGCAAGACGACCACAACTAGCTTAATATCTTCTGTTTTTCTGGAAGCCGATTTAAACCCGACGATTGTTGTTGGTGGTCGCTTCGAACGTATAAAATCAACTGCACTGCTTGGATCTGGGGAATGGCTGATTGCAGAGGCGGACGAAAGTGACGGAAGCTTTAATAAACTATCGCCAGAGATCGCTGTCATCACCAATATCGATTCCGACCACATGGATCACTACAAAACTTTTGAGAATTTAAAAAAAGCATTCAATGAGTTTGCGCATCGGGTGCCATTTTATGGTTTGTTAATCGTATGCGGAGATGATCCCGTCATTCGAGAAGTTTTTATAAATTATCCGAAGCGGATTCTTTATTATGGATTTGATGCAGCTAATGATTATGTGATTGAGGGCGAGAAAAGCAGCTATCGCCTTTTTAAAAACGAAGAAAATAAAAAAACCCTATTTGGTGCATTTAAGCTGAATACTCCAGGAAAACACAACGCGCTGAATGCAGCAGCTAGCATAGCGGTTGGATTAGCTGCGGGTATTACTTTTGATCAATGTGCGCACGGTCTTGAAAAGTTTGAAGGTGTCGATCGCAGGTTTCATTATAAAGGTCAGGTCGGTGCAATTAAAGTTTACGACGATTACGGTCATCATCCCACTGAGGTGAAAGCCGTTCTGCAAGCGTTTAAAGAAAAATATGATAACAATCGCGTGGTGGTTTATTTTCAGCCGCACAGGTATTCACGGACTGAGCATTGCTGGGCAGACTATGTATCTTGTTTTGCCCAAGCTGACTTTTTATTTTTAGGTGATATTTATCCGGCTGGAGAACAACCTATCGCTGGCATTACTTCTGAAAGATTAGCGGCAGAGATTTCAACTTCTAAAAAAAGACATGCACCGAAAAATTCTGATTTGGTTTCAGATATTCTGAATGAATTAAAAGATGGTGATGTGTTTTTAACATTGGGAGCTGGTGACGGTTGGAAACTAGGAATGGAAATTCTTGAAAATCTTAGAAAACGTTAAATTGGCAGATTACACATCTTGGTTGATCGGTGGTAACGCTGATCACTTAGGTTTACCAACGAATGAATCGGAACTGGCTGAAATTTTAAATGAAGCAAATTCAAAAAAGTGGCCAGTAACTGTATTTAGCGGTGGATCTAACGTTCTTATTTCGGATCAAGGAATTCGAGGGTTAACAATTTGTCTGCGTCGGTTTTCAAATATCTCGTCAGAAATTAAAGACAATAAAATTATCATTCAATGTCTTTCGGGTACGGCAAAATCAGAATTGTTGAAAGTTTTTTTGAAAAATCAGTTAGTACCAGCACTTTTTTTAGCAGGTCTTCCGGGAGATGTCGGCGGTGGAGTGACCATGAATGCCGGAGTTGCTGAAAGTTTTCAACCACGAGAATTTTTAGATTTCGTCGACTGGATTCAGGTGATGAGTTTCGACGGGAGTATTCGTCAAATCGACAAAGAAAATTTATCTGTTGCCTATAGACATTGTGATGGCTGGCAGCCAGGCTTGATCACGAAGGTGCAAATCAGTTGGCCGATGGATCAGGACAAGGATGTTATTTTAAAAGTGCGTGAAGCGAATAAATTACGTTTAACCAAGCAACCACTCGATTTACCGAGCTGCGGATCTGTTTTTCGAAATCCAGAAGGATTTAAAGCCGCTCAATTAATTGATCAGAGCGATCTAAAAGGTTTTCGCATTGGAGACGCACAGGTATCGTTAAAACACGCGAATTTTATTGTGAATTTAGGCGCCGCGTCTGCGAAGGATACTTGGAGCGTGATGATGCATGTTCAAAAAACCGTGAAAGATTTAAAAAATGTAAACTTGCAAACCGAAGTGGTTCGCTTGGGTGAATGGCCACCAGAATGAGACGAAAGTCTAGCTCGGTTTGAAAAAAGAACCAATTGATGAACCCAGACGTATTTTCTAATACGATTTAGGGGTGACACGTTTGAGGCAAGCCCAGATAAAATTAAATATCATCCGGTTGTTGGCAACTTTTGTTGTTCTGCCTGCTGTTGTTTTTTTATCTGTATATTCGCTAGATCAACA
Source organism: Bdellovibrionales bacterium (assembly GCA_043747425.1). GTDB lineage: Bacteria > Bdellovibrionota > Bdellovibrionia > Bdellovibrionales > Bdellovibrionaceae > Pseudobdellovibrio. The sequence continues at coordinate 4,653 of JAYTPC010000144.1, forward strand.
GGGCTTTTTCAAAATTGATGCGATTGACATTAAGATTACAGTGAAGCCATCGCAAAAAGTTTTCGTAAAACCCTATGTCGAATCGGTAAATGCAAAACTAGCCGCATTCAAAGGAAATTCACTTTGGAAGCTGTCGTTAAAAAATGTTTCGGAAATCTTAAGAATGGAATCTTGGATTGAAGATTTTCGCATATCCAGGTCATGGCCGTCCGGACTTGATATTGAAATCACACCTCATGAAATCGCGTATTTAATTCACTCGCGTGAAGCTAAGGGAGCAAGCGAATTTTTTCCAGTCACAAAATCTGCAGTTGTACTAGAAAAAGTAGACTCGAAACAAGCTCCCGCTGTGGCCGTTGTGCGGGGAGAGCACTTCTTAAAGAATTCTAAAATAAGAGAAGGTGTTGTTTCAATTTTGAAATCACTTCCAACAATCGGGAAATTACAAACGTCACAAGTTGCAGAATTGGGTTATGATAAAAAAGATGGTTATTGGATTCAGCTAATTCAGTCAGATGTAAAAATAAAATATGGTGAAGATCAGTTCGAAATTAAATCTGTGCGCGTGTCGCAAGTGATGGACTACTTGGACAATCGTGATCTTAAGGCGCGCGTCATAGACGCAAACCTATCAAAAAAAGTTCTTGTCAGGTTGCATTAAGAAACCTAAGCTTTGGTCATAGGGACATCAGTCTGGATGACA
>JAYTPC010000145.1:0-14148 GCA_043747425.1 Bdellovibrionales bacterium
TGCCGACACAGAAAAAACGCTTTCTGATCTAAAAACAAGAATTGAAAGCACGGTCAATTACCTAAAAACGTTTTCGCCAGAAGATTATAAAGATGCTTCTAATCGACATATCAGCCAGCCCCGCTGGGAAGGCCAGTACTTAACAGGTGAAGAATTTGTCTTAAATCACGCAATTCCCAACTTTTATTTTCACTTAACTACGTCCTATGCGATTTTACGCCATAACGGCGTCGAGATCGGCAAAAAAGATTACCTGGGAAAAATGCCTTTTAAGAAGTAAACCTTGTCAAAAACCCAATGGTTCGCTATGAAGTCTGCTACACAGTCGCTTGTCGATATTTCCTAAATGAGGTCCAAATGAAATCAATCACAGAATTTCCACATTCAACATTGCAAAAAGTTTTAGCTGCTAAAGCGGCAATCGTTACTGAAGGCAAAACGCCAGAAGAAATCACTGCTGCTATGGGTGAATCTTTGAAACTTGAAGGCGATAAATTAAAATTCGCATTGGCTGCTGCCGACTTAGCTGCTGGTAAAACAGCTGTACGCCGCGTGCTTGTCGCAAGCATCGCGGAAGGTGAAGCTCCACCGGCTAAATACCAAAAAGTTGAAGATAACTATTACCTTGTAGAAACACTTGAGCCATTAAAACCAAAAGAAGTGGCTGCTCCTTCAAAATTTGGTCGCGGTGGACCTCGTAAAGGTGCTCAAGGTGGCGGGCCTAAGACTTCTCCATGGGGAGCATCTCCTGAGGAAATCGCTGCTAAGAAAAAAGCATCTGAAGCTGCTAAAGCTGCGAATAAAAAGTAAATTTTTTTTAATTTTTGATTTTAAAAAGGGATTTAAGCTTTGGTTTAAATCCCTTTTTTTATGCTATTTTTCTTTGACCTTCGCGGCGGTACGCCGATTCTCTGGGGTTTAGGTTTGATTTTTTTATAAATTCTAACTGATTTTCAACCATGTAGTTAAAAACATCTAGAAGACCGTCGTGCTGACGTTTGGATGTCTTAAAGCCTTGGCTATCACCCAAAATATCGATGGTGTGATGAATAGCTTCAATCGTTGAATAGCAAGCGGCACTTGGCTGTTTTCTGACTCGGAAATTGGAAGGCTTGCTTGGGGTAAAGCAAATGCGCGGCAATGTCGTTAAATTAAGACTTTGCCGAATCATTTTTCTTGCCGTAGCCCAGGTTCCATCAATAACAAATATCTGAAGTTTTTTGTCTTTCGGAAAAAGCAATGCTGTTTCGGTCGGTGTTGTTTTTGAAATGTTTTCTGACTTCAAACCTGGATAAAGTATAACCGAGTGACACGAAGTATCTGCAAGGCGCTGATTGACCAAATTATTATCGCTGTAATTCTGCCCTTTGATTAAATACGAATTTTCTAAACACAAATGCGACATTCTTCCAGTGGCGATTCTTCGTTTTACTTCGATCGGATGAATTAGTATTATGAAATTTATCTGACAATCGAATTTTTTAATAACATGACAGTAACAGCCGAATTCAGGCTGGGTGCAGTTCGAACAAAGACTTCGATAACGAGGAAGATTATTCTGTAGTGCTGTTCGGTTTTTTAAATACTGTTGAATATTCGTAAGAGCTCCTAAAGTAGATTTATAATTTACTTTAGCTTAATGATACCCTCGGTTTGATCGGCCGGCACGGAATCACGCTTTGACTGGCCTAAAGTATAAGTCATTCCAAAAAGATAATTAAAATTATAGTCTGATTTGTGAAGTGAGCTTTCCCGATTCACTGACCTGCTATAATCGTTGATTGAAGCACCAACGTAATACGATGCTTTTCCAAAAGTGATCGACTGAAAATAATTTAATTCAAAACCTAAAAAACCGGCCTTCGCATTGTACTGCTCTCGATCTGGTTTAGTATATTTTGGGTCAACATTGAAATAAGTTTCTAAGTAATCTTTTGTTGCTGATTTTACAGTAAAACTAAACTTGCCATTTAATTTCAGTTGATCAAGATTTGAAAAGACGCGGTATACAAGTTGAGTTTCTTGAACGCCGCCATTCGTTCTTAAATCTATAAAGTCCGTTGAGAATGCCTGAAAAAAACCAAATCTAATCTCTAGATTTTCTAACAGATGACCCACTATTTGTGGACCGAGATGAATCATCAGCGGAATGTCCTCCATACCGTCACGGGTTTTATTGTCTGACGACTTAAGCGGAGTATTGCCGCCGCCGGAAAGTTCGATAGACCAGTTTGCAGATTTTAAAAGATACGCCCGAGTGCCTTCGCGGTCATCGGCGCGCAAAACTTCGCCACGATATTGGAAGGTAGGGAATGGCAGTACCAGATCTGTAAATTGGTTAGCTGCAGGGTATTGCTCAAAATGAACATAACCTAGTCCAATACCGTATTCCCAAAGAGACTGTTGCGCAGAATCGTCTTGGGCATCAGCCTGAGCTATCTTTGAATTAAAAAAAATAAAAAAAGTTATTAACCAAAGTAAACGAATCATTTACGTTTTAGTTTTTCGGGCTCTAAAGAAATAGGAACGGCAGTTCCTCTCCAAATTAGATGTTGGTAATTTCCCTGTTTCACTTTTTGAGAAACAAGATCCACATCGACCAGTGCATTAAAACCTTCCTCGACGGCCCGAAATGCCAATCGTAAAATCAATTCGTCTCTATCTAGACAGTTTTCAACAACAACGGGTTTTTCAACACGACTCATTCGGCGAGTTTCTTTGCCCTGATCTTTATAAAAAAGTGAAACCTCGCGGGCGTTTTGCAACATGCGGTCATAATTCGCAATTGCTGGTTCAACCGTGAGGTTAAAACAAGTTCCGCAGTAGGTAGAAAAAACTAAATCAGCTGCGATTTCTTTACAAAAAGAAAAATAATTCTCGTCAACAAACTGAGTGCAGTTCTTACAAATAGGTTCTTTGCAAATACCACAGTGAAGCTTGGCCTTCGGTTTTTGGCAGATCGTACAAATTTTTAGGTCCATACGTTAAATTGTACTTATGAGTTCCTACGAATTCAACATTGGCATTTTGATTTTACCTGAGATAGTCTTGAAAAATGACTATAAAAATCGAAAAAATCCATTTTTTCCTACGTCTGGCTGTTATTTTCACACTTGCTGGGTTATTCGTATTTATTTTTACTCCGTTCGCAGTCCCTATTTTGATGGCAGCATTTTTTGCTTTTGGTTGCGAACCGTTACTTCAAAAAATTCACGTCAAAAGCCAATTCAAAACAAAAAGAAGACGCTATTTTACCTTAGCTTTATTTGTCACATTGTTGATCGTGTTACTTGTCCCGCTTGTCGTTTTTATTTTGCGAGCTTTGAAAGGACTTAAATCCATATCCGCTGAAAGTATGCAAAATTCTCAGTTCTTTCAGTCACTTTTCGGCTTGTGGGAAAAACTGCAAACATTTGCATTGGCTGCGGTTAGAACAATGGGTTTGGATTTAGATTCAATTCCCCAAAAAGACGAAGTTTTCGCCAAAATTAGCCCAATGATTTTAGACAGAGTGACTTTAATTTTGGGTTCACTACCAGACCTTATTTTATCGACTTTTGTTTTTTTCTGCATGCTGGTTGTATTTGTGTTGAACGCAGCAAAAATAAAAACGTATGTTTTAAGCGTCAGAATGTTACCTGATTATGAAACCAACTTAATCACGAAAAGTCTTCAGGATAGTTGCTCAATGATTTTGATCTCAACATTACTGATTGGCGCACTGCAGGCGTTTATTGTAGCTATTGGATCTAGTCTATTTGGATACCATGAATTTTTTCTGATTTTTTTAGTTACCTTTTTCTTGTCTTTTATTCCAGTCATTGGTGCTGCACCGGTTGCAGCACTGCTAGCACTTATTTCTTTTTTCACAGGAAACTCGGGCGACGGAATTGGCTTGGTTATCGTCACTGTTATTGCCGGAAGCGTCGATAATATTATAAAGCCATATGTTTTTTCCAGAGCTGAAGCTGGTATGCATCCACTGGTTTCCCTTTTAGGCATAATAGGGGCAATAATTGTTTTCGGCTTACCGGGGTTGTTGCTGGGACCATTGCTTTTACAGATTACAATTCACTTGATACCTCGTATAACTAGCCGCCTGCTTACTTAATCCTGAAACTGCCCTGCATTTAACAAAATTAACGTACATGCGTTTATTACTTTTATTCCAGCATCAATAAGTTTTTTTTCTAATTCTGGATTTTCAGTACCAGGGTTAAAAATAACACGGTTCGGATTTAAACGAATTATTTGCTGCGGTAAAGTTCTTGAGATTTCAGCATTAACGTAAACTGTCAGAGTATGAACTGGGACTTTAATTAAGTCTAAACCCGACAAGACAGGGCTATTATCGATAAATTTCAACTTTGGATTTACTGGTATTACTTCATACTGATGTTTTTTCAGCAGCAAAAAAGCTTTGTTAGAAAATCGATTTGGATCATCGGAAGCACCAAGTACAGCAACTGAAAGTTTTTTCATATTTCCCAACCTTTATCTGATTCTTAATCTACAGATAACTTATTGACTAAAATATGTCTACGTTATCTGTGCCCCTTATAGTATTTAAAATCGGGGCAAAATTTACTTATTCTTTTCGAACTTCAACCTATTGAGTTAAATTTCGATGAGTTGCTGGCTCACAATTTGCGACCTTACAATTTTCTTGGAGGTATTTTATGAAAAATTTTATTTTTTTGACAGTGGTCGGTTTATTTTTTTCAACGACATGGGCCTACGGGGCCGAGACTTATTGCTTTGAATTCCCCGTAAGATCAGATATGGCCCGAGAATCCAGTCCTCGATCTGCGATAGAAAAATGGTGTTACCAAGAAAATTTTGTGACAAATGAAACCTTTATTTTCAATGCAGATGAAAAAAAAATCCGTGCAGAGCAAGCCATACTTGTTGATCAGGCTGGAATTTTAACTCATGGATCTTTACTGAACGGGCAAATTACGATTCATAAAGTAAACTCCAAAGATTTTAATCCCTTTTCTGTGCCACTGACAGCGCCCACAGATCTGGCTAAGGCTTTTATTCCGAGTGACGATTTGAAATCACTGATTGCTTCCGCTAAATCTGTTGTCGAATTATTTAAGAACTCTTCAGTGAAAGTTGAATCTTTTGAAAGTAGCTCAGTTTCACCATTGGTTTCAGCTGCAAAAATCCCATGGCGCGGCTATTGGTGGCCCCGCAGAAATGCACCGATGGCTCCACCCCTGGTAAAATATGACAAATTTGTTGGCCCCCGCCAGGGAAACCCAGGCGCGGCTGCATGGGAAAGATCTAACCATGCTTACAAAGGAGTTAATTGGGAAGGACACTGCAATGGCTGGGCAGCCAGTGCTATTTTACGAAACGAACCAAGAGTTTCTCGAACTGATGCCTTAAGCGGAACAACTTTCAGCGTTTCAGACCAAAAAGCATTACTAGCAGAACTAGATTATTGCGTGAGTATTTCTTTTTTCGGAAATCGAAATTACGGTGCTGGAAATAACGGCGACATCCGACCCGAGCTATTTCACAAGACAGTGCTTTATTATATCGGAGCATTACGTAAATCGGTAATCATGGATTATCGTTCTGATGCTTCGGTAGATAACCATATAGTCTCTGGCTATACCATGCAGATGCAGCAAGTTTCTGCGAACAGAAAAATCGTGACCGCAAGGATGACCTTCCACGGTTACGATAAATCATTATCAAACACACCGGGATTTGCTCCAAGTTACACACGAGTTTATAAATACTATCTAAATACAGATAGTAGCGGCAACCCTGTCAGCGGCAGCTGGATATCAGGAAATCCAGATTTTATTTGGGTTCCGCTAAGTCCAGCTAGATGCAATTCGAATAACCCGCGCTTAACTGATTCTTGGGTGACTACTATTCTTAGTATCTAAATGATATTCTTTAGTCTTTTAATTTGGTTTGAATTTTAGAATTTAATTTATCGACAGATGCGGCAAAATTAGCTTTAAACTTTTTCCAGCTAGAACTGCCCGTCTGTTTCATTTCACTTAATTCTGCTTTTAACTTTGCTTTTGTTTTTTCTAATTCTTGAATAGTTTCTGCCTGTGTCTGACTGGTTTTTTCTTTCGACTTTTCTTTCAGAAGGTTGAGTTCTGATTCAACTTGGTCTAGCTTTGCAGACATTTCAATCTTAAAATTATCATAATCTTTTTTTGCACCTTCTACAGTCTCAGACGCGTAAGCATTAGAAACCTGGATCAATAGCGTAAGCAAAACAAATCGTGCAATATTTTTCATAATGTTCCTTTTGTTATTGGTGCAATTTAGCCGAAACTTTTAAGAAGGTCACTTAGAAAGTCAAATTCAAAACCACTGTTAAGCCGGCAGCGCCTTTAAAGGATTGCTCCGATGCAAAACTCAATCTAGGAATAATTTGATAAAATAGTATTTTATTATAAAGAACATGATTCCACGTTACAGAAAAATTATAAGCTTCTAAGTGGTACGCAGTTCTATTGTTAGAACTTGCAAAAATACTGTAAGCCAATGTTGATTTTTCAGTGATTTCTTGAACCAATGACAAACCAATAATCGTCGAAAATTGTCTCTTTTTTTCTTCGTATTCGCCTTCGTTGATCCAGTTCAGTGTGAAAGTATTATCTAAGAAATATCTGTGATTTAAGGCTAGGAATATTCCAGTCCCTTTATCAGGGTTGGCAAAAAGCTCAAGCTTTGGAATGAACTCATAGGTTGTGAAATTTGCACTGGTATCGAAACTTAAAGAGTGTGAAACTTTTAATGGATCCTGAAGCTCGATCCTAGGTTGAAATGATGTGCGTATGTCTCCTAATTTTTTAAATAAACCTACAGTTGCCCCATAATTTTGCTTTCTTGCCACAGGTTGTCCGTACCTTTTTTTCGAGCCGCGCTCTTCATTTTCATCAAATGTTGTGAATTTAAGTTGAAAGTAATCTTCTACGTTTGGAAGTCTAAGATTGGCAATCAAGTGCGTCACATTATCAACATATTGCCCTTCTGTTGAGTTCGATACATTTTCTAGACCCACGCTGCTTTTATTTTCACGATTTGTCGGAGAATTACTGACCAGAAAATTATCTATGCTTTTAGCTATACTGTCGAAAAAATCAGATACAGCGATATTGCTTTGTATAAATTTTTCTTCCCAGCTTGAATCGGCCTTAACTTCTTCGATACTAAAAGCCAACTGCGGTTGCAATAACCAAAAGGAAATAAAAAGAATGAGTTTTGTAATTTCAACAGATTTAGATTGAACAGTGTTTGTCATTTAATCATAATCTCTGTTCATGGGCTTAATCATTAATTTCTCACTGGCTGCTGCTTTTTTATTTGCAAATCAAGTTCAAGCTTATACTCCGCAAGAAGGAAATGTCACGGCCACACTGGGCACATTTATTTACAAGACTAATTTTAGCGGATCAAATTCCGGAGCAAAATCGCCTAACTTGGCCGGATTAGGGCTAATTGCTTTAGGAGACATTAATTCTTTCGGAAGTTTAGAAATAGCAATGTTTGATTTGCACAAAATCTATTTTCGTGAAGAACTTGGCAAGCACATCGCTGTTGAAAAAGAAGTCATTCATATCACCTTGGGTTATCGTTATTGGATAAACCCCTACTTTTCTAGTTCATTGTCGTTTTACTCTTCGTATTCCCTGGGTGATCCACGTCTTGTACACAGTGATTTTTTACCTAACACTGAGATTGATACTTCAGCCAATGACACCACCGAATATGGTTTTGATTTAGCAATTCAAGCAGACTTATGGAGCTCTGAAAAGTGGGCTGTCACAAGTGAAGGTCGATATTCACTTTCAGTGACCAGTAAAAAAAATGAAAATGCAGATCATTATGGAATTATGCTTGGTTTGCGCTATCTTATTCAGGACAAAACAACCGAAACAATTAAAAAATAAATTAACCTAGATCACCATTAATATACATTTCGGTGTACTTATGTTTTGGATGATTAAAAACAGAATGAACTGAGCCTTGTTCAATTATCTCGCCACCGTTTTCTTGATTCCACAAAAGTATAACATCGTCAGCTAATCGTTTTGCTTGTTGTAAATTGTGAGTAACCATCAGAATTTTTTTACTCTTCTTAAGCTCATGTAAAGCTCTTTCCACTTTCTGAGATGAAAGTGGATCCAAATGACTGCAAGGTTCATCCAAACAAATAATTTCAGGATTTAAAGCGATTGCACGCGCTAAACATAAGCGTTGTTGCTGTCCACCAGACAAAGAAAGAGCCGAATGACGTAAACGGTGGCTGACTTCATCCCAAAGTCCCACTTGGCGAAGACAATCTTCAACTCGCTGATTTTCTGATGATTTCGATAAACCAAAAGAGTTGAGCACGATCGAGATGTTTTTATATATAGAAATTGGAAAAGGTGTTGGTTTCTGAAACACCATCACGATATCAGGAGAAACTGATTTTTTATGAGACAATATACAATTGCCTTTAAAAGTGATTTTGCCCTTAACTTCAAATCCACTATCAAATTTTAATAGTCCATTAATTGCTTTTAAAATGGTTGATTTGCCCGAACCGGAAGGCCCAACTAATGCTGTTAAACCTGAATTTAGAATATCAAAACAGACATCGTTCAGAATACGATTCTTAGCTACTGTTACATTTAAATTTTCAATTTCAAGACTCATTAGATTCTCTTTTTTTAATAAAAATACGGGCCACTAAACTTGTTAAAACGGTTACAATAATTAAAACAACACTAGATTTCATTGCCTGCCCGTCGGCGCCAGGCACATTTAGTGACATATCAAATATATGCACTGATAATGTCCTGCTTGACTCGAGAATGTTTCCTGAGTTCCTTAACGAAAAACCTGAGGTAAATAACAACGCTGCAGTTTCACCAAAAGCTCTTGATACACAAATCAGCAAAATAAAACCGATCGATGTAAAAGACACAGGCAATAAAACTTTCGTAGCAAATTCATAATCGCTTAACCCATGTGAAAAACCTACGGGTAAAAGCTTTTCTTGATACGTTGCCAGCTCTAGTTCACACAAACGTATAAACAAAGGCAATATCATAATCGACAAAGTCAAAGCACCGGCCAAAATGGAATAGCCTAGTTTCATAGTGATAACGAAAAAATAATTGCCAAAAAGCCCAAATACAATCGACGGTGTGCTAGCTAACAAATCTAAAGACAATCGAGCCGTTTTAATAATACGTTTATTTTTTTTAAAGGGATGAGAAAGCTGAATCGCTACTGGCAAACCTAATATAACAGAAATAAATATCGCAATAAAAGTCAGTAGCACTGTTCCGCGTAGAATAGGTCCGACACCGCCTTCTTTGCCGGCAAATACGGGTTGATCTAGAAGGAATGACAGGCCAACATCAGGCAAGTTTTTCCACAAAAGTGGACCAACAATAAGCAACAGTAAAGACAATATGAAAAGCAGCGATGAAAGACAAATCCACTTGGTAATATTAATTTTTGTGATTTTTTTCATACTTCGCCAGTAATAGTAAAAAAAGTGTGAAAATAAATGTTATGGTCCCAGAAAAAAATAGTGAAGATCTATGAATACCAACTGCGTAGGGCATTTCAAGTGCTATGTTGGCATTTAGGGTTCTAACCGGTGAGAATATACTTTCTGGTAATCGCACAACGTTGCCAGAAACCATTAATATTGCCAAGGTCTCACCCAGACCGCGACTAATACCCATGATACCGCATTCTTTGATTTTGTTTAAAGACGAGGGAATCAAAATTTTATAGATGAAAGTTTCTGAAGATAGATTGTTACACCATGCCTGCGGCCATAGTAACTGATGTTGTATAATCAGAGACTGATAAAAGCTAAGCGTAAGCTGCGGTATTAAAATGATTGATAATGCAATTGACCCGACCAGCAATGATGTTCCCGAACTAAATATATGATTGGTCGTAGGAATAACCGTCAACAAACAGTACAAGCCAATAACTATGGACGGAAGCCCCGCCAAAGTTTCGATAAGAATCAGAATTGGCGAAGTTAACTTTTTTGAAGTGAACTGCAATAAGCCCAATGCAGCAAAAAAAGCCAGTGGCAATGAAACTAACAAACTCAAACTTAAAACAGAAAAAGTTCCGGTGATAAGTGATATGAAGCCGTAACTATTTTCCGAAGGAAACCAATTTGCAGAAAATATCTGCAGAGAAAAGTAATCTGATGTCACAAATGGCCAGGAGCCCTGCAGTGTGAAAACAAAAATCAACACAACAAGACTCATAACCACAACAGTGAAAAAATTGATTAAAAAATTATAAATGGCCTTATTTAATTGTAACAAACCCTAACTTCTCTATCAATTTATTTGCTTCAGCCGACTGAGCTACCTTAATCAAATCCAAAGCTGCCGTTTTTGTTTTCTCGTTCGTAACTAAGATAATGCTACGAGAAAATTTATAAGTACCATTTTTCAAATTTGCCGGAGTTGCATCGACGCCATCCAAAGATACAGCACTAACCGCTTCACCTGCTTTGATCGCGGTATCCACAGTACTTACAGACAAGTAAGCAATTGCAGACTGGTCTTCTTTAACCAATTTCAAACCGTGTTCGTTGTCGCCAACTAAACTTTGAGCTTTGATTTCCGAAGATTTTATACCGAACTGGTGAATAAATAAATCTAAAGCTGCGCGCCCTTCGACTTTGCTGATGACAGTTATTTTCTTATCGGCTCCGCCAACATCTTTCCAGTTGGTCACTTCACCTTTGTAGATTTTTTTGATTTGATCTGTAGTTAATTTTTTTACTGCATTTTTTTTGTGCACCGCAAAAACCAAACCATCAATTGCAATCAAATGAGATTTTACATCATTTTCTTCCGGTTTTAAATCGCGAGAAAGCATCCCGATGTCGTTCAAACCTTGACGTAAATCTGTAAGCCCCTTCGTTGAACCACCGGTTTGAACTTCGACTTTTATTTTCGGAAATTTTTTCTCGAACAAAAGGCCGATTTCGCTCATTAACGGTGCTGCCGTGCTAGATCCGGTTAACAGCAAACCCTCAGCTGCAAAAACAGAATGGGCGATTAAGGAAATGCAAAGTGTAGATACCAAAATCATTTTTTTCATTTTAAATTACTCCCTGTTGCCATTGGCAAGACGAAATAACCATTAGCAGGTTATTTAACATAAAAAATCTCCTTTATTTAAATATGAACTTATATTCATATAAATTCATATTTGAATTATGATCCGTGTTACCATTGCGAATGTAAACCTGTTTAAAGATTTGATACTCTGCGACTAGTCGCAAAATCACACCTTTGCTACCGTATCAATATGCCAAATAAATTGAATAAAAAAGAATCTGCACCTACTAAAGTCTGTATTGATCAGCTTAAGGTCCTCAGTGACAAATCAAGATTTCGAATTTTGCAGTTGTTATCAAAAAAACCCATGAACGCATCAGAAATCTTAGACTCGTTGACTGTTTCGCAGACACTTCTGTCACATCATTTACGAATCTTAAAGAATGCAGAGCTTATCGAAGGCGAAAAAAAGGGCCAGTTTATCATCTACAAATTAAGTTCAAAAAATAAACGTCCAAAATCTGCAAATAGTCTGAATCTTGGTTGTTGTGAAATTCGATTCAATGATCAGTCAATTCTAGGAAAATAATTCAGGCTAGTCGCTTTTAAACCACTAAAGTAACCTGGATTAGTATAAAATTATCATCCAACTATGAAGCCGCTTGAAAATTTTCAGAAATTCTTCTAGAATCTCGGTTCCCCAAATAAAGAAGGCTTCCAATGAAAATTTTTACGATGCTGTTATTTACTTTCACCATGATGTTTTCTTTTCCCAAAGCTCTGGCCAACGAAAATGAAAATTATGCTTTCCCTGTGCAAGACCCACTTCTTGCTACTTTAACTGCTGCGGTTCACGGGACTGCAACCCAATATAAAAAAATTGCTTTAGAAATTCGGTCTGATCGCAGACATGTGAAACTTTTAGAAGGACGTCACAAGATTAACTTGGGTTTGTTTAAGCAGAACAAGAAAGCTCCACTGGTTTTTATCGTAGCTGGTCTTGGGGGCAACGGACTTTCAGGAACATCTTTACTTTTGGCTGAAGATTTATTCAAACGCGGATATCACGTAGTTACATTACCTAATTCATTTTCTTGGAATTACGCACTTGGCGTTAGCGAATCAGCAACACCAGGTTACATGCCCCGAGACAGTATCGAATATTACAACTTTATGAAAAAAGTAAATGCCCATCTTCTAAAGTCGGAAGGGCTACAAGTTACTTCGTATTCGTTGATGGGGTATTCACTTGGTGGTTTACTTTCAGTTTTTGTAAGTCAAATAGACGATACCCAGCAGGCATTTCAGTTTAAGAAAGTAGTGCTAATCAATCCGGCTATGGATGTGAATCACGGATTTAACGTATTAGATTCCTTTTACCGCGAAGGTTCAAAACTAACTTATCAGCAAAAAGCTTTTGCTTTCTCTACAGTCGTTGACCTGGGGTTAGAGCTTCTGAAAAAACCTTTTTCTGGAAACACGATGAAAAGTGCAATTCCTAAGTTATCAAAATTAAGTCAGCTCGATCTAAAATGGTTGATTGGCAACAGCTTCAGACAATCGTTACGAGACATCATTTACGCCAGCCAACAAGTCCGAGACACAGGATTATTGAAAACGAAGATGACCTGATTGTTTCTGCAGAAGACATTCAATTTTTGAAAGAAAATCTGCACAGCAAACTTACTCTTTACCCACAGGGTGGGCATCTTGGAAATATCTGGTGGCCTCAAAACAAAAATGATCTTAGTCAGATTTTGAATTCGACCAATTAAGCCGCACGACAGTTTGAGGTTTAGCGTGATTATGATCTTCCCCCTCTTTGTGCGTGTGAGCATCACCATCGATAAAAAGCCAATGGCCATTGTCACCTTTACGAAATTTTGAAACCTCGTGATGATCCAAACCCTGACCGTCTTGTTGATAGGTCGCTATAAATTCAACCGTGCCTTTTTTGTCGTTCTTCTGACCAAGTTCTGTGGATAAAATTTTAAGACCTTTCCACTTAGCTTCCTTCGCCCACTGTTTTGTTGTGGCAGGATCGAAATCAGAGCGAGACTCTGGAGCTAAAGTATTTTTTAAGTAATCGATATCAGCAAGAACATAGGCCGAATAACGAGATCGCATTAACTTTTCAGCTGTGTCTGGGAATTTTGTACCATTAAGAAATGGTTCACAACACACATCAAAATTTTGATCGATTCCGCAGGGACATTTCAAAGCTTCTTTCATAAATAAATCCTTTTTAGCTTTTATACTAACTTTGAACTAAACCTTAAAAAAACAAATAAAAATCTAAAGAATAAGTGCCTGGTCCCAGCAGAATTAAAGCGACCAAAATAGCAGACAGGTTAATTGTATATTCGTTGCCTGGCGGGTTGTTCGTAACTAAGTATCCACCACCTTTGTGACCAATCAACGCGGCGACAAGCATAATTGCTAAACACAAAAACGCTCCAACTCGGGTAAGCAATCCAACGGTAATCAAAACTCCACCCAGAATTTCGGAAGCCATCGCTACGCGGGCTTGTAATGCAGGAAATGGCAATCCTAAACTTTTAAGCCATCCTTCAAAACCTGCCATACTGCCAGATCCCACGTAGCCTAATTTTCCTAGTCCATGAATCACGAAACAGATTCCAATAAAAAGACGAATTATCAAAGAAGCCAAATCAACAAGTTGTGCAGAAGATTCGAAAAGTAATGATTTCATATTTTTACGATCACTTTTAAATAAAAATAAATCAAACAGTTTCCAAAATCGAAAAGCTCCTAAAAAAAAAGCATTCCCATATTCTGATAAAGATCTCCAGATCAAGGACCGTTGATCTGGAGGTTGAATTCCCTGCACTTTTGGCATCTACGGGTAAATCTGTATCTTTTTTCGAAGGGCTACTGTAGTGTCTTACAAGTTAACTGTCTGTTTTGAGTTTTTTTAGGTATTCCGCCTTTATCCTCCGAGCCGGCCCCAAAAGCCTTTAGGAGGTTTATCATGGGAAGAAAATTATACGTGGGCAATTTGCCCTTTTCAGCAACCGAGCAAATTTTAACTGATTCATTCGCAGAATGC
>JAYTPC010000146.1:0-1077 GCA_043747425.1 Bdellovibrionales bacterium
GAACAAGAAAAAAATTGTTTAATTAAAGTAGGATAAAATAATGGCTAAAGAAGAACAAAAAAAAACTACAGCTGTCGTAAAAAAGAAAGTTAAGAAAAACGTTTTGCAAGGGCAATGTCACATTGCTGCTGGATTTGGTAACGTTATCGTTACGTTCACAGACCCAGTTGGTAATACAGTTTCATGGTCATCTGCAGGACACCTTGGCTTCAAAGGCAGTCGTAAAGGTACACCGTTCGCAGCTCAAGTAACTGCGGAAGATGCAGCAAAAAAAGCTATGGAAAGCGGAATGAAATCTGTTGACGTGCTTTTGAAGGGTCCTGGAGCCGGTCGAGAACCTGCCATCAGAGCTTTAGCTGCTACCGGAATCAGAATTTTATCTTTAAAAGATATCACTCCTGTTCCACATAACGGATGCCGTCCACCTAAACGTAGAAGAATTTAATTGAGGTTAATATGAGTTGCGTAACAAATTCAGTTTGTAAATTATGTCGTCGTGAAAATGTGAAACTCTTTTTAAAGGGTGATCGTTGTTATACAGATAAGTGCGCTTTCGAAAGAAGACCTTATCCTCCAGGACAGCATGGTCAGTCTCGTTTGAAATTTTCAGAATTTGCTTTGCAACTTCGTGAAAAGCAAAAAGCAAAACGTTACTACGGACTTTCAGAAAAACAGTTCCGCAAATATTTCCACATGGCTGACGCAAGTAAAGCTATCACTGGTACTGAGTTATTAAAAACTTTAGAACTTCGTTTAGATAACGTTGTTTACACTTTGGGTTTTGCAAACTCTCGTCGTGAAGCTAGACAGCTGATTGGTCACAATCACTTTTTAGTCAACGGCAAGCGTGTGAACATCGCTAGTGCTTTGGTAAAAAAAGGCGATGTCATTGAAGTCGCAGAGAAAAGCAAAGAATTGGCAACTATCTTAAGTGCCATTCAAGCTGTAACTCGTCGTTCAGTTCCTGCCTGGTTAGACGCCAATCATGCTGGATTCAAAGGAATTATTAAAGATGCTCCAACACGTGATGAAATAACAATTTCTGTCGAAGAAAGTATGATCGTTGAGTACTACTCT
>JAYTPC010000147.1:0-2842 GCA_043747425.1 Bdellovibrionales bacterium
ACATTTGAAAGAAAACTTGTGAGAGGATAATTACTGAAATCACAGACGAGGTCAAAACATAATGAATCACTTAAACCAAGATTATTTGGAATCACTTTACGCGCAATTTAAAATCTCGCCAGATTCTGTAAGTCTTGAGTGGAAACGATTTTTTGAAGGCGTTGAATTTTCAAAGGATCTAACTTCAACGAGCCCAGGACTTTCAGAAAAAGAGTTGCATGTTTATAATTTAATTTCAGCCTATCGCAATTACGGACACTATGAGGCTGATCTTGATCCGTTGACCAATATGCCAAGCCCCAGCGATCAATTGCACTTAACTAAATTCAGCTTGTCGGACAAGGACTTAGAAACAAAGTTTCACATTGGGTCTGTTGTTGGTAAACCAAACGCCAGCTTAAAAGAAATCATCGCCCATTTAAAAAATGTTTACTGCGGAAAGTTGACCGTTCAATGTGCCGAGGCCTTGCCTGAAATTCGCAACTGGTTCATCAAAGAATTTGAACAGAACCCAACAAATTTTAAATTCACAAACGATCAGAAAAAAGAAATCCTTAAATCTGTAACTGCTGCTGAAACTTTAGAAAAATTTATTCACACGCGCTACGTCGGCACAAAACGTTTTTCTGTCGAAGGTGGCGATGCCATTTTGCCAATGCTGGATCATTTAGTAAATAAAGGGGCTGCATTAAAGGTTGAAGAAATATTAATTGGTATGTCTCATCGTGGACGTGTCAACGTGCTAGCAAATTTTATGGGTAAAGATATCGGATCTATGTTTGCCGATTTTAACGGCCCAACCGAATTAGAAACGCCGTTAGAAGATTTTGATGGCGATGTAAAATATCATTTGGGCTATTCAAAAATTAAGAAAACACCTTATGGAGAAGTAACTGCACAGCTTGCATTTAATCCCTCTCACTTAGAAGCCGTAAATCCAGTTGTTCTTGGAATGGCGCGGGCGGCACAACGACGTCGCAGTGATACTTTAAACAGAAAAAAAGTTGTACCGTTATTGATCCACGGCGACGCTGCATTTGCTGGTCAGGGCGTTGTGATGGAAACATTTCAAATGGCACATGTTCGCGGCTACACCGTTGGCGGAACTGTCCATGTGGTCATCGATAATCAAGTCGGTTTTACAACGAATCCAGAAAGTGGCAGGTCCGCACACTACTCATCAGATGTTGCGAAAGTTTTAGCTATACCCGTCATTCACTGCAACGGTGATGACGTCGAAGCCTGCGTGCGCGCCATGGATATCGCCATTCGTTATCGACAAGAATACAGCCGCGATATCGTGATCAACTTACTGTGCTACCGTCGCTTCGGTCACAACGAAGGCGATGAACCTGCCTACACGCAACCTTTGATGTACGACATCATCCGCAAACATCCAACTCTTCGAGAAATCTATTCAAAAAATTTAGTTCAAACTGCAGTATGTGATCAGGCCTTTGCAGAAAACCTGTTAACAAATCGCATGGGTGAATTGCAAAAAATCTTTGAAGACACAAAAGCAACTCCGCCAAAAATTAAAACATTTAAATTTGAAGGCGCTTGGAGCGGTTTAAAAAAAGCAGCCCAAACTGACATAGAAAAACCAACAAACACAAAAATTGACTTAGCCACACTGAAAAAAATTGGCCGCGACATTTCTGAAGTGCCAGCTAATTTTAATATTCATCCAAAACTGGTGAAACTGCTAGAAACCAGAAAAATGATGGCCGCAGGATTAGAGCCTATCGATTGGGGCATGGGCGAACTTCTGGCTTACGGAAGCTTACTTAGCGAAAACACTTCTGTTCGATTGACTGGCCAAGACTGCGTGCGCGGAACTTTCACACACAGACACTCTGGTTTTTATGATTCTAAAACAGGTGAAGCTTTTTTTGGTCTTAAAAAATATGATACCGAAGAACTTTATTTTTGTGTTTACGATTCTATTTTATCAGAATATGCCGTCATGGGATTTGAATATGGGAATTCAATCCAAGATCCGAGCTTCTTAACGATGTGGGAAGCCCAGTTCGGTGATTTCTGTAATGGCGCTCAAATTATTATCGATCAATTCATTGCTGCAGGAGAATCCAAATGGCAACAGATGAGCGGCTTAGTTCTGCTGTTGCCACACGGTTACGAAGGCCAAGGCCCTGAACATTCATCTGCCAGATTAGAGCGATTCTTGCAGTTATCCGCACAAAACAATATCCAAGTTGCAAACCTAACAACACCTGCACAAATATTCCATGCGCTTCGTCGCCAAGTGAAGCGTGAATTCAGAAAGCCATTAATTATTATGTCGCCAAAATCCTTACTGCGACATCCGCGTGCGACCAGCAGTCTTGAAGATTTAGCAAATGGCACCTTCCAAGAAGTCATTGCGGACGCTTTTATTTCGGATACCAAGAAAGTTGAAAAAATTGTTTTGGTTTCTGGAAAGCTTTACTACGAACTTCTAGAAGAACGTGAAAAAAATAAAGATCTTTCAGTTGCTTTAGTACGTGTTGAACAAATTTCGCCGTTCCCATCTTGGAAGCTAAAAGAAGTTCTTGCTCTGTATTCAAACGCTAAAAAATTAATTTGGACTCAAGAAGAGCCAAAAAACATGGGCAGTTATCAGTTTGTTCACTTCCGAATCACTGAAATGCTACAGCAGCTAAAATCTAAATTAGAATTTAGCTACTTAGGTCGCACAGAAAGATCATCGCCAGCGACGGGTTCGATTTACCGACACAAAGCAGAACAGCAAAAAATTATTTTAGATGTTTTTAAAGCTTAAGGTTTTTTAATTTTTACACGAAAAGGAATATCACCATGAAGATCGAAATAAAAGTTCCAG
>JAYTPC010000148.1:0-1583 GCA_043747425.1 Bdellovibrionales bacterium
AATTTCTCCTTAGGTTCTTATGCCCTAGGTAATCAGATAAAAAAACGCCCTTTTTTTGATGAATCATTTCGTTTTTAGAAATTATGAAATGCTCAAAAATCGCAAGGACATTCTCGCGCTGTATGATGACCACCACAGCATCGTACTTTTTGTTTTTGACCATCAAAATTTAAGATGACGTCGAACGCTTCTAATTGTTCAAGTGGATCTTCATTTGCATCTGAACAGTCGCAATAAGGCGCTCCATGTGGTGAGCCGGGCTTTGGATTGCCATGTTCTGTATGACATCCGCGCTCAACTTCGCTGCTTCGACAGCTGCGGGCTTGTGCGTTTGTCATTCCTGTCATCATAAGAATTCCAGTAATCAAAATTAGTTGTTTCATTGAACGTCTCCTTTAGTGTTTATGTGTACAAAAGGAGTTATAACGATATTCAAAGTTCTTGTATAATTCATTATATTCATGTATTGATAACTTATGGTTGTCTTAAAAAACCCACTTTTAATTGCCTTTGAAAAGACTGTTGAATTGAAAACTGTTCACGCTGCGGCTAATGAACTTCGCCTAACTCAAGCGGCCTTAACTAAAAGAATAAGGCTGTTAGAGTCGGAGATGGAGATTACTCTATTTCTTCGTTCACGCAAAGGAATGACTCCAACTGAAGAAGGCAAAGCTTTATATCAATTCTGTAAAACAACTGCTGAAGCAGAAGGCCAGCTAGTCAGTCGCTTAAAAGGTCAAAATCAAATGCAGATCAGCTTGACCGTTGCCGGACCCACAACGGCTATTTCAGGAAGAATTAACAAAGATTGTTTGGCTCTGTATTCAAAATATCCATTTTTAAAACTGCATTTTAAATCAGAAGATCATCTTAATTTAATTGATCTCATAAGACTTGGCCAAGTTGACTTAGCTGTTACCTCACCCGATTTAGTTCCTAATGAAATGGATAGTAAGCTACTTAAAGCAGATAAATATATTTTAGTTGCAAGTTCTAAGTGGCAAGGGCGAGCACTTTCGGAAATAATTCAGACAGAAAGAATTATTGATTTTTACGAAAGTGATAAAACTACTTTTAATTATTTAAAAAAATTTGAGCTAGAAAAAACAACACGGCCGGATCGACTTTTTGTTAACGAAAACGCAGCTTTAATTCGCATGTTTATTCATGGAGTTGGATATGGCACCTTGACGGATGATTTAGCAAGATCCTATATTGAAAATGGAGATTTGATCAAAATTAATCGCGGTCAACCTTATGAAGAGCCATTGGCTTTAGTTTGGTATCCTCGACATGAAAGGTCTGATTATTTTCACGATTTAATTCGTTCAATAAAATAATCGTTTCTAGGACTCGTAGAACCGTAGAACCTCAAAATCGAGTGGCTGACTCATTTGCCACCGCCGTTCCCAACAAGCTGGTGGTTCAGCCACCTAAAGCTTATGCCACCGTGCTGATGCGCTCTGACTGCCTCACGACCAACAATGCCAGTAGCCTCAACCAAAGTGCCAGCGGCACCCAAAGCAATGGCTACGAAAATTAAACTTCTAATAAATTGAACTACACCTAACATAAAACCTCCG
>JAYTPC010000149.1:0-1298 GCA_043747425.1 Bdellovibrionales bacterium
AGGCACTATATCTGGCAAAATTGCAAAATCAGTTTTTAAAGACATGTGGACAAATTTAAAATCTCCATCTGAAATTGTTTCGTCCCAAGGCTTAGTTCAAGTTTCAGACGTGGGTGAAATTGAAAAAATTATTTCTCAAATTATAGCTAGCAATCCGTCGCAAGTTGCTGAATACAAATCAGGAAAAACAAAAGTTATTGCTTTCTTTGTTGGTGCGATCATGAAAGAAACTAAAGGCAAAGCCAATCCAAATATTGTAAACGAAATTCTAACTAGAAAGCTTTTAGAATGAAAGTTGCAGCCCTTGATTTAGGTTCAAATACTTTTTTATGTCTTGTCTGTGAAATTGAAAACGGAAAGATTCTAAAAATATATTCTGACCAAGTTGAAGTTGTAAGACTAGGGCAAGATCTTCAAAAAACCAAAAAAATTCATCCTGACGCTTTAGTGCGAGCAAAAAAATGCTTAACAAAATTTTCTGAAATAATTCAGCAGCAAAAACCAGATCGCGTTTTAGCTATGGCTACTTCGGCAGCCCGTGATGCAGAAAACCAACAAGAGCTTTTTATAATTTGTAAGGATTTAAATATCCCTTTAGAAATTATTCCTGGCGAAAAAGAAGCTCAGATCACCTACGAAGGCTCAATTTCTGCAGCTTCGTCTGATAAAAACAGGCTGGTTATTGATATAGGTGGGGGATCAACTGAATTTATTTTTGGGACGGGTTCAAAATTACTTCAGGGACAAAGTTTAAATATTGGCTGTGTTCGATTAACTGAAAAATTTATTTCACAGCAGCCAACACCTGAAAACGAAATAATTGAGCTGCAAAAATTTATAACCGCAGAAATTTCTAAGATTAATTCTAAAGGTCTAAAAGTAGATGAAGTTCTGGCCGTAGCTGGAACGCCAACAACCTTAGCAGCAGTAGAAATTGGTAAATTTCAAGTCGATGTCATCGATGGATATGTATTTACATTAAATCGACTTGAAAAATGGCTGACAGAGTTAATCCAACTATCGGTCGCGGAAAAAATACAAAAAGGTTTTCCGGAAGGACGAGCTGACGTTATTCTGGTCGGCCTAATTATTCTGATTGAAACATTAAAGTTATTTAAAAAAAATCAATTGATCGTTTCTACGCGAGGTGTTCGTTATGGTGTTGCGCTTGAATTGGCTCGTCGCTAGTTTATTTTTTATCCAAATTCAGTCTGTTTCAGCTTCTCAGGTTTTAAAAAACCCCGGTCCACAGTTTAAAAAAGAATATATTCAGCTAGATTCTAAACTAGGCTCTAAAA
>JAYTPC010000150.1:0-13342 GCA_043747425.1 Bdellovibrionales bacterium
TCACCGTTTGTTTATTCGATTGTCAGCGGACCCGGTACAATAAATTCTAGCACTGGAGTTTACACCGGTGTTTCAGCTGGAACTGCAACCGTGCGTGTGACAGACAGTTTAGCAAACATCAGTGATGCCGTTCTTACTGTGAATGGTCCCTTATCAGTTACTCCAACCACAGCATATGTGGTCGTCAGTTCAGATCTTTCGATAACTGCCGTGGGTGGAGTTGCACCGTATGCATACTCAGTATTTGCAGGTCTTGGAGTTGTTGATCCGGTCACTGGAATTTACACGGCTCCGGCAACAACAGGAACGGCGACTGTGCGAACCACAGATACCGCAACACCGACGGCTGCTACAGCTGATACAACAATTACAATTTACAACGCACTGACATTATCGCCGACGCTAATTACGATTGCTGCGAACGGCACGCAAACTTTCACAGCCACTGGCGGAGTAGGCACAAGAACATTTTCTATTTTCAGCGGAACAGGAACAATAAATTCATCGACGGGGGCCTATGTCGCACCCGCTGTCGCCGGAACTGATTTGATACAAGTCACAGACACGATCGGAAATGTCGTGCAGGCCCAGGTCAGAGTTGTTGCCTCGTTATCCATTTCGCCAAATATCTTAAAGCTTCCCGTTTTTTCAACGATGACTTTCACTTCTGTACTTGGCACCAGTCCCTACACGTATTCTGTGTTTGCGGGAGCGGGAACAGTGGTAGCAGCGTCAGGACTCTACACAGCACCAGCAGCAGCTGGCACGGGAACTGTTCGTGTGACAGATAACATTTCTAACACTTCAGATGCGGCGGTGACGCACATCGAACCTATTAGTATTTCTGCCGGAGCCACGCACACGTGCGCACTTTATAATGAAGGCTCGGTGAAATGTTGGGGATTGGGATCTTCCGGACAACTTGGTAATGGTGCTACGACAAACTTAGCCGATACGACGGCAACCTTGGGTGGAAATTTACCGTTCGTCAATTTAGGCACTGGCTTAACGGCGACATCTATTGCTACTGGTTATTATCACAATTGTGCGCTGCTAAATACGGGTGCAGTGAAATGCTGGGGTCAAAATACTTACGGTCAACTAGGAACTGGAAACACAACAGGTTATGGTTCTGGTGCTAACCAAATGGGAGACAGTCTTCCCACAGTCAATTTAGGAACGGGAAAAACAGCCACAAAAATATTTGCGTTTGGCTATATGTCATGCGCGATTTTAAATGATGCTTCGACAAAATGCTGGGGCCGAAACTCAACGTATCAGCTGGGCCTTGGGGATTTAGTAAATCGTGGAACATCGCCGACGCAAATGGGTGATAGTCTTCCGACAGTCATCTTAGGCGCGGGTCGCACAGCGACTAAACTTGTGGGTGGACTTGATTTTGCCTGTGCACTTTTAGATAATTTCACTGTGAAATGTTGGGGCGCAAATCGTTATGGCCAGATTGGAAATGACTCAACCACAACAACTGGTACTTCGGTTGCAAACATGAATGCCTTGCCGGCAATAAACTTAGGAAGTAACGCGACCGAACTTGGTGGTGGTTATTCGCATGCGTGTGCAATTCTTAGTAACGGCACTGCAAAATGTTGGGGCCGAAATGTAAAAGGTCAATTAGGAATCGATAACGGGGCCAATACATGGGGTTCTGCAGCGGGTGACATGGCGACATTGCCGATTGTGAAAGTAACAACGTACACGCCCGCATTTATGTATGGTGGAAATCAAATGACGTGCGCAATTAATTCCGCAGGCGGAGTTCGTTGCTTTGGTTTGGGTGCATCGGGGCAGCTGTTACTTGGTAGCACCGTCAACATCGGTGATAACAACGGCGAAGTGGCTGGACTGGCGAACGTGAATCTTGGCACAAGCCTTACGGCAACAAAATTAACCGTTGGATTTAATCATGCGTGCGTGATCACGAATGCGAAGCGAATTAAATGTTGGGGAGCTGCAGCCAGCGGAGCAATTGGTGCCGGGCAAGTTGCAAATAACTTAGGTGATATCGCGGGCGAGTTAGGCGATTCACTTCCTCACGTAAATCATTAACAAAGTTTTTAGTTCAATGAGTTGAACCAAAAAAAAGGACTTCATTCTGAAGTCCTTTTTTTTTAAGTTGTTTTACCGAGCAATCGGCAGTGCCACAAAAATATCTTCGACCAATGCTTTTTGTGTGAAATCAAAACCATTTCCCGAAAGCTGATACGCTGTTTCGTGCGGATACAATAAAAAATAGATGCAACTTCCTTTCTTTAACAGCAAATCCACGGAATTTTTCACAATTTATCAATTTTACAACTGACAAGGGCTGAAAGAACTACCTGTGGATAATTTGTCGACCTGGTCTGATCGCCCTCTGTATTTTTAGTTAGATCAAAGTCAGCCAGTATCTGCATGTTTATATTTGATATTCTATCAAGTGATTCTCGAGACCGCGCACAGAATTTTTTTGCTTCTTCTATTAAATCAAGTTCCCGGAGCACGTAGTGGTCAAACCCAGCACCAGGGAAGTTAATCGCAGTGTAAGTCATAATCCTTGGATTGATAGCCAAAGTTGCTTGAGAAAAGATAAGACATGATCCGATCAAAATAATTTTTTTCATTTGTTCTCCATTTCTTACAACAGTATTAGACGAACTTTATATATATGTAAAATATGATTCTATTTATATTTTGTATAGGTAAGTATGTATACTTCGAAAGGCTATTTTAAAGTAAAGAAGATTTTCAGTAGGGCTTTTGCAAAGGCATCAGGTGAATTTTCCATCGCCTGCGCTTGGTTGTGCTCTAAAGCTAAAATTAAATTCGAATCTACCATTTTTTTAATTTCAACGGAAGCACCTGCAAAATCAATATCCAATAATTTATCATTGGCTCTGATTTTTATTGCAAAAAAGTTTTCAATTCGCTCAGCTCCGTTGGCCTCAAATATAACTGGAACTGAAATTCCTTTATGCAGTGATCCACTGGATTCACCAAGGCGCTTTTTTCCGAACAGATGATAAAGTTGAACATTAAAATGCGGCACAAAGAATTTCTCTGAGACCAACACATCAGTTGGCAGTTTGCGCTTGTCGATTCCACTCCCGCCCACTTTAAATTCGAATTTTCCAAAAGATCGAAGGTTATCTACAAGAGCTAAGTAATGCTCAAGTTTTCTCATTTCACCCCACGACGTATAAGACCCTACAACAAAGGGAGCACTGGGCGGCGGCATAGTAATGTCCATGAATGGGTGCGGAATAACCGTACACTGTAAACGGTGTAACTGCCAAAAGGGAAGGCGGAAAACTAAATCACCTAGCAAGCAAAATCGTTTTGATTTTTGATAATTCAAAAGCTCCATTAAGGTCGAACTTTCAAGAAGCTCGTCCGGTCGATGAATTAAATAGATTAAAGGAAAATGAGCGTTCAGAGATTCTTTTAAGATGAGCTTGTCTTCCTCAAGTGCAGCAGGTGCTCCATGAATTTGAACCAAACCGTATTCATAAGTTGAAGATGATCCGCAGTTAACACCCTGTCCAGTTAAAGCATTTACAATACATTTCGTAAAACTAGATAACGATTGGGCGCCCCACACTTTTAAATTCATCAAAACAATTCTAGCTTCAAGATTTTATTCCAAGTAATAAATTAAAATCTTCTTTCGAAAGGGCATTGCCAGAGGCCTGGATGTCTTTCACTTTTTCCGAAGAATCTAAAAGCGCTAAGAATTTTTTACCTTTTCGGTCTTTCAGCTGTTCAATTTTTTCTTCTAATGATTCGTGCATGATGTATTTGAAAACCTGAACGGCTTTTGTCTGACCAAGCCTGTGCGCACGGTCTGAAGCTTGATTTTCGACGGCAGGATTCCACCAAGGCTCTAGGTGAAAAACGTAACTTGCTTTCGTCAGATTAAGGCCTACTCCGCCGGTTTTAAGGGTCATGATCAGCACTGCACCTGCAGGATTAGCATTAAAATCAGCTAAAATCTTTTGTCTCTGTTTTGTGGGAACTGCGCCGTGCAAAATATAAACAGGAATCTTTGCTTCACGCATAATCTGGGCTGTATGTTCCAGTGTTTGTAGAAACTGGGTAAATACCAAGGCACTTTCGCCGGACTGGACGATTTCTGAAACTGATTCTAACAGAGTGCTTAGTTTTGGCGGCACATACGGGTACTTTACATTCGGTAGAGCAGCAGGGTCTGAACAAGCTTGTCTTAAACGAAGTAGTGCAGTCAGCATTTGCAACTGAACGCTAGCTTGACCGTTTGAATCAACACTTTCGATAGCTTCTTTGACACGGGCGTTATACGAAAGAGCAATATCTCTGTAAATTTCTTTTTGCTTTTCTTCAAAAGCGATACTGATTTTGGTTTCTTGTTTTTCCGGAAGTTCTGATAGAATTTCTTTTTTATTTCTGCGAAGTAGCAGTGGTTTGATTTTTAACTTAAGATCACGCATTTCTTCAAACGTGATCATGTCCGTGTTCACGAATTTTCGGCGAAAATCAGATAGCGGTCCAAGGCTTCCGGGGACTAATAAATCAACTAGCGAATAAAATTCGCCGTAGTGGTTTTCCATCGGTGTGCCTGTTAAGCAAATTTTAAACTGGGCTGTTAAGGCACGGGCGGCACTAGTTCGTTTGGTTGTCAGGTTTTTTAAATTTTGTGCTTCATCAAAAATGGCAACGCGCCACTTGTACTGTGTTAAGAATTCGTTGTGCTCCATCAAAAGACCGTAAGTGGTGATGACCAGCATTTGATCGCCACTACCTACTTTTTTTGACAAAACATCAGCATTTTTTCCGTTAAAAATGATCGTTGGCAAGTCTGGAGTAAATTTTTCGATTTCTTGTTGCCAGTTAAAAATCAAGGAAGAAGGAACGACGATCAGAACCCGACCAAGTTCATTTTGACTGCGAAGTATTTCTAAGAAAGTTAATGTCTGAATGGTTTTTCCAAGACCCATGTCATCAGCAAGTAGGGCACCTAGGCGAAGTTCGTAAAGGTCTCGAAGCCACTGAACTCCTAGTACTTGGTAAGGTTTTAAAATGCCTTTCACCGTGGCTGGTATTTCAATGGTTGGTGTGCTTGACCCTAAATTGTCGTAAAAATCACAAAGCTTTTTCCATTCGTGGTCTCCGCGTAATCCAACACCGGTAGCCCGCAAAGACAAAAGCTCTAAAGTCTGATTGCGCGGAAGCTTATATATTTTATCGCCATTTTTCTTGGTTAGCGTTTCTGTTTTACCGTTTTGTAAACGCTCCCAGAATTTTTCAAGGCGCTTTAACGAAGGCATTTGTTTTTTTGGTACCAGATAGAATTTACCCGCGTATTCAATGACACCACCGCCGCCTAGATTAAGAATTTGGTCGGGGTTAACTTCTTCACCGCGAAGGAAAAACTTTGGGTTTAGTTCAAACCAATTAAACATTTTTTGATCGCGGTCTGTTTCTAGCGCAAAGTCGACACTAAATTCATCTTCAGTTAACTCTTGTAGCGGTTGATCTTTGTAAAATAATTTAAATCCGTACGGAACCAGAACTTGTAAGCATTCTAAGGTCTGTTGCAGATTCGTTGGTTTCTGTACATTTCCAGTTGGAAAATAAAATTCGTTTTGGCTATTTGAAACCCGCGGCAGCAAAGAAGTTCTAGATCTTTTAAAAACTTCGCCGCCAGTGACAAGGGCTACTTGTTTTAATAATTCAAAAATCACGCGGTATTCACGCTGAACAATACCTTCTAAAATTATCTCGCCACTTTCTGAATAAAATGATTCGCTAGAATCTGCAGATTTGAAAATCGAATTGATATAATCATCAAAACATTTAAGAACGGGCGCAGAACAAAGTTCAGCTAAAGCCGTGCCACGAACAAATGTAAAACCAGGACCAGATGTTAGCAGCTGATGTATGCGTCCGTGAAGCGCACGAAATAGTTTATCTTTTTCAACGACACTTCCGTCATTCAAAGCACCCGTAAAATGAACGGATAGCGTTTCAAGAACAATGTACTGAAGAATTCCCAAATTTTTTAAAAGCTTTAAGTCCCATTCTCTTTTTGTTAAAGTTCTTGCAGCTAAATCTTTCGCATCAATTTTCAAAATCAGTGACAAGCCATCTGACAAGGTCTGCAGTAACAAAGCTGACTTTGAGCTAAAACCATTACGCACAAGATTTTTTTGACCTGATATCCGAGCTTCGTGTTGAATATAAAATGTTCCAGTTTCGGTAAGTCTTACTTCAGTTGCACTTTGGCTTTCAGGTAGCTGAATAGATTCACCAATAATACTTAATGGAATGAAGCGGCCTCGCAAATAATTCAAAACAGTTTTCGTGGCAAATTCGCCAAAAACATTCACGGTTGGCATGTCTGAATTTCTAATCTGAGTGGGCTCTGGCAATTTAGTTAAAAATTCCTGAAGCAAATTGAATTCTTGAAACCACGGATGAATAACAACAGTTCCACTAATGGGTTCGACAGCAAACGAATGATAAAAAGTAAGAGGCTCTTTTCTGGGGCTAAGAAGTTTAAATTCAGATTCAAGTTCGGAATCACTGCGCTCTAGGAAATCAACGCGCCAGCCAAGCTCTTGGGAAGTGTTGAATTCAAGGCTTGTGATTTTCATAGCCGTCGATGAAGTCGGTTGACCCTGAAGGTAAAGTGAAACTTGCCCGCGATTAAAGGCATCGGTGACCCTACGTAATAAAGATTGCACAATTTCTTCAAGCTCGATTTCTGCCTGACTTACGAAGGTGCCGTTGACAGTTTGAATCAGTGGCCACTTGGTTTGAAAACTTGTATCTATTTTATTCTGTGGCAGTAAATGCAACGCCACTTTTTTATGTAACGGGTGTCGCAAAATTTCACGAGCACTGATTTGCATTCCGTTACTAAAGTTATAATTCACGATGTCAGCTAAGCGATTTTGTTTATTGATTTCGTTAAAATAGTGCTCAGAAAAAGCGGTTAGCTTTTTACGAAAGACTTCGGGTAAATCAAAAAGTAAGTGCGAAGTGACTTCTTTGTCGCCGGAAAAATCGCGAGGTTTGTATTTAAATTCTTCTTGCTTTAGAAGTCCTGCTAATGTTTTTCCCTGAAGCAGCGGAAATTCGTTGATGTACAAACTGATGGAATCAAGTTTAGTGTCATCTACTTCCGAAAAGTTTTCAGGCATAAAACGACTTCATAAATGTGATAGGACAAGCAAGCATCAATAACCCTGTCTTTTAAAAGCGACTAAGCAGATTACCGCGCATAATGGGGCTTGTCACTGCAGGGAATAGGATAAGCGGTTAATATTGGCAGAACGCGTGCGTAATTAGGAAGCTTTAGGTATTCGTTTATCCTAAATCCTGATGAATTTGTTCAATGGCATTAAAAAATACTTTAATTGAAACATTAATTATCGTTATGTGAAAGCATTCGGTGAAGTGTTTGCCGAGTCGTGCCGATGGCTCAGCGAACTGATCCTGATTTTTATATTTAGCTGAATTTGAGATGTAAGCCGCAATAACATCAGTGATAGAGGCAATGTCACCGTCTTTGATATATTCAGCCATTTGTTCAAGAACATACTGCTTTTGTGCCGCCCATTTTTGAAACAGATTACTTAATGGCTTCTAACCACCGAATTCTTTAGACTTACTTTCATAAGAATTTATTTAAATTATTGAAATAACTGAATAAATCTAAATATTGCGAAAAACTAAAAAATACGATATAATGATTCAATGTCTATTAAAATAATTGATCTAAAATTAGCAACAGAGGCATTCAGCAGACTTGATGAACTGCTGAAAAAACCTGTTAAACTAATCCTTGGCGGTGGCACAGCGATGATTATGGCGCACCAATTTCCCTTATCAACAAGCGATGTCGACGCGGTTTCGAAAAATTCTTCGCTGTTAGAAATCGAAAATGAAATTAAGCAGGTGGGTTCCGAGCTTAATTTACCTGCTGATTGGTTAAATCCTCATTTTTCTAGCTTTATGTTTGTGTTACCTAACGATTTCGAATCTCGTCTTGTAAAAGTATTTGATAAAAAGTTTTTAAGTGTTTTTGCTTTAGGCATTGAAGACATGCTTCTTATGAAATGCTTCGCCCACAGAGCCAAAGATATAGGTCATACAAAGTTTCTGCTTAAAAAAAATATAAATTTGAAAATAGTTGAAAATCAAATAGACCTACTAAAACAAAAGAAAATTACCGGATCTGTACAAGCGTTTGATTTTTTGGATGGAATTCTTGAAGAGTTAGCAGATGAAAAATCCTGATTCTGCTTTTCTACAGCTGAATTCTTCAAATCTAACCGAGCAGGATTGGTTTAATTTAAGTTTTTTCTTTAGATCTGATCCTCGATTTTTTGAATCTGCTATTTTAAAATTTTCTGAAGACTTTGCGAATTTAAATCCAATCAAGTTGAATTTGTTGTTTCAACAATCTAAGCAGCCAAGTCTTCTAGGACTGATGGCTGACTTAGCCGGGTTAATTAATAAGTCGGACTTATTTAAGACATTTAGAAGAATGCTTTGTATTGAAATTAATAAATCACCTTTACAAATTTTTTACATTAATCTGCATCCGCTAAAACCAGATTTATTGATTGAGTTGGTTTTGAAATCAAATACCATTTTTAAGAAATGGGGTTTTGCAGAGATTGACTTACCTGTTAATAAGTCTTTTCTAATTAAAAACTATACATCTGTAAGCAAAAATATTCGCTTCGAGATTTTGGAAAAATTTTTAAAAGATCGAGAAAGAATTCGATGTGCTGATTATATTCAATTACTTCAGTCAAAAGGCTACAGTATTAGTCAGCGGGTTGCTGAACTGGATTTGAAAAACTTTCGGTCGTTAAGAGCATGCGATAACACGAAGGGTCGGTACTACCGCGTAAAAAAATAGGAAATAATAATGAAAAAAATAAACAGATCTCGCAGTACTTCCTAAATAAATAGAGTTTACTAATCAACAGTAATAATTTTAATCTGAATAAATTAGCACTAGATTCTGCACAATCGTGTCATCGTATGCAAAAAAACTTCGATGGGGGGTGGAGCCCAATGTAGCGATATGTGCAACATATCGAGATAAATTTGCAAATGATCAGCATTTGTATAAACTAAACTAAATGAAATATGACTCTTTATGAGGATTCAAATTAAAAAAATGTCGTCTGAAATTATCAAAGAAGATATCATCGCACGCTTGGGATTCTTTCCTCCGTTTTTTGAGCCTGCATATAAAAATTCTTCTGTTTTAGAGAGTCTTTGGCAGCAAACGTTAGCTGCTTATATTGAAAATCCGATACCTGCTCTTTTCAAGGAAAAGTTAGCAGCGTCTCTTGCCAAGTTTTGCACCGTACCCTATTGCTTACTATGCCATAGCTCTTCACTTCGGCCGCTTGGAATGAACAGTGCTGAAATACTAACACTACTTCAAGAGCCTCCTCTAGGTTACACAGAGCTTCTGGCAAAAACTAAAATTCTAAATTTAAATGCCCAAACAGAGTGGCCAGAGGCTGGCTCTTTGATTGAGGAAGGAATTCTTCATTGTTGCATTGCCATCTTTTTGAATCAGGATACAAAAAATTGCCAGCAAAAATTGCAGCATGTTCTGCCAAACGAACTTTACGATAACCTCACTCTTTTTCTTGCTTACAATCACACATGCCTCACTTGGGTTGAGATGCACCCTGAATTGAATTATGAAAACGACAAGAGAGTTCAGGAACACTACGCACCTTTGATAAAAGAAAATCCGAAACTTGCAGGATTCTTCAATAACTATCGTGGACGTGTGAACGAGCAAAACAATCGCCATGATCGGTGGTTGACAGAGGAAAATAAAAGACTTGTAGCTGAACTTGAGAAAAGTCAGTCCTGGTTAAAAGCAACACTGATTGGGATTGGTGACGCTGTCATAACGACAGATTCGAATAAGTCACCAAAAATTACTTTTATGAATCCAGTTGCCGAGCGACTGACAGGATGGTCTCAGAACGATGCTAGTGGTAAACCAGTTCTCGATATTTTCAATATCATCCACCTAGAGACAAGAAAGCCGGCAGCTAATCCTATTGAACGAGTCCTTCATGAAGGTGTCGTCGGATTAACTAGTCACACTGTTTTGATTGCGCGTGATGGAACTGAGTTTATTATCGAAAATACTGCTGCACCTATTATAAGTGCGGATGGATTAATTCAAGGAGTCGTTCTCGTGTTTAGAGACTCGACTAAACAGAAGAAACTCGAAAACGACATGGCTGCGGCTGCTCAAGCACTTGAGCGAGAAAAACAAAACCTGCATGATTTTTTTATGCAGGCGCCAATTCCAATGGTCGTACTAAATGGACCAGAACATGTATTCGCTTTAGCCAACCCACCGTACGAGAAGTTAGTCGGACGCAGCGTTCATGGAAAAAAGGTGTTAGAGGCATTTAAGAAAAGCGAGGTCACTGAATTTGTTGAACAATTGGATGCTGTTTTTAAAACGGGAGTGCCTTATTTAGGTAAAGAGTTACCTCTGAATATTCCTGGTGATAATGGTCTATTAAAAAATATGTTTATTGATGTCGGTTATCACCCCTTCAGAGAATCCGACGGCAAAATCAAAGGCGTTTTGGCAATTCATCAAGACGTCACTGACCAAGTCAGGGATAAAAAACTGATCGAAGAAAGCCGAGAGCAACTTGCTTCTGAAAAACTAAAGCTTCAAACTATTGTTCTGCAGTCACCAGCCGCCATCGCAATGTGGAGAGGTCTTGATCTAACCTTTGAAATTGTTAACCCTGAATACCAACGAATATTCGCAGGCCGACAGTTAATCGGAAGACCGCTTCTTGAAGCTTGCCCTGAGTTTAAAGACCAGGGGTTTGTTGAACTTCTTCTTGAGGTATTAAAAACTGGTGTGCCCTTTGTTGGTGACGAAGTACTTGCTCGCATTGTCAATGACAACGGTGAACTAGAAGACCACTACTATGACTTCACCTATATTCAAATCAAAGACGTAGAAGGAAATCCTTATGGAGTTTACGATCATGCAGTCGATGTGACTAACAGAGTCGTTCAAAAACTTGATCTTGAACGTGCCAAAATTGAAGCTGAACGCGCAAACCAAACCAAATCATCTTTTCTTGCTAATATGTCACATGAAATCCGAACCCCACTAGGAGCAATTCTAGGTTTTACAGATCTATTGAAGGATCGTAATCTCGATATTAAAGAGCGTGATCAGTTCTTGGATACCATTTCTCGTAATGGAAAAGCTCTTACCAGAATTATTGATGACATTCTAGACCTAGCAAAAGTTGAATCAGGCAAACTGGATATGGAAAAGATAGATTTTTCGTTCTTTGATTTACTTGATGAAGTGCTTGATCTTTTCCGCGAACGAGCTCGGTCCAAAGGTATCTATTTAAGAATATACATGGGCGAGCATATCCCAAGCCGAATATGCAGCGACCCAACAAGGATTCGGCAAATTTTCATTAACGTAGTTGGGAATGCCGTTAAGTTCACGGATGAAGGCGGAATTACAATTCAGGTAACTGCACACCCTGAAAAAGACAAAACCATCAAATTCAAAGTTGCTATTCGTGATACCGGAGTTGGTGTATCGCTCGAACAGAAAGAGCGACTTTTCCAACCTTTTTCTCAAGCTGACAATACGACTACCAGAAAATATGGAGGAACTGGACTCGGCCTGGTACTTTCTCAAAGACTTGCGAATGCCCTCGGCGGAAAAGTAACTATTGATGACCCTGAGGAGGGTCGCGGTACCATCTTCACTATCAGTTTTATTGCCGAACTAACTCAGGAAAATCATACTCGTAATAGTGCAATTAAGACACAAGCTAAAACCGAAGAAAGCGAGAATCGAGCACTTCATGGAGTACGAATTTTAGTGGCTGATGATTCTATCGACAATCAATTTTTAGTTCACCGCATACTCACAAATAATGGTGCAGTCGTGGAGGCTGCGAAAAATGGACTTGAGGCTTTTAAACAGGCGCTTAACGGTAATTTCGATATCATCTTAATGGATATTCAAATGCCGCAGATGGATGGTTACGAAGCGACTCGCTCTTTGCGAGAAGCTGGGTATAAAAAACCAATTATCGCTCTGACTGCCCATGCAATGGCTGAAGAAAAAGCCCGAACACGAGCGGCTGGCTGCGACGGACATCTAACGAAACCTCTCAACACAAAAGATTTAGTTGAAACGATCAGTCTCTTTTTAAAAATAAATATGGGTGGTAAACATCAAGGATCTGTTAAACATGAATAAGCGTGACATTTTTTGGACAATCACAAAAACTCCCCCACAGTATTGAATTGATACCGACAAACTTCTAATTTTTGCACACCGTTGATTCTGCGCAAACAAGGGATCAAATACTTTCTTAGTTACTTTATGATGGATGAGCTCTCGTTTTTTCTCTCTCAGGGACATCGGCGGATAATTTTGTGGAAAATTCTATGAAGGTTATTCCCCGGTCCGCACACGACAACGATTGCCACTTCAAGATTCAATTCATTCACTAGGACGAATCCAAATTTATCAGAGTTTGGTAAAACAAGTAATACTGTTGGTTGTCTGATTCCTGCAGAAAAATCAATTTGTTCTGTTTTTGAAATTAGCCCTAAGGGCGTATTTAATGTGACAGCCACATTTTTATCTTTATATGAAATTTCACCGGCAATCTGTTTAACAATTCTTTTTAAAATTTTAGAAAGTTCGGGATCTTTTTTATAAGAAACCGACCCATATATTTTATCGAAAGCGATTTGGCCTGCAAGTCCGTCAGAAAGATCACCTTTTAGTGTGTTTAACAAAAAATTAAAGTCTGCTGAATCATCTGAACAGGTGCCGGGTCCGTAGTCTGTTTCGCAGGGATACGCAGGTGTTCTGATTTCTGCACTTCCCCGGCACTCTAAATCTTTACCATTCGATTTAGGTATACCAGCAAAGGCAAATTGTGCAGCGGTTATTGTGATTACAGCGATTAAAGTTTTCATGTATTCTCCGATTGTTTAGATGAGTTAAGCGTTTCTTAAAGATTCATTTTTATTTTAGTAAACCTGCTTGAATCCAGTCCAAGATTAATTTTTTTTGTACTACTGACAGTTTATCATTTCGGGGCATATCGCCTGACGCAACAGCTGTTTTAATGTTTTCAGAGAAAGTCGTAAGATCGCTGTAATTGATTAAAGTTACATTCGTAGCACTGTCTACGCCATGTCCGTCCTGACACATAGTTTACATTTTATACCGGAGACATAGTTTACACTTTTCCAATCAAGGAGGAATTCCAATGGGTTGGAAGGAGTGTGATAA
>JAYTPC010000151.1:0-16827 GCA_043747425.1 Bdellovibrionales bacterium
CGAAAGCATTTACAGAAGCCAAAGCTAATGCAATTACTAATATTTTTTTCATTTTGCGTCCTTTCATTAAGAGCAAATTGTTTTTGTTTATACGTTATGGATTAAATCCTAATGATGGGATTTTTTAAACGCAACCGAAAAAATACGACAGCGCTTACTGCTGGCGCTTTTCCGCCACTAAAGTTTCAGCAACTTGTAGCTTAAAGACATCAGTACCGAAGATTTTTTTTGCTGATTTTTTTTCAGTAATTGATGTTGTTTCATTGAGTTTTATTTTTCAGTATTTTTTTACTAAAACCTTTGAAAGCATTATCTGGCTTTGGTCTCCAGCAACTGCAATTATAAAAATAAAAGTTAATTTTTGATTGATTTGTATAACTTCATTTTCAAAGTTTTATAGCTATGTATTTTACACCTGACGAATAACGCACCTGCTCAAAGTGCGTAACGTCATTTACAGACGTAGGTCTAGGTATTTTCAAAAATGGTCTGGAATTAGAACCGCGTTTGACTACCGACAGTGTAACTTCAGTTTGAAATTCACTAACCATGGTTTTCGACATGACTTTTATCATTCATAAACTGAATATGAAAACATGAGTTTAAAACACAAGACATTAATAGGAACGATTAAGCGCCATCCAGACGGCTTCGGATTTTTTATTCCCGATGATAAAACCCACGTGGATGTTTACATTCCATCCGGTGGAATGCATTCGGCAATGACCAATGACCGAGTTAGCGTTTCCGTTGAAAAAGAACGCGACGGTCGCTTCCGCGGAGAAATTATACGTATTGAAGATCGTTCACAAAAAAATATTGCGGGAAAATTTTCTAAATTAAATGAATCTTTCGGCGCCATCAAAGATGAAGGCAAAGGCTGGGGATCGGATCTGCGCATTCCGATGGAAAAATCGATGAACGCCAAAGAAGGCGAATTGGTTGCGGCGAAGATAACAAAATATCCTGACAATGGAAAATTTGAAGGCGAAGTTTTTGAAGTGCTTGGAGATGCGCTGAATCCACTAAACGACATCAAGCGAGTCATCATTACACAAAATATTGCCGATAAATTTTCTGAAGCTACTTTGACTGAAGCTAAAGTATTCGATAAAAATCCGTCTGAAAAAGATTTTGCAAATCGTGTGGATCTTCGTCATTTACCTATTATTACAATTGATGGCGCCACGGCGAAAGATTTTGATGATGCCGTTCACGTGGTGATGACCGATACCGGGTTTCATTTGCATGTGGCCATTGCTGATGTCAGCCACTATGTGAACCCGACTTCCGCGATGGATAAAGACGCTTACGAACGTGGAACCTCGGTTTATTTTCCAAATTTTGTTGTTCCGATGTTACCTGAAGCTTTAAGTAATGGATTGTGTTCACTTAACCCACACGTTCCCCGCCTGGCCTTAGTGGCCGAGATGCTTTTTGATTTTACTGGCGAAATGACATCATCAAAATTTTATGAAGCCGTCATTGAAAGTAAATCAAGAGTCACTTACGGTGAAGCCCAGGAACTGATCGATGGCAACCCGGCGCCGGCAACGACATCAACAAAAGACAAACAGGTTCAAGAAAATATCTTTCGCTGCGCAGACCTTGCTAAAGTTTTAATGGCAAAGCGCTTTAAAGAAGGTTCTTTAGATTTAGAAGTTGCCGAAACAGAACTTGTTATTGATGGCACGGGCGAGCCGATCGACGTGATTAAATCAGAACGTTTATTTGCGCATCGGCTAATAGAAGAATTAATGTTGGCTGCCAATGTAGCCGTTGCAAAATTTTTATCATCAAAAGAAATTCCGGCTTTTTACCGTGTCCATGAAGAACCCTCTGGTGAAAAAATTGAAATGCTTCAGCGCTATGCCAAAAATTTTGGAGCTAATGTCATGATGTCTGGCGGCAAGTTACAAAAACGATTGACCAAAATGCTGCAAGAATTTGACGGAAAACCCGAAGCTCAGATTGTGCATATTTTAACTTTACGCTCGATGAGCCAAGCCAAATACACAAAAGAAAATGTGGGACACTTTGGCTTGGGTTTCGAGTTTTATACTCATTTTACGTCGCCGATCCGGCGTTATCCAGATTTGATCGTGCACCGCTTGATTAAAAATTTGGTCATGCCCGGTAGCCGTTACCGCCTGATCAGCGAAGATGATTTAGGAACAGCCGGAACTTGGTTGTCAGCTTGCGAACAAAAATCGGCAAAAGCCGAACGACAAATCCAAGCTATTAAAAAAGCGCGCTTTATGAAAAAATTAGAAGGCGAAGAGTTCGAAGGCATCATCAGTTCAGTCACAAAGTTTGGATTATTTGTTTTATTACGTCAGTTTAATATAGACGGTTTGATTCGCTTAGATGATTTGGGTTTGGACAAATGGGAATTTGACGAAGAAAATCTAACATTGTCTGCGAAACGCTCTGGGTTTATGTACAAAATGGGTGACATGTTAAAGGTGATTGTCAGTGCTGTGGATATCGAACAGGGGCAAATCAACTTTGTGATCGATAAAGGAAAAAAAGATCACCACATCGGAAAGATCACCCAGTACGCACGCATTTCGACGGATAACAGAAAAAAATCAGGATCTTCAGAAGGCAGCCGTGACCGCGGACCCCGAAAAGGCCAGCGTGACGAACGACCTGCTCGTGCGGAATCCAATAAACCTGGTTCTGGAAAAAACTTTAGAACCAATAAAAAATTCGATAACAAGACTTCAGATAAAAAATCATTCGATAAAAAACCAGATTTTGATGTGAAAAAATTTAGACCAAGCTCGGTTATAAATCCTGTGGGGGCGACGGCTTCGGCGTCCGCGCCAGCTAAAGATAATTATGAAATTAAGCCACGCTATGCTTCGTTATCCGATTATTTAGATCAAAAAAGGGAAACCAAGAATGAAGAAACCACAAACTCGAAATCAACAGCGAAGTCCGCTTCTGGGGCCACTTCGAATCGGCCGGACTTTAAGAAACGCCAATCGACTTCGAACGATTCTGGGGGTTTTCGCAAAGCACGGTCTAAAAAAGCTAGTCGAAAAAATAAATCTAGGTAATTTTGTTTCTACGACTTCAACCAATGAAGCCAATGAACTCTTATCAGTTCCGACCAGGCTTCGTTTAAGTTTTGAAGAATTAGGCCCTACGTTTGTTAAATTTGGTCAGCTTTTAGCATCTAGGCCCGATCTAGTCCCGGATGACTACATGGAAGAAATGCGACTTCTTCATGATCAAGTTCAACCTTTGGATTTTAAAATCATTGAAAATGTTTTGTCGGAAGAATTGGGCGCTGACTGGAAAAAACATTTCTCATCTGTCGAACAGACCACTCTTGGTTCTGCCAGCATCGCACAGGTTCATAAAGCGATTCTGATCGATGGCAAAACAGTTGTTTTAAAAGTTCAACGCCCCGGAATCGTCAATATCATCAACGATGATCTGAATGTTCTTTATTTTATTGCTGAGTTGTTAGAAAAATATATACCAGAAGTCAGACCTTTTAATCCCGTTGCCATGGTCGACGAGTATTTTAAAACTTTAGAACTAGAAACAAATTTTGTTATTGAGGGCAATAATGTCCGTAAGTTTAAAGAAAACTTTAAAACGGAAGAGCATGTTAAAATTCCTTCGGTGTATTTTGAACTGACGACCGAACGCGTGCTTGTGATGGACATGATGTTGGGTAAACGCCTTTCACAAGAAGGAGCTTTACAGCAACCTGGCGTCCAAGCCGAAGAGATCATGAAACTGGGTCTACGGTCGTATTTAAAAATGGTATTTATCGATGGTTTTTTTCATGGCGATTTGCACGCGGGTAACTTTTTCGTGTACCCAGACAACAAGATTGGATTGATCGACTTCGGCGTCGTTGGCCGTCTGAATAATAAAACTCAAACGTCTATCGTGAATATGTTGCTTGCACTTTCAAAAGAAGATTACGTTCGCTTAGCTTACGAGTACGTCGATCTTGCCCCGTTTTCAGATACCGTCAACGTGGATCAGTTCGCCAAAGAATTGCAGTCATTAATATCTCCGTATTTTGGTTTAACAATGAAGCACATGAATGTCGGAAAAATTCTGATGTCTTCATCCAGTGTCGCCGCATCCCACGGCCTATCTATTCCTGCTGAATTGATGATGTTTTTTAAATCTATTGTGTCTATCGAAGGCCTCGGACAAAAAATAGTTCCTGATTTTGATTTTCTGAAGCACACGTTATCGATGGTGGCCGAAGTGGCTCAGCATCAGTTTCAACCGACTAAATTTATAGATGAAGCTGGTTTACTATTGCGCGAATCCCGAGGGTTCTTGTATTCATTGCCACGTCAATTAAGTCTGATCATTCGAAGAATCAATTCGCCAGATTACCGCAGCAAAGTCGAGCTTCAAGGTTTCGATGAGTTAAAACGAAGTATTGAAATATCATTTAATCTTTTATTTTTAGGAATCATCATCGCAGCACTCATTATTTCAAGCTCAATGATTTATCCGACCACAGTGACATGGATGCTAGCAGGCATGCCCGCCGTCAGCCTGATCGGGTACACACTGGCTGCAATTTTTGGCTTTGTCGCAGTTTTTAATTATATAAAAAAATCCTAACAAGGAGTTTTCTTTTGCAGCACATTTATTACGAACTTAGCGTTTTGGGTAAAGCCATTCATTTTAAGAATTTATCAGCAGCGGCTTTGCACGTGGGGCTTAGCCAACCGCAACTTTCCAGAATCATTGCTAAAATAGAAGACGAATTAAAAATTGTTTTATTAGACCGGTCAGCCAAGCGAAAATCGGGCTGGACACCTGTCGCTTTTCAGCTTTCCTTGATGTTTGAAAAATCCAGCAAACGGTTAGAATCAGAGCTCTCAAATTTAAGTCATAATCAGTTGGTCGCTGAAATAAAAATAGGGACATTAGAAGGACTTTCCACTTTTGCAATGGACACGTGCCAGTATTGTTTTGATCATGTTGGTGTTTCAAAAATATTCATCGAAATTTATGATCTGAATGAATTAGAGGCCCATTTTTTATCAGGCCATCTTGATCTTATTTTTACGTCGAAAACTCCGGGTCGACAAAAATTTCGCTATGCTATGGAATTGGGTTTTCAGGTTTTAGAAAAAATTCAGACAGATAAAAATTATGGCGTGCTTTCAACATTTGAGCATGGTCGCAGTCATAAAAAAGAACTGGATGAATACAAGCACGTTTTGGTTTCGAATTCGCTATCTCTAAGACGTGAATGGCTTAAAACCATCGGTGGTACCGGATTTTTACCAACAGAAGCTAAAAAAGGAAAAACCAAAGAGCACGAACCAATTTATCTAATAGGAGCTGAAATTTTAAACCCAGTTTTATGGTCGCAAATCAGTTCAGGAATTGAAGCGTAAATTTTAATCGCGCCAGTAGTGGCACGTGTATCCATTCGGATTTTTCTGTAAATAATCTTGGTGATAGTCTTCGGCATCAAAAAATGTGGCTTCATTTAAGATTTGGGTAATAACCGGACGTTTCCACTTTCCAGACGCATCGACTTCTTTTTTTACTTTATCAGCAGTCGCTTTTTGATCTGCATCAAAACAAAAAATGGCCGAACGGTACTGCGTCCCTATGTCATTGCCTTGCTGATTTGGCGTCGTTGGATCGTGCAATTTAAAAAAAGCATGCAGTAATGATTCGTAAGAAATTTTATCAGCGTCAAAATAAATCAGTATACTTTCTGCGTGTCCAGTTTGACCTGTTTTCACTTTCGAATACAAAGCGTCTTCGGCAGTTTTGCCACCGCAATAACCCACTTTTGTTTTCAAAACTCCGGGTAATTTTCTTAATAACTCTTCGACACCCCAGAAACATCCCGCAGCTAATATTGCTTTTTGCTGTGTCATTTTTTTTCTCCCATTAAACAAAGTAATTCAAACATCGTATCAACAGCAGCTAGCGACGTGATTTGCGAAGAATCAAATGGTGGACAAACTTCGACGATGTCGGCACCGACCAAATTTTCTATTTTTAAAGCTCGCAGTATGCGCTGAGTTTCATACGTGGTTAATCCACCTGGAACTGGCGTGCCCGTGCCAGGAGCATAGGCCGGGTCTAAACAATCAATATCAAAACTGATGTATGTTGGACCAGTGAACGACGGCAATGTTTTTAAAAACTCTTGAATCGGTTTTTCACGAATGTCATCGACAGTGCACACTTGCACTTGATGATCAGTGACTATTTTTAAATCGCTGCTGGCAGCCAGTGGCCCACGTATTCCGACTTGCAACATTTTTTTAGGATCAACAAGTCCTTCTTCGATAGCGTGTCTGGCAAAAGATCCATGGTGGTATTCACAGCCCCAAGCAGCTGGGTAGGTATCTAAGTGGGCATCAAAGTGAATAAAACTTAATGGCACACCATATTTTTTCTTCAGTGCACGCAGCAGTGGCAAAGTCGTCGAGTGATCTCCGCCGATTGAAATAAATTTTTTATTGGTTTTTAAAATCTCCGTTGCGAACTTTTCAATTTTTTCATAAGTCTGAACTTGATCGATAGGCACCGTTGGGCAATCACCAATGTCGGCAACTTTCAGACGTTCAAATAAAGAAATAGCCCTAGTCATATGAAACCCGCGCCCAAGACTTGAAGCATCTCGAATTTGTGTCGGTGCAAAGCGTGCACCCGGACGATAAGAAACGGCACCGTCATACGGAATACCGAACAAAGCCACATCAAAAGATTCTTGAATGTCTGCAATTGGCAAACGGAAAAAAGTTTTGATGCCTGAAAATCTGGGAAACTCGCGACCACTTAAGGGTTTAAATTCTTTGCTCATGTGTATAATTATTGTCAAATTTGACCTTGGTTACAAATAGAATATCCGTTAAAGTACCGTGTCATGCAAA
Organism: Bdellovibrionales bacterium; assembly: GCA_043747425.1. Classification (GTDB taxonomy): domain Bacteria; phylum Bdellovibrionota; class Bdellovibrionia; order Bdellovibrionales; family Bdellovibrionaceae; genus Pseudobdellovibrio. The sequence continues at coordinate 6,897 of JAYTPC010000151.1, forward strand.
AGGATCAACAAGAACTTATCCACTGGTATCTGCAAAATCGACGCGAACTGCCGTGGAGAAAACACAAAGATGCTTACAAAATTTGGATCTCTGAAGTTATGTTGCAACAAACAACAGTGGCTGCAGTCGTTCCTTATTATGAAAAATTTATTTCTAAATTTCCGACTGTTAAGATTTTAGCCAAGGCCAAAGAAGAAGATGTTTTAGAACACTGGGCGGGTCTTGGTTATTATTCCAGAGCCCGAAACCTGCACCGTTCTGCGAAGCTGCTGGCAGAATCAGGTTTTTATCAAACAGCAGCTCAGTTGATTGAATTACCTGGTTTCGGACCATACACGTCAAGAGCCGTTGCCAGCATCGCATTCAATGAACCCGTCGGAGTCTTAGATGGAAATGTGATTCGAGTGCTCAGTCGAAGATTCGGATTAAAATTAGCCTGGTGGAACACAAATGAAAAAAAGATCTTGCAAGATTTATCAGATCAACTGGCAGCAACCACAAAAAGTTCTGAGGTCAATCAGGGTTTGATGGAACTTGGCGCCACCGTTTGCACACCAAAAAAACCATTGTGTTTATTATGTCCCTGGAAAACGCAATGTTTGGCGCTGAAAAATAATATCATAGATCAACTGCCGTTATCTAAACCCAGACCAGAAACCGAAATTTGGCACTGGGTTCTAAGTCCAAATATAAAAAATAAGAAAATTCATCTAACACCCTTAGTATCTGCGCCATTTCTTAAGAATTTACATTTTCCAGAAAGCTATTTGTCAAAATTGAAAAAAAAGCCAAAAGACTTCGATTTAAAACACAGTGTTACGAAATACGCCCTGTACATATCGATCGAAAAACCGCCCTCTAAGACACCGAAAGGTGGCGTTTGGGTTAAACTGACTGAAATTAAAAAGCTGAATCCAACCAGTTTGATGACTAAAATTTTGAATTTTACAGAAAAAAATGCCACAATTTGAAGATGAAGTTGATTTTTACATTTGTTTTATTGAACTGTTTTATGGCTTTCGCAGCCCCTCACCCAATGATGGGTAGCTCTAGGATAAATCAAGTTCAAAATAGTTTGGTTTTCAGTCAGTTGGGCTTTCAGATTGGCCAGATACCCAAAGATTGGAATTTAAAAAATCCATTGAATGCGAATGTTGATGCGCGAGTTTTAGAAATAGTCCCAGTAACTAATATTGGTGGCACAGCTAAAACAATTCTTAGCTTTTCCTCCGAACGTGTTTCAGCTAAAACAGATTTAGAAAAATATGTCCGTCAGTACCTACGAGATTACAATCAATATGGGTTTGAGGTCATCGGTCTTCAGTCCTTAAAAAAAACAGGATCCAATTCAGTGATCGTCGATCTAAACCAAAAAAATAAGGCCACCAGATCACGCCAAGTATTTTATAAGAACAATGACCAGATTGTTTTAGCCACATGCCTTGATAGCTTCGATAACTTTAACAAGACGATTCTTACCTGTAACGCTATCTTAGATACATTTCAATGGCGTTAGAACTAATTAAATGAACTTACAAAATCACCGCCGCATTAAAATTAAACAGCTTAAAGAGTTTGTGGAACTTTTAGGTTTCGAAACAAGAAATAAGTATGTCATTCAAGATGATAATAATGAATCAATTGGCTATGCCGCCGAACAAGGTAAAGGTTTACTGGGCTTGTTGTTCAGATCCATCTTCGGACACTGGCGTAAATATGAAATTCATTTTTTTGATAATCAAAAAGTGTTTTTATTCAAGGCTTACCACCCGTTTCGTTGGTTTTTTCAAGCCTTGGAAATCTATGACATAAATAATAAATTAATTGGCAGATTAGAACAACGCTGGGGAATATTAACTAAAAAATTTGATCTGCATGATGCAACTGGCACTGTAGTCGCAATCATGCGTTCGGGATTGTTTCGTATCTGGAGTTTTCCAATTAAGAAAAATGGCAATGAATATGCTTTGATAAGTAAAAAATGGGGCGGCCTTTTAAAAGAACTTTTTTTGGATGCCGACAGCTTTTTGCTGGAGTTCCAAGATACATCAATTCCTGAAGATTTAAAAAAAGTCTTATTGGCATCTGCAATCTTTGTCGACCTTCAATACTTCGAGAAAAAAGCCGATTAAAAAATTTACATGCAAAAAAGCCTAAGATTGTCTTTAATTTTTTAAATCGATTTAAAAGCAATCACAGTGAAATCCTGACCGGCATGCTCGGTGCTACCTTCATCCGTTCAGGGGGGTGTAATGATAAAAATATTAATTTCAATCATGACTATCATTTCTTTGGGTTTTTCTAAAAAAGGTTTTGCACGAGCTCAAGTAAATACAGAGTGTGCGTTGAATGAAACTTCAGGTGAACTTGTTGGACTTAGAAGTAATGTTTCATATACGTTAGCCTCAGTTTCAAAAGTGTTTACCACATTCTGGGCGGTCAACGCATTAGGTCCAGATTACCGATTTCCGCATCTGATTTTTATCTCTCCAACTGGAGCTAGAAATTTTGATGTTCATATATCCGGATCTCAATTTCCATATTTTGACCGATCCATGTTACATCACTTAGCAAGTCAGCTAAAACTAAAAGATATTACCAGCGTCAACAGACTAACATTTGATGAAAACTTTGAATACTCATCTATTGTTCGTACAAATCCGAAATTAGCTCATCAAAATAAAGATCAGGATACGGCAGAGATTAGAAATGAATTGCGTCGTGACCTCAACAGACTGTTACCAGTCAAAAGTATTGAACTGGTTTCAACAACAGTATTTCAACCATCTGGCAATACTTCGAAATTTTTGTATCAGTCGGTCCCGCTACACAGAATATTAAAAGAAATGAATCGAAATTCACATAATTTTGCTGCTGATAAGATTTTTGAAAAATTACAAAGAAAAGAATCGTTTGAAAGTTTCATGAAAACCAAACCTTCTATTCCGACTGGCCAATACGCAGTGTACAATGGTTCCGGTTACCCAACAGGATTTAATGGAAAGAAAGTCTACAATACGGCAACTTGTACGGCGGTCGTAACCATGATGTCCGAATTGCAAAAATCACTTTCTGAACATAACTATAATTTTACCGATATTATGGCTGTGTCAGGGAAGGACGCTGCTGCAGACGGAGAAAGTACCGTTAGTCAAATCTATGGTGACAAGGCCACCGAGGGAGTTTTGATTGCGAAAACAGGAACAGTGGCTGACACCGTCGCACTTGCAGGATTAGTTTCTTCTGAAAAAGGGCCCGTTTATTTTCATACAAGTTATGTCTATGACTCATCGGCTGAAGAAAGACGCCAAGCCTATGACAGTATCCGTGATCGCTTACACGCAGAATTAATTCGTAACGGAGGAAAGCGACCGTTCGGAAACTATCAACCTGTTGCATTTCTGCCATATGATAAAATGAGTTTACTGGTGCTAGCTGACTAACCAAATATTTTTTTAATAATCGATTTCACTTTTTTACTGATGCCGCCACCACTGCTGCTGGTCGATGTCGACTTACCAGAGTTACTGCGAAAAGACTTCGTCGGTTTAGAGTTATCTTTTTTCGCCACTACTGATTTAGCAGTGCTTGGTTTAATAGGATGAGCTTTTCCTACCGGGCCTTTAGATTGAGGCTGAATTTTACGGTCTTGCTTATCTGTTTTTTGCGGCTGTGTAGCTGCTAATGGTTTTCTTTCAACAGGTTTCGGACCAGTCTTCATTCCATCTTTTGGCAAAGGCTTACTGAAATCTTTTTTGAAGCTTTCATTGCGAACTGGTCTTTTGCCATCGCCGCGCGCTTCAAAAGATCTTGGCTTCTTGCCACGGTCGCCGCCACCGCTATGAGGTTTTGATCGATCAAATCGGTCGCCATAACTGGCGCGTTGCTCAGACTGAAGTCTTTTATAATCTTTAATGACGTCAGCGTCCTCGAGGTAACTGTTTTCAATTTTCTTTTTTGTGTATTCTTCAATACGACTTAAAGAATCGATATCTTTATCACATACCAAAGAAAAAGCCTTTCCCTCACGACCAGCACGCCCAGTACGACCAATTCGGTGCACGTAAGATTCTGGATCTTGTGGCAGTTCAAAATTAATAACAACATCGACTCCGTTAATGTCCAGTCCACGGGCGGCAACGTCCGTAGCCACTAAAATATTCTGGTCATTCTCAGCTTTGAACTTTTCAATCACAGCATTTCGTTGCGGCTGAGAATTTAAACTAGAAATTCCCATTGCTGGTATGTGATTATCCATTAAAAATTTGGAAATACGGTCCACGTTGTGTTTAAAGTTTGTAAAAATCATCGCTTGTTTTGGATTTTCTTTTTTTAAAAGCGATAACAACTGCTGCGGTTTTTCATCATGACCAACATGCATTAGAAAATCTTTAACGTGATCGGCTTTTGCCTGATCGCGACTAATGTTAATTTCAACGGGCTCTGCACCAAACTGGTATGCTGTGTTTAAAACGTCAAAATTTAAAGTGGCACTGAAAACCAAGAACTGACGATCGCGTGGCACACGGCCTAAAACAAATTTCATGTCGTCTTTAAAACCCATGTCGAACATACGATCGGCTTCGTCAAAAATAATGACGCGCACTTGTTTTAAATCCACATGGTTTTCTTTGTACAGATCAATCAAACGCCCCGGAGTCGACACGATAAACTGCAACCCAGATTTTAAGGCCTCTTTTTGTTTGTCGTAACCCGTTCCACCGTACAACGGATAACTTTTAATTCCAGTGCCAGCAGAAATTTTTAATACATTTTCATTGATCTGATCTGCTAATTCCCGCGTTGGAACTAAAATCAAAACCTGACTGATCGGTAACCAATTTTTAAAAGCACGTTCGTGATCAGGCTCAGTCTGAGTTCGTAAAATGCGCTCAATCAACGGAACTAAAAAAGCTGCCGTTTTGCCAGTTCCTGTTTGCGCAAGTCCTGCCACATCCGTTCCAGACATGATGAGCGGAATGGCCTTTTCTTGAATGGGAGTCATCTCGACGTAGTTTAACTTTTCGATGGCAGAGTTTAAGCGGGGTTCCAGATTTAATTCAGAATATTTCATAGCATATTAGTGATAGTCTTATGCGGTTTCAGTGTCACTCATTCACTTTCAGCAGCTTAGCCTTTATGCATTGTGCAATTGGATGAAATCTTTCAGCACCGTCGTGAACTCTTCGAACTTGTCATAGTGCACCCAGTGTCCAGCGCCCGCAATTTGCACACCCTGAATATTGCGATTTGAAAGAAGCATCTTTTCAAATGTTTCTGGCTTGAGCACATGCGAATTCTGACCGCGAATCAACAAAACAGGCATTTTAAAAGAATTTACCTCGAGCCAGCGATCTTTTTCATGGCCTTCACGAACGATCGCAATGATGGCTTCTTTAGAAAATTTCCAGTCAAACAGCCCGCCAGGCTTTTCTTCGATGTTAGATTGTAAAAACAGAGAAAGGATTGATGGAGATTCCTTAGCAATAAAAACAGTGCTGAAAGTCTGATTGAAAAAATCTTTCATGAGCTGTTTTGTCAGAAAAGGAGTCGGTACGCTGTTTAACATATCTTCATAATACATATACGATTTTGCATCTGCATCGGGACCGATATCTTCGACTGTCAAACTTCTTACTTTTTTTGGATAAAGATGCGCAAATACCATCGCGTTTCGCCCACCCATAGAGTGTCCGACCAAATGAAAATGATCCCATCCCAGTTCATCGGTAATTTTGTTTAAGTCTTCAGCAAAAACTTCAGGAGAATACCCACTTTCAGGCTTGAACGAACGGCCGTGACCGCGCTGATCGTAAATCAAACACTGAAAACTATCTTCAAGCCGATTTGTAATTTTCCGCCAGTTGGCTGAAAATGCCATCAACCCATGAATAAACACAATCCGGCTGTCTGAATTTGCACCAAGCACAGAATAATTGAAATTATCTAAAAACATAATTTTAAGTACTCGACTTGAAAACGAAGCTCAATTAAAAATGTAGGTGCCATGACGGAAAGTCAAAAGTCTTTGTTGACGAAAATTTATACTGAAAAGTTAATTCAGATGCAGAATGCTATCGATCCGCAAGCTATGGGTATTCTGAAACGTCTTAAAGAAGGCGGCTTCCAAGCTTACTTAGTGGGCGGCGGAGTCCGTGACCTGCTTGTTAACATAAAGCCAAAAGATTTTGATATTGCCACAAATGCTTTGCCTAATATGGTGAAAAAAAAAGTTCCTTACAGCTTTATTATCGGCAGACGTTTCAAACTTGTTCATGCCAGACGTGGTGATCACATTTTTGAAATCGCAACGTTTAGGCGTACGGCTTCAGCCGCTGAGTTAGAAACAACAACGGATGACGATCGTCTTTTCACCGAGGAAAATTTTTTCGGAAATATAGAAGAAGATTCCGTACGCCGTGATTTCACAGTGAACGCTTTATTTTACGACCCTATTGATAAAAAAATTGTCGATCACTGCAAAGGCTTAGAAGACATTCAGCACCATGTTTTGCGTATGATAGGTGATCCAGTGGCTCGCTTGAAAGAGGACCCAATTCGAATTTTGCGCGCCGTTCGGCTTTCTCATAAAATAAACTTTTCAATGGCCGATGATTTGCGCCAAGCTATTATCGACTGCAAAGAAGATTTAAAAAGAGCCGTGCCACCGCGCCGACGTGAAGAGTGGCTTAAATTTTTCAGACTTCCACAAGTAGACTTAGCTTTGATGGAGCTTTTTGATTTGGGTCTTTTGGAAATGGTTTTGCCATCGTTTCATAAATTATTTCAGGATGAAAATTTACGCGAAGAATTTTTATGTTACGTAAGACAGTTTCATTTTGCTGGCATTGATACGTCTGACACCGCCGAATTGTTTTCTGCAATTGTTTATATCTACTTGGTTGTGACAAAACCTGAGGGTTTTAATGCAAATAAACTAGAAGACGATGAAACATTCGTGGCTTTTTGTCGTGATGAGCTTGGTGTGTTTAAAGGTGAAGTGGCGATGCTTTTTAAATCTTTGCAGTTTATGCATTCGTTAAAAAAGATCACGGCATACACGCAAAAAGGCGAACGTCGACAATATTCTTTAGTTCATAATCACAGCTTTGAATTCGCTTTAAAATTAAGTTTATTATCTAGTTATTTGAATTCCGCAGAATTGCTTTTTTGGTTCACTGAAAAAGAACGTTTTAAATCTTCAGTGCCACAGCAACAATAGCTGTTCGGTGAAAAGTGTTTTTACCGAACACTAAAAACAGCGTGCTTATCGCATTTTAATAATTCTTCCGTTAGAAAGTAAGAACAATTCCAACCTGAACGGAGAAATGATGAAAAAATCTACGAACGCATTGTTGTTTTTAATCTTAGCTGGGGCGATGACGGCTTGCCAAAGTTTGCCATACCAACCCTACGCCCGAGACGTGAAAAAAAAGCCAGCTCAAGGCGGCATCATTGCGCTTAAGCCCGATCACCGTGATGAAGATCAAGCAAAAGCCAAACAGATGATGGCAAAAAATTGTGCCAGTAGTGCCGTAAAAATTTTAGAAGAAGGTGAAGTGGTTATCGGCCAAGAAGTAAAATCAGAATCTGATACCACCAAAAAAAATGCTATGGACGGCGTCTCCGTCGGAAGTCTTTTTGGAATCCCAGTCACATCTGGCGGTCGTGATGCACAAAACAGTACAGCAAGCTCTGCAGTAACAACTGCAGTGAAGGAATGGCAAATCAGTTACGAATGCGCAACACAAGTTACATCTAGAAAAAAGTAATCTAAATTTTCAAAGCCGCATCCACAATAGCTGCACTGTCTATTTTGTGTTTGCGGTAGAGTTCAATGGCGTTATAAGCACTTTGACCAAATTCAGCATGCACACCCAAAGATTTTATTTTCACATGTAATCCTGCTTGTACCAACTGATGCGTTAAAAAACTACCCAGTCCCAGTGCAACTTGATGATCTTCGACAGAAACAATGTTGCCTTGGCTTTGGCTAACAAGTGTTTTGTAATCTTCAGGATTCAGTTTGTTCAAGCAATTCATGTTTACAACCGCCGTGCCAACAGATTTTGCCTTTAAAATATCTGAAGCCAGAAGCGCCTGGCCTACCAAAGACCCGGTTGTCACCAGCAAAACATTTTTTCCCGAGCCTAAATTATTCTTTAGGACTTGGGGCTTTGTTAATTGGTAAGAAATGTTGTTTTCTTCTGTTTTAAAAGTTTTTGGAAAATTTTCGCGACCCAAAAAGAAAATCGAAGTTGGCGGAGTTTTATTGTTAGCTCGAGCTTGCACAAATTTTTCGATCACTTCAGTCAACAGATGTTCTGCCTCTTCACTGGAGGACAAAGAATATAAATCGACACCTGGGATTGTCGCCAGCATTGCCATGTAACTGAGTGCCTGGTGTGAAGCACCGTCCGCAGCATCCTGAAAACCCGTGTGTGAAAAAATTCCGATGATGGGGGCTTCGGATAAACTAGCCATCGTGATCGGAAGCGCGCCTTTAGTCACACCGAACTGTGCGAACGTATCAACCACCGGAACGTAACCTTGTTTTGATAAACCAGCACTGACTGAAATCATGTTGCTTTCCGCTACACCAACATCAAGACAAGCAGCAGGAAATTCTTTCCGAAAACCAGCAACACCAGTCGAACCCGGTAAATCAGAGGTCACCGAAAGAACCGGATAACCTTTTTTAAAAGCAGCAATCATTGCTTTTGAAATTCCGGTCTGAATTTTTTCACCGGTATCGGGAATAGCACGGGCTTTGATTTTTTTTTCAAGTTCAATCAATTCATCAATCCAAGATTTAAAAAGTTCGGGTGATTTTGCATCAGCATAAATTTCTGTGATAAAATCAGCCAACTCTGTCGGTGACTTGCATGGAAAACCGTGACCGCCACTGGCAGAATCAGCGGTTTTCTTTGTGCCAATTCCTTTGATAGTTTTCGCCCAGATAGCAACGGGCACTGCCGGATTTTTTTCTGCAAGCAGTTTTGCTTTTTCAATTGTATCAGCACATTTTTGTAAATCATTTCCATTTTCTAAAAATAGAACATGCCATCCCAGTGTTTCTAAAGATTTAAAGGTCGGATTCATTGAAAAAGAATCCGCATCGATGCGACCGGTTAGTTTTGTATTGTTATCGCTAATGATAACAACAAAAGGTGCTAATTTATTTTTCTGAGCTAAACCAGGAATGGCAGCAAGTGCTTCTTTGGCTTCACCCTCCATAGCAGCACCGTCCGAAAGCACACAGAATGTTGTGCGATTCGTGCCGGCTAGTTTTTCGGCCATTGCCAAACCTTGTGATTGCGGAAATGCAGACCCAAGCGGACCGTTGCTGAGGTAAACTCCCTCTGGAAAACAATGCACTTCGCCGTGGCCGGTCAAGCCACTTTCCATAGATCGAAACTTTTTAAGTGCGTTGATATCAAGACCAGCCATTCCGTAATTGGCTTTCAAAGCATACAAACCATTTTCGCAGTGTCCAGCGTCGTTGATGATGTGACAAAGATCGAACCAGTTCTTGTTCTTTTTTTCACTTTCATAAAAAATAATTCCGTGCAACGCAGACATCAATTCAGCCAGCGCTGCAGGCCCTCCGTAATGAGAAGCAGCGCCGCCAAGGACCGCATTCATGTCCATCAATGCGACAAGAGCGCGCGTCGCTACTGGATCGGCGACCGCCACAGATTCACCATTTTGCAGTTTTATGTTTTTTGCAAACTGTGGTTTTTTATTTTGATGTCCGGCGAGATTGTTTTTCACTTGAAGTGGTTTGATTTGTGTCATACTTATTTTTTATGTCATCACACTTATCTATTCAAGAAATCCGCGCATTACCAAAAGTTGACTTGCATCGCCATTTAGATTGTTCGATGCGTTGGAGCACGATGCTTGAAATCGCAACAACTTTGGGACTTAA
>JAYTPC010000152.1:0-7604 GCA_043747425.1 Bdellovibrionales bacterium
GAACACAGTTACGCACCCATCGTTTAAGTCTATTTCGAATAACAGAAGAACCCACTTTTCGAGACACCGTCAGACCGTAATAACTGAAACCGTCTTCGGAAGACAAAACTTGTAAAAGCAGCCAGGGGGCTGCTTTTATCTTTTTACCTTGAGTAGAAATTTCTAAGAAGTCAGAGGATCTCTTAAGAGGCTTCGGATTATTTGCCACCAGCAGTGATTGCTATGCGTTTACGACCTTTAGCGCGACGACGAGCTAAAACTTTTTGTCCATCTTTAGTTGCCATGCGAGCACGAAAACCATGAGTTTTTTTGCGACGACGATTACTTGGTTGATATGTTCTTTTCATTCTACACCTCTATGTATGTCATTAATGTTTTGGTTTTTCGCCAATACATTTCTACGACGTCATTCACGTCAATTGTATAATATTTAAGCACCACCTAAATATTGTGAATTAAATATAAAGCACATCGCGGCATAGTGGTCAACAGTTGATAAGTCGGACTGCTATTGTTACTCAATGCAGGTCCAGAGGGGGATCATGGAAATCACTAGTTCGTTTTGGAGCCAAATTAAGTCCTCGATGAAAAATAAGAACGGCACCAACAAGCTGTTAGAGAACTGGTTAGATCCTATAGATTTGATCCGCACAGAAAAAACGGACGATGCCCTAAAAATTACTCTGGGGGTTCCCAATCAGTTTTTCTATTTTTATGTAAATGAACACCTTAAAGACAAAATTGCCCTAGAGCTTTCTGCGCTTTCAAGTTTACCAACTCAGGTCGAATTTGTAGTCACCGGCAAAGTTGCAGATGAATACAACACCTCGTTACAAGATATTATGCAGAATGCAGATCAGGTCTTTCAGACGCCAGCTGTAACCCCGCCAGCTGCCAAACTTTATGAAAACATAAATTCAGATTTTACATTTTCTACTTTCGTCGTTGGAAAAAATTCAGAATTTGCCCATGCTGCGACCTATAATGTATCTAGAAATCCCGGAGCCGATGATTACAATCCGCTGTTTATTTATGGGCCTTCGGGAATGGGAAAAACCCATTTACTAAATGCTGCCGCCAATGAAATCAGAAATAATTTTTCACATTTAAGAATTACTTACGTTTCGGCAGAAAGATTTTTAAATGAGTGTGTGTCGGCGATTCGGCGCCAAGAAATGGATAAATTTCGCCAGAAATATCGTGATAATACAGATATTTTGGTGGTCGATGATGTGCAGTACATCGGTCGCGGACAAGCTGTTCAGGAAGAGTTCTTCCATACGATTAATTCGTTCATCGAAAGAAAAAAGCAGGTTATTTTAGCCAGCGATCGCATGCCAAAAGATATTTTAACTTTAGAAGATCGTTCGCGCACCCGCTTAGAGCGTGGCCTAATCGCTGATATTACAATGCCTGACTTAGAAACTCGAATTGCAATTCTTCGATATAAATCCGAGAATTTTAATTTGCGAATTTCTGAAGAAACGATTCAGTACATTGCAAAAATTTCAAAGAAATCAATCCGGGAGCTTGAGGGCAATCTAAAAAAGATTAAAATGTATTCGGAACTTCAGGGTTTAAGCATTAATATTGAGCTTGCGCGAAAAGTGCTAGCCCACCATGAAAACACAATCACCATTTCCATTGAAGAGATTCAAAGAATTGTTTCTGAATTTTATAAAATTAGAATTGCTGATTTAAAATCTACGGGACGTGCCCGACAAATAGTCGTTCCACGCCAAATTGCAATGTATCTGATCAAAAAGTTTTTAGACAAATCTTTGGTTGATATCGGGCGAGCCTTTGGTGGCCGTGATCACACAACAGTCATTAATTCTTTGGAAAAAGTCGAGTCTCTACAATCTAAAGATGCTCAATTCAAGAATGATATCGATGAGTTAATCACTATTATCCACAATATCACCGGATTGTGATTGTGGATTGTGGATACAGGTGTTGAAAAGCCTGTATTGATCTGTGGTTAAAATTAACCCCCATTTTAACAAGAAAATTAATGGGTTTCCCGATTGAGTTTTCCACGAAGAAAGGTTAATAGTTTCAATTGTTTAGTAGAAATTTCTAATTACCAACGCCCCTACTACTACTACTAAATATATATATATTAATATTATTAGGAAAAAGAACCGATGAAAATAGAGATACAAAAAAAAGATTTATTAAATCTATTAAGCCGTACTCAAAACATTGTAGAAAAAAGAAATACAATGCCCATTTTGATAAATGTTCTTTTAGAAGCTCAAGGAACGATCCTGAAAGCCTATGCTACGGATTTAGAAGTAAGCCTTACTGACACCGCACCTGCCCAAGTTAAAGATGCTGGTAAAGTCGCAGTAAGCGCCAAGAGCCTATATGAAATAACGAAGGAACTTTTCGACGGCCCTATTCAACTGATTAAAAAAGATAATAACTGGTTAGAAATTAAACAGGGAAAGTTTTTATCTAAGATTATTGGCGTTGCCGCTGACGAGTATCCAGTTTTCCCAACTTACAATTCAGAAAATTTTTCAAATATAAATGCCGCAGAATTTAAGATGATGATTGATAAGACGATCTACAGCGTTTCAAACGACGAGACCAGATACCACTTAAACGGTGTTTTTTTTGAATCCCATGAAAAAAATCGTATCACCATGGTTGCTACTGATGGTCACCGATTAAGTATGATAAAGAAAAGTTTCAAGGACTTAAACTTTACTGAAAAAATTGGTGTGATTATTCCGAAAAAAGGTTTGTTTGAAATAAAAAAATTAATTGAATCAACTATGGAAGATGTTTTCATAGCTGTTGAAGGTTCGCAATTTATTTTAAAAGCGGGCTCTAGTGTTTTGATGATTCGCCTGATCGAAGGTAAATATCCCAATTATCAACAGTTTATTCCACAAAAATTAAATCACAAAATTGTTGTTCCCCGAGAATCTATTTTGTCTTGTTTAAAACGAGTTTCTTTATTGGCGAATCAAAAATCAAAAGCAATTCTTATGCATTTCAACGAGGGAAAATTAGAAATTACTTCTAATAACCCAGAGCTTGGCGACGCTAAAGAAGAATTAGATATCAATTACAAAGGCCCAGAACTTAAGATCGGATTTAATGCTCGCTACATCGAAGATGTTTTAAAAAACATTGAACAAGACAATGTTGAATTCGAACTAAATGATCACTTGTCTCCGGGAGTTCTAAAGCCTGCCGATAATTCAGATTATTTAAATGTTGTTATGCCGATGAGAATTTGATCAAAGAAAGACAGCCGTGAAAATTCATCAGGCAACCATTGCGAATTTTCGTAATTTAGATTCTTTGCAAATAGATTTTTCTGATCGACTTAATGTTTTCATTGGTGAAAACGGTCAGGGAAAAACAAATATTTTAGAAGCTATTTATTTTCTTATCGAGGGCGAAAGTTTTCGACATTCAAGATACGATACCTTAATTCAAGAAAACAAAACCGAAGCCTTATTAAAATGTCGCATCGAAAATAATAATTTAGATTACAGCTTGAAAATTAATCTGACTGAAAACTCTAGAAATTTTACGATCAATGATAAAAAAATATCTTTTACAAATGCTGTTTTGCCGCCAGCTATTTTATTTTCTCCAGAAAGCTTAAACAGCATCAAAGAGAGTTCTGACCAGCGAAGACAGTTGTTGGATCAAATTTTGGTGCAATCTTTTACAAATGGAAAAACCTTAGTAGTAGATTTTAAAAAAGCATTAAAAACCAGAAATAAAATACTGAAAGATATTGCCTCAGAAAAAATAGAAAAAGAAATGGGAATTAAAACTTTAGAAAGTATCAATCCCATTTATTTAAAACTGGCGGCAAAGTTGACGTTTTTTCGACTAGAGGCCTTAAAAAATATAAAGCCAGAAGTGCAAAAAACACTAGAAAGCATTCATTCGGAAGGCCAGGCAAAGTTTGATTACAGCTACGTGATTTCAGAGCGCAGTTTTAAAGACGAAACTGCGCAGCAGATATTTGATTTTTTGCACAAACGGCATGCAGATTTAGCAGTTGCAGAGATTAAATCAGGGGTCTCGTTAATCGGTCCGCAAAAACACGACGTGATTTTCCTATATAACGGAAAAGACTCACGTTTTTTTTGTTCTCAGGGGCAGCAAAGATCCGTCATATTAGCTTTCAAAATGGCGCAGATTGTGTATCATCATAAGGTTCATGGATTTTATCCTGTATTGCTTTTAGATGATGTTTTATCTGAGCTTGATTTGGCTAAGCAAGAGTCGTTAATTACGGCCCTAAACCAAACTGAAGCTCAGACGTTTGTGACCACCGCAGACACATCGATTCTAAAGAAGCTGCGCATGGAAAAAAGCCAAATTTTTCACATACGCCAAGGGCAAGTTTTGAAAGACAGCTGTGGATAAAGCTGTGAAAAATGTTGAAATGTTTTTTACTGAGTAAGGAGTGCTCATGTCAGATGTTAGTAGTACGCACGTTGATCAGAATAAAGCCTATGGGGCCGACGATATTCAAGTTTTAGAGGGGCTAGAGGCCGTTCGAAAACGTCCGGGCATGTATATTGGTGACACAACCATTCGCGGTTACCATCACTTGGTTTATGAGATCGTGGACAACGCTGTGGACGAATCACTGGCTGGGTATTGCAAAAGAATTATAGTTACTATTCACACGGATGGTTCGTTGTCCGTGGATGATGACGGTCGGGGAGTTCCTGTTGGGCCACACAAGTCTGGTAAAGATGCTTTGGAAGTTGTTTACACCGTCTTACACGCCGGCGGAAAATTTGAAGGCTCTGCATACAAAGTCTCGGGCGGATTGCACGGAGTGGGCGCTTCTGTCGTTAATGCGCTTTCGATTCGCTGTCAGGTTGAATCACATAAAAATGGAACGCACTTTAGACAAGTTTATTCAAAAGGTATTCCACAATCTGCGGTAGAAAACTTAGGCCCAACATCTCGCCGAGGTACCGTTGTTACATTTAAACCTGATACGGAAATTTTTAAAGAAGTAGGCGTCGAGTTTGACGCAACGACATTAACAAACCGTTTTCGTGAGATGGCTTTTTTAAATGCGGGTCTGCATATTTGTTTAATTGACGATCGTAATGGAAAAAAAGTCGATTTTCAGTACGCTGCCGGAATTGCAGAATTCGTTGCTTATTTAAATCAATCTAAAAAATCAATTCACAGCGATGTCGTTTATTTCAAAGGCGAAAAAGACCAAGTCGAAGTTGAAATTGCGATGCAGTGGAATGATTCTTACACAGAATCTATTTATTGCTACGCGAACAACATTAACACACACGAAGGCGGAACCCACATGGTTGGTTTTCGTGGTGCGCTAACCAGATCGACAAATACCTATGCCACGCAAAAAGGTTTAGTGAAAGATTTTAAAGAAGGCATTGAGGGCGAAGATATTCGCGAAGGCTTGGCAGCCATTATTTCTGTTAAAGTGCGCGAGCCTTTATTTGAAGGCCAAACGAAAACAAAATTAGGAAATGCCGAAGTAAAGGGTATTGTTGAATCTTTGGTGAATGAAAAGCTTTCTGATTGGTTTGATCGAAATCCAGGAAATGCAAAAACAATAGTTACCAAATGTGTCGAGGCCGCAAGAGCCCGAGACGCCGCCCGAAAAGCGCGTGATTTAACACGCCGTAAAACGGCCCTTGATGGAGGATCGCTTCCCGGGAAAATGGCAGATTGCCAAGAGCGCGATCCCGCGAAATGTGAATTGTATCTGGTCGAGGGAGACTCTGCTGGCGGGTCTGCAAAGATGGCTCGCGACCGAAAAGTTCAAGCCGTGTTGCCACTCAAGGGAAAAATTTTAAACGTCGAAAAAGCCCGCTTTGATAAAATGTTATCGAACGAAGAAATTCGTATGATGATTTCCGCGCTTGGAACAGGGATTGGAAAAGACAACATTGATGTGGGTAAAATTCGTTACCACAAAATTATTATCATGACCGATGCCGATGTGGATGGATCACACATTAGGACGCTTTTGTTAACTTTTTTCTATCGTCAAATGCCAGAGGTTCTTGAAAAGGGCTATATCTACATTGCTCAGCCGCCTTTGTATCGTGCGAAAAAGGGCCAGGCAGAAGATTATTTAAAAGATGAAATCGCGCTGACAGAGTTTTTGTTAAAAACAGGTTTGGACTCTTTTCAGATCAAAGGCAAAAAAGTTGATTCAACTGAGATGCGCGAAATGATCATCAGCATTCAAAAGTTTTATCGCTTGCTAAAAATGTCTTCGAAAAAATATGACCCAGACGTTTTGTACTTTGCATTAACAAAGGTTGCTAATTTAGAAGAAATTTTAAAAAGCGAAACCAAGCTGACGGCTATGTTAAATGACCTAAAGGCATGGATCACTGCAAATCCAAGCCTTGGCATTACTGATATCACGACAAGCGTAACAACAGAGGACAATAAGCCGAAAGCTAAAATCGATACGGCTCGCTACGCGGACAGAACGTCGACCATTCTCAGTCCAGACTTTACGCACGCGTCTGAAATTATTGAACTAAGCACTTTGTGGAAAACGATTCAAAAAACATCGTTGTTGCCCGCAATTATTGAGCAGGGCTCAGAAGAATTTTCTTTTGAAAACTATCAAGAGTTGTACGCGCATGTGATGGCATCGTCAAAAAAAGGTATCTACATTCAGCGCTATAAGGGCTTAGGAGAAATGAATCCCGAACAGCTTTGGGACACAACTTTAAATCCAGAAAATCGTAACTTGTTACGAGTCACTATCGATGATGCGGTTGCGGCCGATGAAACATTTAGCGTATTGATGGGCGAACAGGTTGAACCGCGCAGAAAATTTATTAACGACAACGCGCTTTTGGTGCGCGAGTTAGACGTTTAAATTTTTGCAGATAATTTTTTAATTAAGGAACCAGTATGGATAATAATGAAGTCAAAGGCGTAACTAATGTTGATATCAACAAAGAAATGCGTGAAGCCTATTTGCAATATTCAATGTCAGTTATTGTTGGCCGCGCGCTACCAGATGTTCGTGATGGCTTAAAGCCCGTTCATCGCCGCATTTTATTCGCGCAGCACGAGCTTAGCAACACTCACGAAAAACCATACAAAAAATCTGCACGTATCGTCGGTGACGTTATCGGTAAGTACCATCCACATGGTGACTTGGCAGTTTACGAATCTATGGTTCGTATGGCTCAAGATTTTTCGCTGCGCTATCCGTTGATAGATGGACAAGGAAACTTCGGATCGATCGACGGAGATTCTGCAGCGGCTTCTCGTTATACAGAAGTGCGCATGACAAGGCTTGCTGAAGAGCTTTTAGCAGATATCGAAAAAGAAACTGTACCGTTTGGTCCAAATTACGATGACTCATTAGAAATTCCTTTAGTTCTGCCTGCGAAATTTCCTAACTTATTAGTGAATGGTTCTTCTGGAATTGCTGTGGGTATGGCGACAAATATTCCTCCGCATAACCTGGGCGAAGTGATCGATGGTTGTATTCATCTAATTCAAAATCCTGATTGCGAAATCGAAGAGCTGATCGAACGCATCCCGGGGCCTGACTTTCCGACAGCTGGGCAGATTGCCGGACGGTCTGGAATTTT
>JAYTPC010000153.1:0-4300 GCA_043747425.1 Bdellovibrionales bacterium
CGCTAATTCTCCGGCTCCGGACACATGGGGAATCTGCAAGTAATTCGCAATCGAAAGATGGCCAACGATATATGCAAAAAGCCCTAAAGTCGTCGCCGCAACAATGACAGGAACAATTGCTAATCCATCCAAACCATCTGTCAAATTAACCGCATTCGCAGTTCCCACGATAACTAAAGCACCAAAAGCAGCATAATAAAGTCCAAGGTCCAACGCCAGGTGCTTTGCAAACGGCACAGTTACAATCGTGCTCAATTCAAAATATTGAATCAAAATCAACAAAGTAATACCAGCAACTAGAAACTCAGCGCCCAAGCGAAACTTCCCTGACAAACCCTTGCTATTTTTTTTAGAAACTTTCAGGTAATCGTCCATATAGCCAATCACGCCGAAACCCCAAGTTATAACAACAGCGCTTATCACCAACGGGTTCGTGATATCGATCCACAACAAAAGCGGAATTAAAGTGCTTAATAAAATAAGCCAGCCACCCATGGTCGGCGTGCCAGCTTTTTTTTGATGTGTCTTAGGTCCGTCGTCTCGAATGCTTTGGCCGAAATGCTTTTCTTTTAATCTTTGAATAAACTTTGGTCCCCAGATCAAACAAAGGAAAAATCCTGTAAAAAAAGATATAAAAGTTCTGACAGTGATATAGCGAAATACATTGAACGCCGACACGTCGTCAGCAAGAGAATAAAGCCATTGATAAACCATTTGTAGAGTTCTAGCACGTTCTCGCAGAAAATATCAAGAGAAATATTGTAAGTACATGTAATAACTTGATTTTTTCTAACAACAGAAGCAAATTAAAACCTATGAAAAATGAAAGAAAACGAACAACAAAAGAACTTAAAAACTTTTCTTTGGGACAAACCAACACAAATTATCCAGCCACATATTCGGAAAAAATTTTAGAAGCTTTTGATAATAAAAATCCAAAAAATACGGCGTGGACAACTTTTATTTGCACTGAATTCACTTCACTTTGTCCCAAAACAAACCAACCTGATTTTGCTAAAATATTCATTAACTACATAGCTGATAAAAAAATGGTCGAAAGTAAATCTTTGAAAATGTATTTATTTGGTTTTCGAAATCATGGTGATTTTCACGAAGACTGCATTCAGACCATTTGTAATGATTTAGTCCGCTTGATGAAACCAAAATACATCGAAGTCATTGGTGAATTCACTCCACGTGGAGGAATCGCTATTTTCCCGTTTGCATCAGCAGCGAATTCTGAGAAATATTATGAAGCATTGTACAAGGATCGATTGGCGAACTACGCTCCGGGAAAATATTCCGTGAAACTTGATCGGCTGTACTAATTAATTTATTTTTTTATCCAATCAATTGGTTCGATCGCTTCAACAAAATTTTCGGTCTTTGCACCACGCGATCCCTTGATAACAACGACGTCGCCAGGACTCAAAGTTTTATGCAATTTTAAACCCAGGTCTGCAGAAAATTCGTAAGCTATGTATGTGGGGCCGTCATGGCGAGTTTGCGCTAAACCCGCCGAGAAATATTTATAATCTTCACCGATAAAATAAATTTCCTGAAATCCGGCTTCACCAACCATCTGACCTAATTTTTGATGAGCACTTGCAGATTCAGAACCCAGCTCTTTCATTTGCCCAAAGACACCAATTTTTTTACCGGTTACTTTTAGTAGCGGTACGTTCTGCAAAAGTGCCAACATGCTATCAGGATTCGCGTTGTAGCCATCAAATAAAATTTCTGCTCCGGTCTTAGACTGAATAAATTGATTGCGCCCCCATGCTGTTTGGCAACTTTCTAAAGCTTTCCAAATTTTTTCTACAGGGACTTTGCACAAATAAGCAATTGTTGCAGCTGCCATTAAATTTGTAAGATTTTGCTTTCCAAAAAGTGGTACCGCCGCAGCACCTAGCTGTCCTGCTATGGAACCAGAAATTTTCATTTGCTTCGTAGACAGCTCGTCAATGTGAAAAAAAACATCTGCTTTGTCATTTTTTTCCGAAAAAGAAAGCATTCTAGAAGCTGGAAATTTTTTTGATACTGGATACATCATATCAAAAGTCCAATCCTGATCTTGATTAAAAATGCGGATGGTGCTTTCTCTGGAATCCATATAAATTTCACTTTTGGCTTTGGCAATATTGGCCAGCGATCCCAACATTCCCAAATGAGCAGTCCCGACCATAGTGCAGACCACAATATCTGGATCAGCAATTTGCACCAGTTTCGATATTTCGCCGGCATGATTCATACCCATTTCAACGACAGCAAATTCTGTATCGGGCTGAATCTGAAGTAACGTCATTGGCACACCCCAATGATTGTTGAAACTTCCTTGGCTGTAGTGAGTCTTTTTATACGAACTTAAAATCTGTGCTGTGAATTCTTTTGTGGTGGTTTTCCCGTTAGATCCGGTAATGGCAATAACTGTAGTCTTTAAAGTATGCCGGTATTTCTGTGCAAAATTTTGCATGGCTGTCAGCGTGTCATCCACCAAAATAATACTGACTTTCGATTTTAAATTTTCAAATTTAGGATCTAGCCGATGGACCAACAAAGCAGTAGCGCCCGCATTCACGGCCTGATCCAAGTAATCGTGGGCATCGTAATTTTCACCTTTTAGCGCAAAAAAGATTTGTCCCGACAAATCTTTCCGTGTGTCTGTACCAATAACATCAAAAGCGGTTTCGTTCTCAGAAATTAATTTTCCGTTCGTCCAATTTACAATGTCTTTTAATTGCCACTTCATTGAGAATCCTTCAAGTATTTTTGAGCTATTTCAACGTCACTAAAGCGAATTTTCTGTGTGCCGATGATCTGATAATCTTCGTGTCCTTTTCCAGCAATCAATACGACGTCACCGGGTGCAGCCAAGGAAATAGCTTCTTGGATCGAATCTTCACGGTTTTCTAGCGCCCGATAGTTTTTAAAATTCATTGGTAGTCCCATCACGATTTGATCGATAATCGATACTGCATTTTCGGTACGTGGATTGTCTGAAGTTATAAAAACAAAATCAGCATGCTTAGCTACAGCCTCAGCCATCAACGGTCGTTTACTTTTGTCGCGGTCTCCGCCACATCCAAAAACGACGATCAATTTACTGCTGACATTAATAAACTTCCGGACTGTAACCAAAGAGGTTAACACATTATCCAGTGCATCTGGCGTGTGAGCATAATCAACAAATACTGTTTTTTTGGATTTTGAATTGACCAACTGCAAACGCCCAGGAACGCCGGCAAAATTCTTTAAACTTTCTGCTGACTGCTCTAAAGAAATTCCAGCCGTTAATGCGCCGATACAGCTAGCAACGCAGTTGTAAATCATATGCACACCCGACAATGGGACCGTCATAATTATCGATTCAATCGGAGTTTTTAATTCGAATTCAGTTTCTGAATAATTCATTTTCAGAATTTTAAATTGAAAGTCCGACTCTTTTTGTCCGTAAGTCCAAACGATGGCGCTGTCTGCTACCTTTAATTTTCGCCCGTAAGAATCGTCGGTGTTAACAATTGCAAACTGCGGTTTTTTATTTGATGACCAAAGTAAATCCGTAAACAGTCTTTGTTTTGCGGAAAAATAATGCTGCATGTTTGGATGGTAATCTAGATGATCTAAAGTTAAGTTCGTAAAAATTACCGTGTTGAACTGCACGCTGTCAGCTCTTTTTTGATCTAAGGCATGAGAAGAAACTTCAAGTGCTGCACAAATGGCATTACAGTTTAAAAACTCGCTTAATCTTTTTTGCACCATCACTTGATCCGGTGTTGTCATCTCAGAATACCATATTTGATTTAGGACGCGGTGATTCACAGTTCCCATCACACCAGTGATTTTTTGGTTCGCATTTAATATGTGCTCTAGAATATAAGTAATCGACGTCTTTCCATTAGTGCCAGTGACACCGAAACAGAAAAGCTTGTTCGACGGAAAATCATAAAATTTTGCAGCCAGCTGATCCAGCGCTTTTCGAGTATCAGCGACTTCTAAGATAGGTTTTAGAAATTCTGCGGGCACACTGCTTTTGTTTTCAACAACTAGAGCTACAGCACCATTGGCAATGGCCTCTGCTATAAACTGGTGGCCGTCTGTTTTAGCGCCCCTGACCGCAGTAAAAACGCCGCCCTTGGTGACTTGGCGTGCATCAAAAAAAATGCCACTGACTTCACAATCATAAATTTCGTCAAAGCTTGTGCCAAAAAATGAAAATAACTGCTGCAGTTTCATCAAAAATGAGACTAATATTTGATTTTGAAACTAACAACCTTAAATTAAGAAAATATGTCTAAACAAT
>JAYTPC010000154.1:0-3380 GCA_043747425.1 Bdellovibrionales bacterium
TTCACGCTGAGAAGAAACTTTGAGGTTTCCTTTTGCTGTCAAATCAACTGATTCTGGAAAACTGCATAAATAAAAATTTTGTTCTGGTTTACAAGTTGCAGGCTCTTTACTTTTTCCAGTGTAAGAAATACCAACTTTAGATTTCATTAGCGACGGATTTTTCCACTGCAAATCGAGCAAGTAAACCTTCAGTTTGTTTTTACCATCAGGAACGAGTTCTGTGTGATAAGCGCCTGGCATACGAATAAAGCCGCCATTGGGTCCAGCCTTATCTTCTCCGTGAGCAAATACAAAAAGTGGATTGAGCAAAACAATAAATGTAGTAATTAAGGAATTGTTATTCATAACCATCCTATTTTGAAAGAAAATTAATATACCCTGCTAGGGTATTAAATAAGCTTTATACATTTGGCAGTCAATGTTTGAATCTGTCTGACTCAGTATATTTAAGTTCGTTGACCAAACTTGACAATACCGGCTGGGGGTATTAACTATTGCTGCAGGAGGCTGCATGGTTTTTACTGCAAAACTAAAAAGCAAAAAAGAAAAAAAGACCAAAACTATCAAGCAGGCACATGATCATGGTGCTGAGCTTCGACGCCTAAGCCGAATTAAGGGTCAGGTTGAGGGCGTAGAGCGCATGATATTGGATCAACGTTACTGCCCCGAAATAATAATGCAAATAAAAGCGATACGATCGGCTTTGCGAAGTTTGGAAGCCAGCATCGTCGAGAGCCATATGAAACATTGTGTGAAAGATGCCATCAAAAGCCGTGATCCTGAAATTGTGCAGGAAAAAATCAACGAAATAATCGGTTTGATGAAAAGGTAGATCTGCTTTTTCATGGCTATATTCTTGCAAACAAAATTCTATAACTTCTGTCATTTATGTAGACAGCAGAATAGCATAAATTAAAAGATTAACAAAATATCCGTAACATTTATAAGGGGTCATCATTATAGGTGGTTTATTTTCTGTAGCTAGATTTTTTTTAACTTAGTAAAAAAAGTGACGCTTATCCGACGCTTCGCAAAGAGTGGTTTTAATGAAAACATCAAACAAATCAGGAACAAGATCCTGATTTGTTAATAGATTCTATTTTCGTTCGACCAAAGTTCCTTCTTCAAATTGAACTCCAGGATCAAATTTAACGACTGAATAGTGGTCATTAAGAATATTTTTAACAGTGCCCATTCCGAGCTGCTTTATTTCACAAGTTTCAGCAGTTCCGTTCATGAGATCACTTCCGCCCTTGTTAGCGCAAACATTTTTAAAAATATTAACTCGGTCGCCTGTTTTTACTTCTCCTTTCCCAAGACATACGTGTGCTTCATCCTCGCTTATTTTCATAGCGACTGTGCCGCGCATAAGACTGTGTGCGCAGCCTGAAAAGCCGATGGCGAAAGCAAGTGCTATCAGTAAATTTATTGTTTTCAATTTAAACCTCTTCTTATTAGTTATTTTTTTTTTCTGTAGATGGACTCATGGCATGATTCATCATTTTTTTGCAGTCGTCTTTAGACATTTTCGTTTGGCATTTGTTCATCATCTGTTTATCACACATTTTACCATTTTTATTTTTTGTCATGCAGTCCTCTTTCATTGTTTTCATTTCTTCCATTTTCATTCCGCCCATATATTCCATATTCATGCCTTCATTTTGTGCGAAAGCAACAGTCCCTGATAAAAACCCCATTAGTATTAAGTCCGCTACTGATTTAATAATTCTGTCTTTCATAAACTCTCCTTTTGTAATTTGTTATTTTGTTCACTGCTTTTTTTTTAATTTAATTTAAATTATTTTTGCTCCTGTAGTTTCTTTTTAAGTCGGACAATTTGCCCCAAGCGCAGAATGACTTCGTTTAACGTGAGCTAGACATCCACCGGACATTCAATTGAAGAGTAACAGCATTCCGTGTGCCGAAATAATCTTCAAGGTACTTAAATTGCAGCGATTCATACAACTTATAGAGTAAAATGGAGATTATATGGAAATGTTTAATTCAGAAAACAAATTTTCTCAGTCGAACGAAATCTTAACTCAAGCTCTGGTTTTGAAAAACCCGGGCGAAGATTCAGTTGTTGATTTCTATGAAAGCATTAATTTAATTACTTTTGAAAAAAGTCTGTCGCGACTTCGGGATAACTATTCGCTTCAGTTAAAAGCACACTCACTTGATACGTCTGACCATCATCAGTAAGTTCTAATTTATTTCCCTTTTGCAATATTCCATCGACAAAGATTTGAATTTGTTTCGATGCCGACAATCCCACTTTCGCCATTTTATTTTCAAATGAAATTTCGTAAATACTTGAATGGAACTGATAGCTAGCTTCAAATCGTGGCAGACTTGCTGCTGCGCAAGGATTAAAACTGAGTGATTTACCACGCAGTTGAATACCTAAAATCGATTCGATAAACGCACGGTAATACCATCCTGACGAACCCGTGTACCAAGACCAGCCACCGCGTCCCACATAGGGCTGGGCCGCATAAACATCGGCAGAAATGACATAGGGCTCGACTTTATATATATGAACGGCATCAACTGAATTTGAATGAAGTATTGGATTTAGCATCCTTAATAATTCTATAGCTTTGTCGCCTTGACCGATGGATGCATTAGCTATGGCAACCCAAATCGCAGCATGTGTGTACTGACCACCATTTTCGCGAACACCAGGCAAATATCCTTTTATGTAACCCGGATCTTGCGGTGTCTTATCGAATGCTGGCGTGAATAAACGAATCAGTTTGGCATTTCGATCTACAAGATGTTCATCAACCGCTTGCATGGCCATCTTCGTGCGCTCGGGGTTTCCAAGCTTTGAAATCGCAGCCCAAGACTGAACCAATGAATCAATCTTACATTCGCTGTTTTTATTTGAGCCAAGTGGTGAACCGTCGTCATAAAAAGCACGTGTGTACCAATTTCCATCCCATGCTTCTTTTTCTACTGCTGTTTTCAAATCTGCTAAATGAGTTTTATATTTCAAAATGCGTGAAATATCGTTATTAGTTTCACACAAAGGCAAAAATTTTTCTAACACTGATCCTAGAAACCAAGCCATCCAAACGCTTTCGCCTTTTCCTGCGTGGCCAACGCGGTTCATTCCATCGTTCCAGTCGCCCGAGCCTATAAGTGGGATTCCGTGCTGACCCACTTTCAGACTGTGATCGATGGCACGGACACAGTGTTCATAAATTGTTTCGATTTCACTGCTGATTTTTGGTTCCATGTAAATGTCTTCGCGGTCTTCAGGAATAGGGTCAGACTCTAGGAAATGAATTTTCTCGTTCAAGATCTTATGATCACCCGTGGTTTCAATATAGAAACTAACGACATAAGGTAACCACAACAGATCATCGGAAAAATGA
>JAYTPC010000155.1:0-1383 GCA_043747425.1 Bdellovibrionales bacterium
CGTTTATGCGATTGGCTTTTTCTTCCCTGTGGTTGCAAAAGGCAAAGCGAGAATCCGCACACAGATTTCTGCCGCACATACCACTGAAGATTTAGATGCTGCGATTAAAGCGTTTGCTGATTGTAGGGATGAGCTAGCTAAAGCCTAACAGCCGTATTTAGCTGCTGTATTTTGCAGCGGTGAGCATTAAAACATCGCAATAAAAATCGCGAAGCTTAAGCATCGTCTCGAGGTCGGTACGAAAATTAACGTGATTAATTTCGGTGAGTGGCATCTTTAAGAGTCTTCAGGATTTATAGATAAATTTCTTACTCTTGTAGAAAATACTCGATGAAAATTTTCTATCGTTTCTCTCATCCATGCAATATGTTGAGGCCACGATTGTTTATTAATTACGTCAACATTCTCTTTGTTAAGCTTAATGTGACTTTCCATTTTTTCTGGCATCTCAAGCCATTGTAGCTCTATACCTATTTCATCTTCGATAGCTTTTTTCTGAGAAAATAATTCATCATAAAATGTTTTGCGATTTGCCCCATTTATGACGACGTGAACCCCCATACTTTCTTTTTTTACTCTAGCTACAGCAACCAAATAAATACCTGATTTACCTAGCGCTATATTAGTCCAGCTTTGTGGTAATGGCTTTTGTGTCTTTACTTTACTTTTATTAAACTCCATATCGGCTTTCAAAGCCGTCCAGAACTCTCTTAAAAGTAAATCTCTTGGGGTGTGTTGGGAGGATTCAATTTCTTTAGCGGCACTTTGAATATCTCTCGTCCACTGATTGGGCTCAGATACAACATTGAAATTTGCAGCAATTTCAGAATTACCAATACGCCACAACTCAATTTCTAAACCAAAAAAATTAAACTTTTCGTCTGTTATCTCATTCAGCCAATCTAATGTAGCTCGATGTTCACTGGTAAAGCTTTTTGCAATCCACACAATAGTACAAGCACCTAGTCCAGCTGCATAAGTCAAAATTTGACCCAAATGACTATGGTCTGTTTTCTCGAGTTGATTTTCAATTAAAACAAAACGGTCACTGGATGGGTCTTTGCATAAGATGTCTGCTCGGAATGGTCCAACATTTTTTTCTAAAGCTTCAACAACCAACTCATCAAGACCGATAGCATCGGCAACTAACTGAATATTGTCTTCTTCAGCTAGCCATGGTGTAAATGACGTTGCTTCATGATTCCAAACCTCTTTGATTGATTCTAACCGAACCATTTTTCCTAATTTTGGTATCGCCATCAAAACTCCTATAAAATGCAATTCACGATGCGATAACGCGGCACATCTGCGAAGACAGTACGTTTTTGTGCGTCTTGCGGATGTAACTCTCGTTAGCAAGTGAGTGCATTTTATACCGCAGGC
>JAYTPC010000156.1:0-1575 GCA_043747425.1 Bdellovibrionales bacterium
TTTGTTGTCTTCACCAGTGTATTTTAAATCAAAAGCTTCTGGTAAATTGAAATCAACCTGAATAGTGCCCGTTTGCCAAGACCTGCCAATGGCGTCAACGAAATGCATTTCTAATTTGGGACCATAAAAAGCCCCTTCGCCAGGTAAAAATTGAAATGGAATTTTTAATTCAGTCAGTGCTTCTGCTAACGCTTTTTCAGAACGATCCCACACGTCATCAGAACCCATTCTGTTTTCAGGTCTAGTTGCTAATTGGATATTGTAATTAGGCATTCCAAGCGTGCTATAAATTTTATTTAAAAGTTCTATAAAACGCACGATTTCAGCTTTGATCTGATCCATCGTACAAAAAATGTGGGCGTCGTCCTGACAAAATGTGCGCACGCGAGATAACCCGTGCAGTGAACCTGATTTTTCATAACGATGAAGTCTTCCGAAATCGGCCATACGTAATGGAAGTTCCCGGTAAGAATGTTTTTCGGCGCCAAAAAGTAAACAGTGCGACGGACAGTTCATGGGTTTAAGTGCATTTTCACGTTCATCTTGTGTCGTGAAGTACATGTTATCTTTATAGTTTTTATAGTGCCCAGACGTGTGAAACAACTGCACATCAAAAACTTGTGGCGTGATGACTTCTTCGTAATTGTATTCAAAATAAAGTTCACGAATGTATTTCGTCAATTCATTGTAAATAGTGGTACCTCGACCTGTGAAAAATGGCGAAGCCGGCGCTAATTCATGAAACATGAATAGACCTAACTCTTTACCTAATTTTCGGTGATCGCGCTTTTTTGCTTCTTCCAGCTGGACTAAATAAGCATCTAAATCTTTTTTGTCTTGAAAGGCAGTTGCGTAAATTCGCTGAAGCATTGGGTTTTTTTCATCTCCGCGCCAATAAGCACCAGCAACAGACATTAATTTTACAGCTTTTAACTGACCTGTGCTTTGCACGTGCGGCCCACGGCATAGATCAAACCAGTCACCTTGATGGTAAATACCTACAACCGTTTCGCCTTTTTTAGCTAGGTCTTCGATCAATTCAACTTTGAAGCGCTCGTTCATCTTTTTGAAAGTCTCGATCGCTTTTTCGATCGGCCACTGTTCACGAACTAACGGAAGATCTTTCTTAACGATCTCTTCCATCTTTTTTTCAATTTTTTCAAAGTGCTCTTCGGTAAAATGAAATGGCGAATCGAAGTCGTAGAAAAATCCGTTCTCAATGACTGGACCAATCGTTACTTTTACTTCGGGCCAAATTTGTTGAACTGCTTGCGCCATTAAGTGAGCTGCTGAATGACGAACAACTTCAATAGCTTGTGGTGATTTTGTCGTGATTAGCTCTAACAGTGATCCGTCTTTTAAGGGGTGTCTAAAATCAGTAACAGTTAAAGCACCATTGATTTTTGCACCTAAAGTGTCTTTAGCTAAACGAGGTCCTATGCTAGCTGCAACTTCTAAAGCTGTGGGTTCATGATCGAATGTACGTACCGATTTATCCGGTAAAATTATATTAATTTGTGACATAGTTTTTTAAAAGGTCATGATTAAAATGAATTGGACTTAACTGAGTAAGTC
>JAYTPC010000157.1:0-90727 GCA_043747425.1 Bdellovibrionales bacterium
AAGGCGCGCGTCATAGACGCAAACCTATCAAAAAAAGTTCTTGTCAGGTTGCATTAAGAAACCTAAGCTTTGGTCATAGGGACATCAGTCTGGATGACATTTGTTCTTTTGGTTTGCAACACGATGATCTACATGTAACGGCAACAAGGATATTTATTTGAGTTCAAATCGGCATAAGGATTTTACCAAAGACTTTAATAGTCTAAAGGACTTACGGATGAGTGCTTCTCAAAAGAATTCTTTCAATAACTCTATCAAAAGTGGTCCAATTCTAGCTAGTCTTGATATCGGTTCTGCCTCTGTAAAATTGGTTTACAGCACCGTAAATTCTGATGGCGAAATTGAAGTTGTTGGCGTTGGAACAGCTCCAAATGCTGGTTTAAAACAAGGTGTTGTTGTCAATATTGAAACGACGACAGAATCTATTCGCAAAGCTAAAGAAGAAGCCGAGTTGATGTCAGGGTACTCTACTTCTGAAGTTTGGATTTCTGTCAGTGGTTCACACATTCATTCATTTGATTCTAAAGGCATGGTTGCCATCAAAAATAAAGAGGTCGGAGTACAAGATATTGAACGTGTGATTGAAGCAGCGAAAGCTGTTATTGTTCCTGCAGATCGTACTGTCATTCATGTTATTCCTCGTGAATACAAAATTGATGCACAAGACGGAATTTCTGATCCGATCGGTATGTCTGGTGTTCGCTTAGAGGCCAACGTTCATATTGTGACTGCAACGCAATCGGCTTTAGCTAATATTTATAAGTGCATTGAAAAAGCAGGTTTCAAAGTAGCTGGTCTTGTTTTGGATCAAGTCGCTGCTAGCACTGCTGTATTATCATCTGATGAAAAAAATCTTGGTGTGTGTCTTGTCGATATCGGTGGCGGTTCTAGTAAATTAATTTATTTTGTCAACGGCAGTGTTGCGCACACGTCTGTTATACCAGTTGGTGGGTCACATTTCACTCATGACGTGGCTGTTGGCCTGCGTACTCCGCAAGTCTCTGCCGAGATTCTGAAGAGAAAGCACGGCTGTGCTGTTGCAACTTTAGTATCTGATGAAGAAATTGTGGACGTTGAAGGTGTTGGCGGTCGCAAATCAAGAACGCTAGCTCGAAAAGAATTATCACATATATTAGAAGCGCGTGCTGAAGAATGTTTGAATATGATTGCCAACGACATTCGTATGAGTGGTTTGCAACCGATGCTAGGCTCTGGTGTTGTTCTTACCGGCGGTACCAGCGGTCTTGATGGACTAGTAGAAATGGGTGAATTTGTTTTTGATATTCCGGTGCGC
The DNA here is from genome assembly GCA_043747425.1 of Bdellovibrionales bacterium. Lineage (GTDB taxonomy): Bacteria > Bdellovibrionota > Bdellovibrionia > Bdellovibrionales > Bdellovibrionaceae > Pseudobdellovibrio. The sequence goes on from JAYTPC010000157.1 coordinate 1,295, forward strand.
CGTGGTTACCCAAAAATTGTGGGTGGTTTAAAAGACGTCGTCAAAGGTGGCGAATTTGCTACTGCAATTGGTTTGCAGGTTTACGCCTTAGATATTCGTAAAGATTTCTATATCCGCAAAGAATCACAGCCTTTGTTTTCTGCGCAGATGAACGGTTCATTAGACGGAATCACCTTGAAAGTGAAAAAGTTTTTTAACGATTTATTTTAATTTTTTAAACGGCCTGCGGAGCGGGTCAAAATTTTATCGCTACGGAGGGAATATATGTTTGAACTAGAAGAAAATGTAAATATCGGGGCTAATATTAAAGTTGTTGGTGTTGGTGGTGGCGGCAGCAATGCAGTAACTACAATGATCGAAGGCGGTATGGACGGTGTTGATTTCGTCGTCGCAAACACAGACATTCAAGCATTAAACTCAAGTAAAGCTGGCCAAAAAATTCAGTTGGGTGCTGACTTAACAAAAGGTTTGGGCGCAGGCGCAAATCCAGATGTCGGTCGCCGAAGTGCTATTGAATCTTATAATCAAATTGTTGAGCAACTAAAAGGTTCTGACATGGTTTTTGTTACTGCTGGTATGGGCGGTGGAACAGGAACAGGCGGGGCGCCCATCGTTGCAAAAATTGCTCGTGAATTAGGTGCTTTAACAATCGGTGTGGTAACAAAGCCTTTTTCTTTTGAAGGTAAGAAGCGCACGAAGCATGCTGAGGCTGGTCTTAGCGAACTAAAAGACAATGTCGATGCGTTGATTGTAATTCCAAATCAAAAACTTTTAACAATATCAGCAGAGAAAACTCCGCTAATAGATACTTTCAAAAAAGCAGATGAAGTTTTATTGCAAGCTGTGAAAGGCATTTCCGATCTGATTAACATTCGTGGATTAATCAATTTAGATTTTGCAGATATTCGCACAGTTATGGCTAACAAAGGTTTAGCGTTAATGGGTACCGGTTCGGCAAAAGGTGAAAACCGTGCCATTGAAGCTGCTACTCAAGCAATATCGTCGCCACTTTTAGAAAATGTAAAAATCGACGGAGCAACAGGCATTATCATTAATGTTACAGGTGGTTCAGATTTATCGTTATATGAAGTGAATGAAGCTTCTACGCTGATTACTGAAGCTGCCAGTGAAGACGCAGAAATTATTTTTGGAGCGGTTATCGATCCGGATCTAATAGATGAAGTGCGTGTAACGGTTATTGCAACTGGCTTTGCACGTGAAGATAAAATCATGGGACTTCCGAATATGAATTCAATGCAAAGCTTTTTGAATTCATCTCCATCAATTATGTTTGATATGCCAATGATGTCTCAACAAGTGAACACAAGTCAGCAGTTGAACCCACAGCCAAATCACCAGCTAAATCACCAGTTGGCGCAACAGCAAGCTATGATGAATCAACAGTTTCAACATAATTTTAATCAGAATTTTAATCCGCAGTTTGGTCAGCCAGCTCAGCCGCAAACGATGCAAGCACCACAAATGCCACAACAGTTTCAGCCGCAGCCAATTATGGCGCCGCCGCCACAGTTCGCAGCACCACATTTCCCAGCAATTAATAACGTACAAGAGACCGTAAAGTCTTTCACGAATGAAGTTGCTACAACAAAAATAGAAATCACGAATTCGCCAATTCTGAATCATGATATGAACTTGGAAATTTCAACGGAAGTTTCTCCAATCGCTGCGACGAGTTCAAATTCACAAATTGCTAGGGATATGTTGTTGGCAAAAGCGAAAGCATTTCGCGAATCACAATCTGGTCTGCCAATGACAAATGAAAAAAGTGCTCATCCAGAGCAGTTGACGATGATGGATGAAGGCAAACAAATCGAAGAAGCCCGCAAGATGGCGCGTGATATTTTGGAAGTTCCTGCATTCATCAGACGCAAACAAAACCAAGATACTCAGCAGTCATAAAATAAATAGACTGTGACGTCCTGGTTTGTTTCAGATATTCATTTAAAAAAAATCAACGAACGTAGCGGAGAAATCCTGCTACGTTTTTTGTTTATGCTAAATGAAAATCCAAAAGAACATCAGCTTTTCTTTTTAGGTGATATCTTTGATTTTTGGATTTCAAACGGTCCAGCTTTTAAACGCCAGTACCATGTCTTAATTCAACAAATTGAAAAATTTAAATTATCCGGCGGCGAAATTTTCTATTTTGAAGGGAATCATGACTTTCATGTGGATGTTTTCTGGACGAAAAAATTAAACATTCCAGTTTACGAAAACGAATTTTATTTTAAAATTGGAAATTTAGATGTACGCCTAGAGCACGGTGATTTTATAAATCCAGATGACACAAAATACCATAAATATCGCGCATTCGTTCGACAACCCTGGATCGAAATATTTGCTCACATTCTTCCAAGCTGGTTTTGGAAACCCATCGGTGAACGGCTTAGCGAAAAAAGCAGAAAACGCACGGGATCCTACGCGCAAAAAAATTCAGAAAAGGTGATAACACAAATCAGAGCCTATGCTCATAAGGCTTTTTCAGAAAAACCCTTCGATCTTATTGTGACAGGCCATATGCACATTCGCGATCAGTATATGTTTCAGGTGGGTTCTAAAAAAGTAACCTCGATCAATTTGGGTACCTGGTTAGAAAAACCCCAAGCCTTAAAATTAAAAAACGACCTTTTTGAGGTCGTTGATTTAATCTAAAAGTTTTCGAATAATTTATTAGAAATTAAATGTATAATTCAGCGCGCCTGAAATACCTGACATCGAAGTTGCAACGTCATTTCCGTCAGCATCTTCTAACTCTCGATTCGGAATAGACTGTGTCGCGCCGTAAGGAGGTAAAGCAGATCCATTTTTTACAATATTTCGAGATAACGGTAGATATCGATAGTTCCCCTCTATACCGACACAATGTTCCGGTAAAAGACAAAAATCTGCGCCCAAGCCAACTTGCATTCCAAAGCCAGATCCACTGAAACTTGAATTTCTTGGACCATTGGTAATTTCGCCGTCCAATTTTCCATAGCCGATGCCGGCTTGAAGGTAAAAATCAATAATATCGTTACTTAAAGGGATAATTCTAAATAAAGGAAATAAAGAAAAGCCCGTTAATTTATAATCGTAATTTCCGTCAGTACCTGACCCCGTCGCTGACTGCGTGAAATAACCGGGGCGAAGCTGAAGGGCCACTAAGCCATTTGAAAATCTAAAGGTAAACTGGCCACTTAATTCATAGCCAGAGCTTAGATCGCCTGTTGATACATTCAGACCTGGTTGAGCCTTCGCTGCACGAATTAAATTATTTAACCCGTTTTGCTCTGCAGTTAACAAAGAGACTCCTAGACCCATTGAAAAAGAACCACCAGCAAATGCGCCTTTGCCACCTCGTTTTTTAGGCAATGCTAAAACAGAATCTGGCAATGCAAACAATGAAAAGATAAAAACGAAAGTAAGAAATAAAAAACGATAAGGTTTCATGTCAATGTCTCCTGCCTCTAGGATGCTAGATGCAGTTCCGACAAGCAAGACTAGCTAGTCTAAAGGCCGCCTACTATACTATTAAAGACTGTCAATCACTCAGCTATAAGCTGTCACTTAATAACTGCTCTGCATGTGCCAATGAAGTTTTAGTAATCTTTTCTCCAGAGATAAGTCTAGCGATTTCTTCAACGCGCGTTTTCTTAACCAGTTCTACAACATCCATTGAGACAGAATCTTTTTTCATCGATTTATTAATCGAGTAATGAACATCACCACAAGCAGCAACTTGCGGCAAATGAGTCACACAAATAACTTGTTGCCCTTTAGCTATTGATTTTAGTTTGCGCCCAACTTTTTCAGCGGTTGTTCCAGAAACGCCTGTATCAACTTCATCGAAAAGATAAGTGCGTGGAAAGTCAGACTGTCCAACACACTTTTTCAAAGATAATAGAATTCGGGATAGCTCTCCGCCAGACGCTACTTTCGCGATTGGTCGCTTTAAATCTTTTGCTGAAATCTGACAAAGATATTCGACATCGCTTAATCCGGTAGTTGTTAATTGATCCAGCTTGTTGTTTTGAATGTCAAAAGTAACACCCTTCATATTCAAATCTAAAAGTTCTTTGTTAACTGCGGCAACCAGCTTTGTTGCAGAAAGTGTTCTTGCTTGATGCAACTCTTCGGCTTTCTTTTTTAAATCTAATTCTAACTGCGAAGCTTGTTTTTTTAATTTTAGAACATGGTCATCCGAATTTTCTAGAGTCAAGATTTCATCTTTCATTTTCTCTACTTCAGCTACGATTAAATTTAAATCTGAACCATACTTTTTTTGTAATTTCCGAATAGAGCTTAAACGATTTTCTTTTTCCTCTAAGACCTCAGCATCGACGTTAATTTTTTTAAGATCTTGGCGCAGTTCAAAAACCAAATCGTCCAATAGGGTCTGAGCTTCTTGTGCTTTTATTACTTTTTCAGCAATTTGCGGTGCCACCACAGAAATATCCATGGCTTTTTTCTGGATAGTCTTGAGTCGAGTAGAAATTGAATCTTCATCAGAAAAAATAAGACTTTCGCATTGATCTACGAATTGCAAGATTCGGTGTGAGCCCTTCATTTGCTTAATATCTTCCTCGAGAGTTGCATCCAAAGCAGGATCCAAATTCACTTTAGTGATTTCTTGATATTGAAATTTAAGAAAGTCTAGGCGTTGTGATTTATTTAAAGATTGTTTTTCGAATTCAATAATTTCAGTTCGTAGTGCGTGCAGACCCTGGTATTTTTCTTCAAATGACTTTCTTTTATCCCAGTGGCCAGCGTACTGGTCTAACAGATCCAAGTGATAAGACTTTGATAACAAATTTCGGTTATCGTGCTGACCTGTCATTTCAATCAGTGGCGCATTCGGACCCGTGACTTCGATCATGGGTGCAACGACTTCGCGAAGTTGATTGACTGTGCTTAGGCTGCCATTTAAATAAACCTTAGATTTATCACCGGTAGCGATCACACGGCGAACAATGAGTTGATCTTCGTCACAGTCGATTCCGGCTTGTAGCAGTTTTTTTCTGATGTCCGGACGTTTGACTAAATTAAAGGAACCTTCGACAACAGCTTGCTGTGAACCTGTGCGAATGATATCGGGCGATGCTTTTTCTCCCATTAACAGACCTAAACTTTTTAACAGCACAGACTTGCCAGATCCGGTTTCGCCAGAAAGAATATTTAAACCTTTTTGAAATTCGATATGTAGTGAGTCAATGATGGCAAACTGCGATACTTTAAGTTCCTGCAACATAGCGATCTCCAAATTTCAGTTTCTCTTTAAGTAATTTAAAAAAATTATGCCCTGGGTTTCGAAGCATCAAATGATCTGTACCAGTTCTTGAAATGTGCACTTCATCTTCTTGTGCTAGTTCTAAAACTTTTTGTCCATCCACTATTAAATGTGCCACACTGGTTAATTGATTTAGTTTTAACACCAGTTTTTTGTCATCTGGAAAAATTAATGAACGACTAGTTAATGAATGCGGTGCCACTGGTGTCACCACAAATGCTTGTACATCAGGGTGTAAAATAGGCCCGCCAGCTGCCAAGTTGTAGGCCGTAGAGCCTGTGGGACTAGAGATAATCAAACCATCTGCTTTAATGTGATTCACCAATGAATCATCGAAATACAATGCTGTGCTGATTAACTGCGAGAATGAACCACGTTCGATGACAATATCATTTAGTGCAACGTAAGAAATTCGCTTGCCCGATTTTAAATGCACATAAAGCTGTAAACAGGCTCTGGAATTGACGACCATTTTATTTTTCAGAGTCAGATCGACGGTCTCGTAGACATCATCAACAGAATGCGCCGTCAAGAAACCAAGAAATCCCATATTGAACCCTAATATGGGAACAGCATGTCCACGTAGTAACCGCACGGCGCGAAGATACGTACCATCACCGCCAAGTACAATAACCAAAGACATTTCTTTCAATTCATTTGAACTGATTAATACTTCGGTGCCAGCAATTTGTTTTTGTTCTGGTGCTGTGAAAACTTTGTAGCGTTTACTTTTTAACCGTACAGAAAGCTTTTTTGCTAAGCGAACAGCAGACGGCGAATGAATACGATAAACAATCGCAATCTTTTTATTATTTTTTAGCGTGAGCTTTCTTTCTTTCATCTAAATAAGTCCGTCCCGGCGAAGTAAAGAATTTGGATCAGGTTCGCGGCCACGAAATTCTTTGTATAAATCCATCGGGTGCGCTGTTCCACCACGACTTAAGATGCTGTTCTTAAATTTGGTCGCAACTTCCGAATTGAATAATCCTTTTTCTTTGAAATATTCAAATGCATCTGCATCTAAAACTTCAGCCCATTTGTAAGAGTAATAACCGGCAGCATAGCCACCACCAAAAATATGCCCAAAGCTACAAGATTTATTGGTGCCTGCTTCTTTTGGAAGTAACCGAGTTAACGCATCCGTTTCAGTTTCAAACTGATCCACATCTTTAATTTGTTTCGGGTCTGTTGTGTGCCACATCATATCTAACCAAGCAAAAGATAACTGGCGTAAGCTCATCCAACCAGATTGAAATTTTGCTGCTTTTTTTATTTTTTGCACAAGCTCAGCAGGTATAGTTTCATTCGTTTCATAATGACGTGCAAATAAATCTAAACTTTCTTTTTCTCCAGTCCAATTTTCCATCATCTGTGACGGAAGCTCGACAAAATCCCAGTAAACATTAGTTCCTGAAAGGCTACGATAATTGCACTTTGAAAGTAAGCCGTGCAAGGCATGACCAAATTCATGAAATAACGTTTGCACTTCATCATACGTCAGCAAAGATGGTTTCGTTGGCGTGGGTTTCGTAAAATTACAAACGATACTTACGTGTGGGCGCTTTAATGATCCAGCCCAGATACCTTGTTCGCGGTAACTTGTCATCCAGGCGCCGCCTTTTTTAGTTTCTCGTGGAAAAAAGTCCATATAAAATAATCCCACGTAATCGCCCGTTGCCTGGTCAATCACTTCAAAAGTTTTTACGTCAGTGTGATAGACGGGGATACCCGTTACAGGCTTGAAAGTAATGCCGAATAGTTTTCGTGCATGCTCGAAAATGCCTTCGATGACATTTTCTAGTTTAAAATAGGGACGAAGCTCTTCGTCATTGAAAGCATATTTTTTTTCTTTTAATTTTTCAGAATAAAAACCAAAATCCCATGGTTTAATTTCAGACGTGCCTTCAAGTTCTTTTCTAAAATTTTGGACTTCTTCTAAATCTTTTTGTGCAGCTAGTTTTGAAGGCTCTATAAGTCGTTTTAAAAATGTAAAAACGGTCTCCGTATTTTTAGCCATACGTTCTTCTAAAACATAATCTGCAAATGTATTGTAGCCCAGTATCTGCGAACGCTCATGTTTCAGTGTCACCATTTTCTTGACCAGATCAGAATTATCAAAAGGTCCACCAAAAGATTTAGCGGCGCTGGCTTTCCACATTTTTTCACGAAGTGGTCGGTTTTCAGAGTAAGTCATGAACGGTATCAGCGACGGAGCATTCAATGTAAACAACCACTGACCTTTTTTACCTTTTTGCTCTGCAGACATTGCAGCCGCTTCGATAATGCCTTCAGGAAGACCAGCTAAATCCTTTGCGTCGGTGATCCACATTTCAAAAGCGTTTGTCGCTTTTAATACATTTTCAGAGAACTGTGGACTTAAAACAGAAAGATCCTGATCTAACTTTCGTAGAATTTCTTTTTTTTCAGCAGGTAAAACGGCACCGTTTCTGGCAAAATCAAGATACATTTTTTCAGTTAAGCGATTTTGCTCGGGTGTTAGCTTCAGATTTTCTTTGTTATCATAGACAAATTTTATTTTCTGAAATAAGTCAGCATCTAAAATAACATCCGAAGAAAATGCAGACAGAATCGGAGAAATTTTCTGTGCAAGTCCTTGGTGCTCTTCGTTGGCTTCCGCAGAAAATAAATTAAAATAAATTCCAGAAATTGTATCCACTTTTTCTGAAGCTGATTCCAAGGCTAGAATAGTATTTTCAAACGAAACATTTTTGTTTGCTTTAATGGCAGCGATGTTGTTTTTAGCTTCTGCAAGGGCAGCATCAATTGCCGGTAGAAAATGTTCTGTTTTAATCAGATTAAACGGTGAAGCTTGATCTTTTAGGTCAAATTTATGAAGCAGTGGGTTGGTAATGATCGACATGAAAACCTCCGAATAGAAACAATGGGTATTGCGTAATTCTAATGAGGTTTTAGGTTAACATAAGACTATTCAGGGTGTCGAAGTCTAAGGCTTTTTTTACGCAGGACACCCTTGTTTAAACATCGGTCAGACTAACGAACGACAGGTCCGTAGCTACCATTCGAAGAAACTCCCGAGTTTGACAAACAAAGCCCTAATCTAGAGCTTGCGGAATCAGCACGGCATGAATAACCAACAGAACACGTGCTAGGCTGATCAACCAGGCAAGACTGAACAACTCCGTTGTAGCAGCCAGAATTTGAATAGCCTTGGTAATTGCTAACCTGCGGTATGTTTGTCCACTGGTTATTGTTGGCTCCCCAGCTGAAATACGCGTAGGCATAATTGTTTCCTGAAGATTGCACGCAACCTAAGCCCGCATAAGAGTTATAAGTCGGTACATATCCGCTTTGACAATTACATAAGTAAGCCGAGTTGTTTAGGTACTGAAAAGGACCATTGGTATAGCCACCGTATTGGTAACCAGAAGAGTAGCCGTAAGCGTAGTAACCACCGCCATAAACATTGTTTCCGTAATTGTTATTGTAGTTGTAGGGTGCGTATCCTGGCGAGTTGTATAAACCAGTTTGGCAATTTGCCTGGTTCACAACGCAATTGCCTGGCAGTGCAGGAACTTTCGCCTGTTGCTCTTCGGCCTTTGGCTTACAAGCTGATAAAGCCAAAAATACCAATGCTACGTACATCACAAGTAGTGTTTTCATAAACGTCCTTTTTTTATTCCAACCGCTTGTGTTTCAAAATGAGAGCCAATCGATAAAGGTCTTTAGGTGTACCTCAATCGATTAGCTTTTTTTATGCATGTAGAACTTTTTGACGGGGATGAAAGGAATTACTTAGTCGTGGACTGAATATTATAAAGGACAATACTTTGATTCGACCTCACCAACAATCATCGTTAGCATTATCGTGCCACCTTTGAATTTGGTGGAATCCAATGTTGTCCAGTTGATGCCATCTTTACTGCGGTAAGCTTTCTGATTTGCATTACTTGTCGCCCAAGAATTTATAATTCCAACATAGGTCCCTGATTTAGGGTTGTACTGTATTGCTGCTTTCCACCCCGTGGGGGCATCTAATCCATCAATTTTCATAATAGTGTTTGTCCAGTTAAGGCCATCCAAACTTTTCCAGGTTTTACCATCGCTCCAGCCGACGAAGTGGGAACCGTTAAAAACTATCTGGCTCCATCGTTTACCCAGAACAGACCCACTCCATGTTTTTCCATTGTCTAAAGAACGAGAAACATTTCCTTGATTGATAGTGAAGTCATAACTGAAAGAAACTATCACACCGTTTCCTTCTGCAAAAGTTCTGCTTTCCGTATTTCCTAATAATCCTGAAGTTACAAGATTCCATGTTCTGCCTTGATCGTAACTGACTCCCAATTTTTGATTTCTTCCGGAAACAAAAATTTTATCGTTAAGTCGAACAATGGAAGGGTGATCAAATTGTCCCGGGATATTTCCAATGTTGCTGTTAATTGTTTTTATCCAGTTTGCTCCATTGTCACTTGATATAAACCAATTGCCACCTTCAGCGCCGTGAAACAGTAAATCTGTACCGAAGGCAACTCCGCCGCCCCATGTGCCAGAATGAATAATATCCCAATTTATTCCGTCTCTAGATCTTCGAAGTGAACCATTGTATCCCCATCCAAAATTTGCATAAAAATATCCGTTTCCAGAATCCATTCCACGACTTGCTGAGGCCGAGTGGTCGCCCAGATCAGAACCAATGTCATATCGGTCGTTGATCCATGACAAACCATCATCGCAAGACATTAGAGTTCTGCCGCCATGCCCCGAACCCATAAAAATTGTTTTTGTAGCTGGTCCTGGTGGTGAAATGATCGCCGCCGCGCTGACGGTCCAAGAGTACGTCAGTGTGGAGATATTATTGTTTACATCTTCATGGTGAATTAAAAACTGATGATTTGAAACTGATAAATTCGCAAAGATGACTGGGCTGACACAATTGGCAAGTGGTGCATTATCTAGAGAGCACTTTATTGATAAAGTTTGAATATTAGATCCGCTTTTTCTGAAAACAAACTGAGCGAAATTTTCAGATGTCGTAAGTGAGGGTGTCTGAACAAATTCAAAACTTGAAGCCGCCGGATTTGCTGGTCCGGGTAGGACCTCCGAATCTAAAGTCGAACTTTGGGATGAAGCTGTAAAACCTTCTAATTTATTCGAACAATTCTGAAATGGAATTATCACAAGCAGACAAATAAAATTTAAAGCTAACCATTTGCCTTTATGTAGTTTCAATTTAGCTCCCCCCGGAGAATAATAGTGTGACATATTTTTTCAGTTTTTAATCTCAAACTGTAGTTTGGTCTCAAATTAGGACGTTACATAACTGTCTGAGCTTGTCATAATAAAAAGTGAATGTTAGTTTTTCATTATGCAAAAAATAAACATGCTTTTATTGCTCGTCAGTTTTACAACCTCGTGCGCGGTAGGCCCACTTGTATTTCATGAAACAGCTCGAACAGTTGGCTTTACGAACCATGAACTGATTGGTGGTGCTGGACAAGCAGGGCTTGTTTTCAAGTGGAATTATGGTCTTACAGAAAATTTAGATCTGGGAATTCAATTTGAATCTTTAAGTTTGGGCATACGTGCTAAATATGCGTTTATAAACGGTGGCGAAAATGACTTTTCATTGGCCAGTGCTGTAGGAACTGGTTTTTCCATTGGTGGAAGTCACTATTATGGTGACCTGATCGGTAGCTACTTTTTTGAAAAGTGGGAACCATACATGGGCTTACGACTTGTGCATGCAAAAAATGATAATAAGGAAATCAAAACAAATAGTTCAGCCTTGAATTTTACTATCGAAGAGACTCAGTATAATTACGGTCAAATTACTTTCGGTACGAAATATTGGTTTTCAAAGTCTTGGATGCTCTCGGTGGAAGGTTCTAGCATCTTTTCGACATCTTCTGGCTTACTGGCGAATAGTAATCTGTTTGCAGGATTTGCACTGGGATATAAGTTTTAATTTAGCACTTAATTAAGCTCTTGAGACGTCAACTGATTCCCATCGACATATTCTTGAGCTAGCCTTGCTGCAGAACTTTCATATTCGCTAAGTGTTGGAAAATACTCGATGGGTAGATTCTTTTTTAAAAGTTGGCTGTAAATAAATAATCGAATCGATCTGCCATTACCATCGCTAAATGGGTGAATTGAAATGAGCGCTTTATAAAGTTTAAAAATATTCAAAATGTATTGTCGCTTGGATACTGATTTTGTAACTGCCATTTGACCTTCGTTTAAAACCATATTGATGATACCTTCAATTTCCTTTGGGACCACAAAATGAGCATCGGCCTCAAACATTTGTTCTGATTTTTTTTTTACATTTTGCACGAAGAAAAATGGATTATCCAAGTAGCCCTCGATTTCATTCGGTTTAAAATACCTTTGACCGCTGGAATCAAGATGGTCACCGTTTGATATAAAATAGTCTGAGTCGCTGGATCTAAAATGGCCTGAGTATTTTGAAGAAATGGCTTCACCAGATAAGAGCTGACTTCGCTTTTTAGATTTTTCGAAAGAAACATGCTCTGTAGAAATTTGATGAATTTTTTTTAATTCAGTAGCATTCAGACCAATTGATCTAGAGTTAGCAAAAATGTATTCAAGACCTTTTTTCCAATCGGTTAATTCGGCAGGCGTGTCAGTCAGTGAATCTCTGATTTGAATGTTGAAGTTTTCAGATAATTTAGAATTTGCTTCGGTCAAAGAAATATATCGAAGCGGTTGATCTTTAAATTCTATGTCAGAAATTTTTGTTACAACGAATTCAGTAGATGATGAGAAAAGAACTTCGTTTTCGTTAGGAAAGTGCGATATATCAGAAATCGGTTTTCCGCGTTTTGATTCAATGAGAAATATAACTTTTCTGGTGTTCGGAGTGACTTTGGCGTCCTTAATCCGCGAAAAGTCTTCAGCTGTCTGTTTGTCTTTCGAAGTCGAAAGGAAATAACCAAAATTAAATTTTTTGCCGACAACTGAAAGCGGATCGATATAATCTTTTTTTAAAACGGCTCCGGAAAAGACCGATCCATGAAATGATTTGCGCGAAAAAAGCGAATTTTCAATCTCTGTCTGTACCTTCACGGCATCCATTTTTGCATTCAGATCGTGGCTGTAAAAGTCTTGGTAAAATTGCTGAAAGCCCGTGGCTTGAGTGTAACCAGTAAGTGCTTTGAGATCATGTTTAAAATATCGAACAACTTCATTTCTGGTGATGAACGTCGTGTACAGTTTTTTGTGGAAGTTTATCAAAAACTGCTTTTGATCTGCGCTGTCTTGATGGTTTATAGAATCGGCGTTGAACAAGTTTTGGCATTGAAAAGCAGCGTTGCCAGTGGCGGCAAACAAGCTCAGTGAAATAAGAATAAACATTAAACCAGTTTTGAACTGCATATGACTCGCTAACTGCTAGATAGATGCCACGCTAAACGTGCTTTTTACATATTTAGACTGAATAGCTTTTTTACAGCACTGATTTCAGGTAACAATTATGGCTTGGGTACTCATAGTGTTAACATAACGCGGGCTTCATGCTATTTTATAATCTCTAAGAGTTGGCTTCAAGTTTGTAACTAATTTAAATATGAAGAAACTTTTATCGATCTTATTTTGTGTGTCTCAAGTTGGTACATCCGTTGTCTTTGCTAATCCCGAACAAAATCCAGGTTTACTAACGCCTCCTGCAAAATACCTAACGGATAAAAAGGATCTTTGTGACGGTTACCCACGTATTCAATTGCAAACACTTGATGGCTTATGTGTTGGGCTAGTAGCCGGTAGAAATCAAGGCCTTAGAATGCCCCGCTATGCGGTTCAAGATAAAAATAATGTCATCTATGTCAGTGACATGGGTGGATGGGCTTACGGACAAGGAACTATCTGGGCCATTGAAGAAACGGTGAATAAAGCTGGGTTTAAGCAAACACAGCTTACAAATTTATTTCCAGAAAAACCTCTGACGATGCCAAATGGGTTATTAGTTGATCCTCAAGGGCGAGTTTATGTGGGAACCCCAGTCGGGATATATCGCTTTAAGCCGACCAAAAATAATTTGAATCAGTGGGTATTAAATTCAGATTTAGAAATGATTGAAGGCCAATTTAGAAAATCAATTTTCAGATCAACTGAATATGTAAGTGCTAAGACTTATAATCAAACAGCTGACCTAGGCTTAAATAACAAACATCCGTTAGTTCAGTTGGCTGCCAACCGTGATTTTACAGAAATTTATTTTAATGTTGGTGCACCGTCAGATAGATGCACCAGCGGTCACAGAACAATTCATCCTGATACTAAGCTGTGTATTCAGTCTGAAAGCGAAATCGTTAATGCGGGTATTTGGAAAATCAATTTAGATTCTTTGGGAAATAAAATTTCAACTGAGGCATTCGCAAGGGGGTTAAGAAATTCACTGGCGTTAGTTGTTCACCCGCAAAGTGGTTTTCTTCTGCAAGGTGAAAACAGTCTTGATTTACCTGATGAGGATCAACCTTATGAAGAAATTAATTTCGTTCAAAAAGATAAACACTACGGTTGGCCGTATTGCTATTCAGACGGAAAAGTTTTAAAAGATTTTTCTACAGTTGTAAAACCAGAAGACTGCAAAACGAAATACTCAGTTCCAGTTGCGTTTATGCCAGCTCATACTGCCCCATTGGGAATGGTGTTTTATCAACACGATAGTTTGGTTGGTTTGAAAAATAAAATGCTTGTATCGTGGCATGGGTATCGGTCACAAGGGCAAAAAGTTGTCATGTATGATGTCGATCAAAATGGCCTACCTACTAGCAATCAACCTAAGAATTTAATTCATAATTGGACTGCATTAAGTGGTGTTCGCTCTAAGGGAGCGCCCGTTGGATTAACTATTTTAAATGATGGCACAGTGTTAATCATGGACGACAAAAACAATTCGATTCTTCGCTTGGCGGTCGGGCTTACCCACAAAACGGATCAACAAAGTAGCGCTGACAGCAAAGTTGGTTTTGTACCAACCGAAAGCCAGAAAAAAAGCTATTCACAACTTTATCCACAGTTACAAAAAAATTGTATGACTTGTCATAGTGATTTGTATTCAGCTGAAAATAGTGACGATAGTTTGAAGAAATTAATTGATCAGGGTTTAATTAATCCGCTCAGTCCAGAAGCCAGTCGCCTGTTTCAGCGACTAAAAGCTCAAACTATGCCGCCTAGGCCAAATACGATGACTACAAAAGACTATGAACAAATATACAAAAATATTGATGCTTTGAGTGAGTTATTAAAAATTAAAAAATAGTTGTTAGACTTATAAGTAAAAGCAGTTGAAGTAGGTGGGTGCAAACGGATTTACTCATACATTTCATCAATCAGCTTGCTGTATTTTTTTTCTAAAAACTTGCGCTTTATTTTTAAGGATGGTGTCAGGCAACCATTTTCGACGGTCCAGCCGTCGCCAACAATTTCAAATTTCTTAATGGCTTCATGGCTAGCTAAAGATGCATTTGTTAGTTGAATTTGCTTTTGAATTCTAATGCGTAAGGCAGGGTTTTCGTAAAGATCTTCTGTTTTTTCAAAATCTAACTTTTGATTTTCTGCCCAGCTTTTGATTTGTGCTTCTTCGATACAAATAACTGCAGAAATAAATTTTTTCTGATCACCGTGAATTAAAACCTGAGAAATTAGGGATTCTTGTTTCAACAGACCTTCCAATTTTTGCGGAGCAACATACTTTCCATTAGCAGTTTTAATAAGATCTTTTTTTCGATCCGTAATTTTCAATTGCCCAGTTGTTGTCAATTCACCGATGTCACCAGTAGCGAAGTAGCCATCTTTTAGAACTTCAGCAGTTGCTTCTGGATTTTTAAAATATCCCTGCATGCACTTTTTACTTTTAATAAGTATTTCACCGTCTGATGCAAATTTGATTTTTACATCACCAATAAGGTTTCCCACAGTTCCTGGATGAAAATTAAAAGGTGTGTTTATAGCTACGGCAGCACATGTTTCGGTTAAACCGTAACCTTCCAAAATCTGTATTCCGCAAAAAGAAAAGAACGATGTCAAATCTTTGGCAAGTGGGGCGCCGCCACTAACTGCGAATAAAAGTTTTCCGCCAAAGGCTTTTTTGATGGGTTCAAAAGCCAGTTTGCAAAGCGTTTCATGTTTCAAAAGTAAAAGCCAAGGAATCGTTTGCTTTGTTTGACGGTATTTTGCTACTTCTGTTGCGACTAGCAAAGCTTCATTAAAAAGTTTTTGCTTGAACGGCTGTGTTTCGACTTTTGCTAAAACAGCTGCATAAAATTTTTCAAATATTCTGGGGACTGCAATGATGAAATCAGGTTTTAATTCAGTCAAATTATTTTTTATTTTTTCTATAGATTCTGCAAACGCTAAGGTGTGACCGATATAACAACTGCCCCAAACTTCAACGCGTCCCATAACGTGTGCATAAGGAAGAAATGTTAAAGCGGTGTGATGTGGCTTGACGCCGACGGCTTGAAAAATTTCGGTCACTTCAGACACAATAGATTCATGAATGATAACCACGCCCTTCGGGGTACCGCTGGTTCCTGATGTATACACCAAAGTGGCCACATCGCTAAGTTTTATTTTTGCACATGAGTTTATAAAAAAATCTTTTTCAGTGTCGTTTGCTTGAAGTTCAAAATCAAAGTCTTCGAACTTTTTAAGGATCACTGGTTTTATAAACTTTGCTTTGATACGATCGATCTGTTTCGAATAAGAATCATTTTCCATAATAAGCAAAGCAATTTCAGAGTGATTGATGATATAAAGCAAATCCTCATCGCTTAAGTTTGCGTAAAGTGGAACTGTTACCATGCCAGATCCAATGATGGCCATATCGGTGATGACCCATTCCCAACGTGTGGACGAAAGTATTCCAATGTGTTCTTTTCGTTTAAATCCTAATTCTTTTATTTGTGAAGCTAGAGAAATGGTTTTATTTAAGTATTCAGACCACGAAATCTTTTTCCAACTGTCATGGCCTTTGTATTTGATAGCTGTTCCATCACTACGATTTTGTAAATCGATGATCCAAGTACCTAATGTCATTTTTTCAGAATTTCTGGCGTGCGACCTAAAATCAATTCAACATTTTTATTCTCACCAGGTTTTAGAAACAGGCGAAGCTCATCTTTTTGTTTTGTAATTGGATTATAAGCTTGAATAATCGAATCTGCGTTTGCTAATACAGTGTATTTCATAACGGGTGCTTTTTCGCTAAGTTCTTTGCCATTAACATATATTTTCGTCGAAGGGCCGCCATTCAAAAGATAAATATTAACGAAGGCCGCTTGAGCAGCTGTTTGAAGAGTTGCCATAACTCGTCCTATTTGATTTGATTTTTGGCTGGTTTCATAAGTTAAATAGCCATCTTTTTTTAGTGATATCAAAGTTTCTTTGTTAGCGGTAACGGGTACTATAGCTGGGGTTGTGGCTCCGGTATCTTTTCCATCAATATAAATCGAAGCACCACTAGGAGAGCTTGAAATCGAAATTTTAACTGAAGCAATCGCAGAAAGTTCTATCTTTCCAGATGGCTTTGGCAAATTTTTCTTACCCAAATTAGCTAGGTTTGCCTCAGGCATATTAAATTTGAAATTATTTTTATATCCCCAAATGCCCGCAGTCAGAAGCAGTGCAAACACAAAAATTTTAAAGCCTAGTTCCATCTGATCGTGAGATGTTTTATTTCCCCGAGTAACTTGAGTGACTCGGGTGTGGTTCGAATTTGAACCAGCTCTTGATCCCGAAGCTTTTGAGGCAGCTCCGGTGTTGAACGGCGATCTAGCGGAACGAGTACTCTTGTTGATATTAGCACCAAGAACACCATCTAAATTTATTTTAATCGGTTGCTCCACAATGGGTGCGGGCATTGGAATCTCTGGCAGATCATCGGGGGCAGACTCAGTCTTATTTTGTTCTGGTGGTCTGCTGGTTGCTGTCAAAGTCGCTGTGTTTTCATGAACAACAACTTCTGCTTTGGCGTACTCGATCAACTTTTCTCTGGCCTCAAGATAAGGAACTTTAAAAGATTCTTTCAATGACACACTAAAGTCCTGAGAAGAAAAATCCGGATATTGCATGTTCAAGAAACGATTTAAATCGCGGTGCATGTTGGCCGCGGTCTGATAACGCACATTACGATCTTTTGCTAAGGCTTTCATGACGATTCGTTCAAGTTCTTGTGGGACTAACGGGTTAACTTTTCTGATTGGAGGTATTTGGCAGTCACGAACTTTTCTAAGAATTGCGGCTTCGTTGCTGCCGGTAAATAGTCTATCGTTGGCTAGAAGCTCCCATAAAACGATACCAATAGCAAAAATATCAGTGCGCGGATCGATCAACAATCCATCGGCTTGTTCGGGACTCATGTAACTGAATTTGCCTTTTAATGTTCCTGCTTTTGTTTCTTCTTTTTCGGTCTCTGCTTTTGCGATTCCGAAATCGATAACTTTAACTTCACCTTCAAAAGAAACCATGATGTTTTGGGGGCTCATATCCCTGTGGGTGATATTCAATGGACGGCCAGAATTTGCGTCGACACAGCGATGCGCGTGATCAAGTCCAGCTGCAACTTCTTTTACGATAAAAATAGACTGATCAATGCTGAAACTTCTGTTTGATTTTTTTAGCTCGTTAATGATCTGACGAAGATTTCTTCCTTCTACAAATTCCATGACCAAGAAAAACTGCTTTTTCTCGATACCAAAATCATAAATTGAAACCACATTCCCGTGATTTAAATTGATGGCTACTTTGGCTTCTTCTTTAAACATTTCAATGAATTCTTCGTTGCTGAAGTATTGTGGTAAAATACGTTTAAGAGCCACAAATTTATTCAAGCCGTTAGCAACAGCTGACTTTGCTAAATAGACTTCCGCCATGCCGCCGGCAGCAATTTTTTCTAAGAGCACATATTTGCCAAATTTTTCGAATGGCTGCTCGGGTTTAGACGACATGAATAAAGTACTCCTACTTGCAAAATATCGGTTTAAAGATGACAATTCTTGATGGAAAACATGAAAGGAATTGATTTTGAAATGGATAGGACTGACCGGAGGTATTGCATCTGGAAAATCGGCAGCAAAAAAACTGATCGAAGGTCTAGGTTATTCTGTTATCGATGCTGACGAAATTGCTAGACGAGTCGTAGATCCAAGTCACGAAGGCTTTCAAAAAGTAGTGTTTTCTTTCGGGTCATCAGTTGTTTCTGCGGATGGCTTATTAAATAGATCTGCTTTAGCAGACCTGGTTTTTAAATCCGAAGTTTTGAAACTGAAATTAGAATCTATCTTGCATCCGCTGATTCAAATCGAAGTGCAAAAAACAAAGTTAATACTTTCACAAAAAGGTGAAAAAATTTGTTTTTACGACGTGCCTTTATTATTTGAAAAAAAGATGCAAAGTCAGTTTGATGCTACCATCTTAATTTGGTGTGATTTAGAAACGCAGAAAGCCAGGTTGCGCGCACGGAACGGTTTATCAGAACAACAAATAACAGATCGGTTGAAGGCGCAGCTGCCCATGGCTGAAAAACTTCCTCTGGCTACTTACTGTGTGGACAACTCGACGACCATTCACAATCTTGATTTACAGATCAGGGCTTTGGTCGCAAAGCTGATTATTTTATAAAGAATAATAGTCCGATTGTCTCACTTTGACTCAAGGTATTTTCAATTAATACCGATAAAGATAGTATGAAACGGATTTCATTAGGTACAAGATGTGCCCAACTAAAAACGATTTTTAGCCTAGCTGCTACAATTAGCCTTTGTAGCTTAAACACATTTGCAAATAATGAGTGGTTTGAATTCTATAATAACACCAGGTCACTGGGCATGGGTGGTTGTAGCGTTGCAGTTAGCAGTGATGAAACAGCGTTATACCGAAACCCGGCTAATTTAGGCAGCATCAGAGATGTCTACGGAACCATTTTAGATCCTGAACTTGAAGGTTCGTCAAATTTCGTCAGACAAGTTTCTTCAAGCGCAACCGGAAAAGCATTCGACATTGAAGGAATCAAAACGGTGCTGGATACAAACCGAGAAACCTATTACCACGCAAAACTGCAAGTTTCTCCGTCGGTGGTTCGTCGCAACGTTGGGTTTGGACTTTTATATAAAAACGATGTCAGTGCAGAAACTGAAGCAACCGGAACCACAATGGATATCAAATATCAAAGTGATTTTGGAATCGTTTTAGGATCTAATTTGCGTTTATTCGATGGGCGTTTGAAAATTGGAGCCAGCTTAAAGGCTTTGAACCGAATTGAATTGGTTAACCCTTCATTATCAACAACTGGTTCGATGGATCTTGCCATAATCGGGACCGAAGGGGCCGCACTCAGTTTTGATGGCGGTTTGCTTTTACAAATGCCGTGGACTTTTTTACCAACATTGGGTGCTGTGGCTCGAGATATCGGCGGCACTGTGTTTGATAAACAAGATGGCTTTCGACTTCGAGCAGCAGGTAGGCCCCAGACGGTGAAGCAGTCCGTTGATGCGGCAATAGCTATTTTTCCAATTCATTCCAATTCGGTTCGTAGTGTGTGGACTTTAGAATACAGTGACATAACCAACTCTAGAAATGATACAGACCAAGCAAAACGTGCGCACTTTGGAGTTGAAATCAACACGCGCGATATATTCTTTTTTAGATTGGGGTATAATCAAAGGTACGCCACTGCAGGATTTGAAATTGCTAGCGAGAAAGTTCAGTGGCAGGTTAGCACGTATGGCGAAGAAGTGGGTACAGAGGCTGCACCACGAGAAGATAGAAGACTGAATACGAAATTTACCGTGAGGTTTTAATATGTTGATAAAATTATTAAATATATCTGCAAAAGTTTTATTTATTTTTTTTATTTCAAGTTGTTCCAATGTTTTAAAAGATATTGCATCTAGTGACGAAGATACAGAACTGTTAATTGAAGCTAAAGCCAACATCAATGCCTTAAACTACCAGGCAGCGATTGATATATTAACCTTGAGAATTTCGGCTGGTGCTAAACTTAAAACAGAATTTAGAGAATCTTTAGCTAGCGCCTACGCAGGAAAGTGCGGTTTGAATTTCGCTTCGTTTGTAAATAGTCTGTCGACAGCCACTTCAGGTTCGGCGTTTCGCTTGATGATGACTCCATTTGTTGCTTTGGCAGTGGATCCAGCTTCATGCTTACTTGCCGCTAACACGATGGAGCTGATTGGGCCAACGACAAGTAGATCTGTAAATCAGAATGCTTTCGTATCTGTAGTTGGCATGAGCCTTCTGGGTTCACAAACCCGCTTTTCAGCAGACTCTACTCCTGTAAATGGCGACGGAACTATTGATCAAAATGTGTGTGCACTAAGTGATGCCGTTATTGATAATGTTATTTTAGGTTTTGGCTTCATGGCGAAAAATTTCAGTGCACTGTCCACGGGTCAATTGGGTTCTAGTTCGCAAACTTCCATTAATGACGGCATCAATCAGTGCACTGCTGTTGCGGGTTCTACGTGCCAGATTACGAACCCCGCAGATATCACGCCAGCGGTTCGAAACACAATTAAAGATTTAATGAACACTTCAGAATACGGAGTCGGGTCCGTGGTTACCGGAGGCAATCCCGTAGCGATTGCAGCAGCCTGTCCATGAAAATTTTGAAAATAAACTTTATTTTTATTTTGTTCAGTGCGCTTTCTGCTCAGGCAATCGAACTGTACCAACAGGGTCCGTCAGCTAGATCTTTGGCAATGGGTGGAACCTATATTTCTTTTGTTCGTGGAGCTGAGGCTTTGTTTCATAATCCGGCTGCTTTGGCACGAGTTGAGGGATTTGATTTTATCGTAGCTCAGGCTCAGGGTGCTTATTCTAAAGATGCCAAAAGATTTGCTGACCAAGCTCAAAATAATGGTGCACCCATTACATTGGCTGATCTTAATAAATTTTATGGCTTAAATTCTTTTGCCGATATTACCGCGCGTTCAGGCTTTGTAATGCCTTATTTTGGGGTCGGTTTTTACTCTTCAAATTATATTTTAGAAAGTTTTAATAATCCTCCGTTTCCCACATTTAATGCAACCTTCATCAGTGACTACGGATATTTTATCGCTGGGGCTATACCGATCGGTCCTCAAGCTTCATTAGGTATATCTGGTCGTCACGTGAAACGTTGGGGCGGGAATAAAGACATTTCAATTACTGATTTAGTAGGTTCCACAGATCAGGCTGTGCTAGAAAATTCGTTTCAAGATAAAGGAACTGGGAATGCCATCGATATTTCGGCAATGTACACACTACCGACTCAGCTGAGCACGACGGTGGCTGCTGTGTGGAAAGATCTGGGTAGAACGACGTTTTCTCAAACAGCAGGTACACAAGCGCCGCCATCACAGGCAGAAAATTTAATGTTTGGCATTTCTTTACAGCACGATCTTTCAATTGTCAGTTGGACGCATGCTCTGGAATACAAATTTGTAACGACACCAAACGAAGATTTTAGTAAAAAAATGCATCTAGGCACAGAGGCCTCGATTGGTTTTATAGATCTGCGTGCGGGACTAAATCAGGGGTATTTGACATATGGTGCCGGAGTCGATCTTTGGTTCATTCATGCCGATGCGGCATTTTACACTTCTGAGTTAGCCGATGCTGCTGGACAACTAAAAAATGACCGAGAAGTTTACAGCTTAACGATACAGCTAGATTTTGATCAAAGCTTTAAGTTGAAAGACATGGACGGTAAAAAAAGAAGACTTAAGCAGCGAAGATAGTGTAATCTTTTTTGCATGTTACAGTTTGTCCCGGTCAGTCACCCAGATTCTGTTTTTAAAATCATCGAGAATTCTGAATTGGGTGCAGCGACTTGGATTGTATCCGATTTAAAATCAAAAAATGAAATTCAAAAAATTCTTTTAGATCAGCAAGGTTACTTCTTAGAGACCTCGATTCTAAGAGCCAGTGATTTTTGGAAGATAGCCCTGCGTCGATTAGCGCCACACATTCAAGTTGTTAGCCAAGATTTTATACGTATTCTGGTTGGAAATTTTGTAGAGATGCACGGAACAGTTTTAGAAATTAAGGATGCCGAAGTTTCAACATTGCATGCGTATGTTTCGCAACTTGCGCCGATTTTACTACATGCAGAAAGTGACGTCGTTCTGTCTGATTGGTTAACAACACAAAAGAAAACCAAAAAATGGCATAGGTGGTATTTGTTAGCAAAGACGTGCATGAATTTTATAGTCTCTGAGCACCAGCTTTTGGACAATCAGTGGATTGCAGCTTATTTGCAAAATTTAGAAATAGGACAACTGGATTGGCCATCGGACATCGTTGTCGATTTAGGTACCGAGATGAGCTCAGTCGAAATGGGTTTGTTTAAGACTTTATCCCAGAAAATAAGCGTGAAAGTGATTTGGCCAAACCCAGCCTGGAGCGATCGCTATCAATTTCTGCTGAAAACATATCAAGACAACATGGGTTACGGATCCACAGAAATCATTCAGCCTAATCATATTCAAAACTCAAGTCGAAAACCAAATGAATTTATCCGTGTGTCAACTCAGCTAGCAGAAGTAAAATTTGCGGTTCAAAAAATTCGCCATTGGGTTGAAGCCGGTATTCAATTAAGTGATATTGCCATTGTTTCCGCAGAGATCGATAAATCGTACTGGCCAGTGCTGAAGTTTTTTTTAGATCACGAGGGCTTGATTTACCAAAAAGATCAGATTGTTAAACTGAATACTTTGGCTGCAGTTCAAAACTTTACAGCGTTTGCGACAAACTTAATGTCTGATGTCAGCTGGGACAGTTTAGAAACTTCTCTTTTTTCCAGAGTCACAGTGGCTGAGGCGCCTTTTGATGGTTTTAAGTCTTTGTTTTATCAACTATATGACGATTCAGACTTACTTCGTGATGAGAAAATCCAAAAATTATTCTATAAAAAATTAGATTTATCTAAAAAAATGAAGCGAGATGAGTTTTTAATTCAAATTATTAAAATTTGGTCAGAATCATTAAAATCTGTAAATGATGTTGAAAATGACAAAGAAACACAGTTGTTCGATCTTATTTTCAAGGATTTTTTAGCAAGAAGCATTGATGTCGCGGCAACTTTCAAAAATTGGTTTCAATTTTTACTAGCATGTATAAATTCAAAAGAAATTAAAATTGCGGCTGGTACTGATGCTGGCTTACAAATTTTACCACTGATGTCGTCCCATCTTTGCCGGGCGAACTATCAAATATGTTTAGGGGCAGATGAGAAATCTATTTCGGCAAATAAAAAAAGTTTAATTTCAACTGCTGATATTTTTGAATTAAAAGTAAAATTTGATTTTGCGGTGGATTATCCTGAAGAAAGCTTTTTTGATTTTAATATTCGCTGGCTGGCAGATAGACAAATTCAGGAAAAAATTTATCTGTGTGCAAATTCAAGCTTTGAAGCAGAGCCACTAACGCCAGCATTATTTTTTCTTGAGAACAATTCAAAGCATGATCTGCAATCGATTGAAGCCACCAGACATGATCAGATTCAAGCTGAGAAGGCTGAGCAAACAACTAAAGATCAAGTCACCAATGAGGGTTTAAAGCGAGATTTGTTTCATGGTGAAAATTTTGTTGAAATGAAGAAGTTTGATAGCTTGTCGCCATCAAATCTAGAGGAATATTGGAAATGTCCTTTTAAACTATTAGTGCAAAAGGCGTTTCGTCTTTCTGATTTGCCACAAGTAGCAATGGATTTAGATCCTCGGCAAAAAGGCAGTCTTTTGCATTTATTGTTTGAGCATTTAGCCAAGAATGAAAGTAAAGCTGAGCCAGAAAAATTTCTGGATCAAAAACGTGCAGAATTAAAAATATACCCTCAGGATGATTTGCTTTGGTATATCCAAAAAAATAAACTCTTACAAATTGCTTTCAAGTTTCTAAGTTTTGAAAGTGACAGAAAGAAAGAAAATCTTGCCGCAGCCGTAAAAGCAACAGAGGCTTCATTTGAGATGCGCTTCGATCTTGAAAGCAAAAACTTTGTACCTCTAGATTTTCAAACGAACAAATCGGTTCTGATAAAAGGTCGGGTTGACCGCGTTGATCAAAGCGGTGAATCCGAAATTGTTGTTTATGATTACAAATCGAAAACGGCAGATCTCAAAAATCAAGCAGATTGGCTGAAAGCCGGTGAATTTCAGTTATTATTGTATTTGATAGCTTGTGAAAGCTATCTTTACCCCGGTAAAAATGTAATTGCTTCTGTTTATTACGATTATCGAAAATTTGAAACTCATAAAGGGTTTATAACAGAATCATATCAAAACGGGTTTTTGGAACCTGCGACGCGGAAGCGTAAAAGTTTATCCGACGAAGAAAGTAAGACTGAACTTATTTCAGAATTTAGTAAAACCTTGGATCAGATGTTTTTGAAACTAGAAAATTTTGACTTTTCAGCAATCCCGGTGGATCAAAAAATCTGTAACTCATGCAATTGGAGCAAACTGTGTCGCGCCCCACACATGATGTAATCAACACATCTTTGCTAGTCAGAGCTGGCGCCGGCGCCGGAAAAACGACACTGTTGATTAAGACATTTATTGATTTTTGCACCGAATTTGAAATTGTACATAAACGATTGCCACGAATAGCGATCACGACATTTACCCGGAAAGCCACCCAAGAGGTCAAAGAAAGACTCAGTGTTAAAGCTTTAGAAAAAAAAGATGACAAGCTGTTTCAGCACATCAATAAAAAAAGTATGGTTCATATTTCTACGATCCACGGCGTGCTGACTATGATGGTTCAAGAAAATGCAGATGTGTTGGGTTTGCCACAAATCATTAAAATTGTAGATCAAAACCTATATAAGAAAAATCTGAAGAAAATAATTCGTCAGATTTTAAAGAAAACTCCAGAATATCTAGAAATTCTAGAGCATTACTCGTTCGTTCAGGTTATCGATTTTGTAGTTTCAGGTATGGAAGCTCTAAGACAACGACCAGATTTTAATGTCATCACCGAAGATGAACTGCAAGTTTTGACCAGCGTAAAATTAAGTAACCTTAATCAGCAACTAAACCATATTTTAAATTTTAAAAGTGAAGTGCCCGAAACTTGGAAAAATTATTTTCAATACCTGCAACAGATGCAAAATGCGATCACATCAAAATCTATCGAAAATATTTTAAACTGCGAAGAAGAAAAGCCCACCAAGCCTCGCTGGAACAAAAAAAACCCACCTTTTCCAGATGAAATTCATGAGTGCATTGAAAACTTTTGGGATGAATTTGATGTTTCCGTGATCGATACGACCGATTATTTTAAAGAACATGCTGGCTTGTCCACGTTATTTTTAAATTTAGTCAAAGAAGTCCACATCAGAGATTCCCATAATAAAATGATATCGGGTGAAATTACGATCAATGATCTTGAACTTTTTGCGGTGGAATTGGTCCGGAATTATCCAGCAGCTGTTGCAGATTTTTCTGATAAGTTTGATTATTACATGATTGATGAATTTCAAGATACGTCACCGCTGCAGGTTGAAATTTTAGACCAAATTATCAAAACGAAACCTCATTTTATTGTCGGTGATCCCCAGCAAAGTATTTACTTATTTCGGGGTGCTAGATCTGAAGTGTTTCTGGAAAAACAAAGTAAAGCTGCCAGTGACGAAGGCTTATTAAGTCTTAAGTTTTTGGATACGAATTACCGAAGCCAACCGAGTGTCATGCATTTTATCAACGATTATTTTTTGCACATGAGTAGTCAGTTTCAGCCCATGAAAACAAATCCAGAAAAGCCAGCTACAAAATCGAATGTCAGTTTCATTCAGGCAGAAAACGAAGCGTCAGCGGTACTACAACAAATCAGCAAATTATTACAAATGGGTGTAAGTCCAAAAGACATCTGTGTTCTTTCGCGGCGAAATCACAATCTGCTAAAAGTAGCTGCTATGGCTCAAAAGTTAAACGTCCCCGTGCAGTTGCAAATATCTGCAGGATTTGACCAAAAACGTGAAATTTTAGATCTTATTGGTATTTTGAAATTTTTAATTAATCCGCATGACAATGAGAATTTAATTTTATTGCTTCGAAGTCCGTGGGCCTATTTCAGTGATGCAGATATTGCAGCCGCTGCTCGGAGTAATCGGTCTTTGTGGCTAGGAATAAAACAACTGCAGCCACAGCATCCAGCAGTAAAAAGACTAACAGATTACTTTTCAAATTATCAAAACTTTGGCGTCACAGAGGCCTTCGTTCGCTTTATTCATGTGAGCGAATTTTTAGATTATTCTATGACGTATGATTCTTCGGGTAAGCATGAAGCGAATTACTGGAAGTTTTTTATTCATTTAAAAAATGCAGAGCGAAACGCAGGTTTTTCCATAGGTCGTTACATCAGTGAAAATTTTCAGTTTTTTCAGTCTGATTTGGGGTCATCATTATCAGAAGCCATTCCAGTGGCACAACCTGATCGTGTTAGTCTGATGACAATACACGCTTCAAAAGGTTTAGAATTTCCTCATGTCATTGTGGTCGGTTTTTCAGAGGCGCCACATTTGACACTGTATCAACATTTAACTGTTAGCATCGAAGAACAGAAACTCAGTCTGGCTCCGTATATTGTTTCAGAATCGAAGAATGTCATTAGTCGCTGGGGTAATCAGGTTCGAAAAGCCTTTAACGTCAAAGAAACGGAAGAGCACGAAAGGTTGTTGTATGTGGCAATGACAAGGGCCCAGCTGAGCTTATCCTTGGTTGCTGAGACAAGATCTAGACAAAGCCCTTCATCATGGCAAAAAAAATCAATATGGCCAGAATTAGGACTTCATCCCCACCAGCATTATGATTTTATTTCCGAATGCGCAGGTCCGGAAATGGAAAAACTAATATCGCTTAAAAAAGATCCGGTCGTCGTAAAAGAAAAACTGCAGTTTAAAAATAAATTGCAACTATCTACCAGTGTTACGGAATCACTGCAGCAGCCAGTTTCAACTTCGGCTAAAAATGCAAATTATGAGCAGAAGATCAATGATATTTTAAAAGCCAAAAAAGGAACAGATCTGCACCGACTTTTTGAATCTTTGCAGATCTATTCAAAAAATTCAGAACTGTTCAAATCTTTACAGAAAAACCTAACGACTGAACAAAAAAAATCAATTCAATATTTACTGAAAGTAACTGATTACCCGCTAGATCGATTGATTCAATCCGGTCAGGTGGAGTGGGGCTTCGGCTTAAAAACCAGCAAAGGGCTGCTGCAAGGGCAAATCGATCTTTGGGGACAGTTAGATAATCAGATTTATATTTTGGATTATAAAACAGGTAGTTCTCAGTATGTTGAAAAAGCGTATCAGCAGCTTTTATTTTATGCGCAATGTTTGTATAAAATGAATTTATTAGATTTTAATAAGAAACTGAATTTTGTCGTGACTTATCCGCTGGAAGAAAAAACTTTTAGTAAGTCGTATACCAATTATGAGAACTTGAAACAGAATACCCCCCCAGATATTCAAGAGCTTTTTTCATAAAAAAATCCTTTTGATCAAGCCCTCTTTTTGAAGAAGGAAACCAAAAGGCTTTAAAGAAATCAGACTTCGTAACAAAAACTATTTAATGGAAGCATCCGGATCAACTAAACTTGTGTAGTAACTTAAATTAGCTAGCACTTCTAAGATTTTCTCTTGAGTCTCTTGTAACCTATTTCCGTTCATCATGTTCTGAGCAAGGATCGAACCTGTAATGACACTGCCGTCTGTAAGAGTTGCTTTCATTTCCGAAACTGAAACCGTTATAAATGCATGCCCCATTGAAAGTAGAGGGATCGCTTCGATCTGTCGGTTTTCATCGCTGAACTTCTGCAGCATCGGAATAATGTTTTGGATCGTTCCTTGTAATTGATCTGCAGGAGTTTTTTCTAGTAAAGCTAAGACTTCAGTGATCACACCGATTTGCGTGGTCACCATATTTCGAAGCGCCGCAACTTGCCGGTCAAAGTTTGTTGCAGATTCAGCGGCATCTAACTTAAGTGGCATGATAGCCCCTTTTGCGTTCAATACTCTTAATTTAGCAACTAACTTTGCTGCGGCTTCATCGGCTGCAGATTTATTTTTTTCGCTGTCAGCATTTTTCACCATGTTCTTCAAATCAGCTTGATACAGATTTGCTATCAACTGAAACAAATCTTGCTGGTTTGAAAGCAATGTTTCACCTGCCGCAGCAATGCGAATGATAGCGTCACTGGCAACGCTGTTCTGAGTTGAAAACATGACTCGTGTGTCTGATTTTGATCGATCCTGCCCAGTTTTAGTCACATTAATACGGTCCTTTGGAGCCGATTTGACATAAGCGCTGCCAACCTTAAAAGATTCAGCATAAGGATCAACACCCTTCCATTTAGCTTCAAACAAACTGATCACAGACGCGATGGCTGTTTGGTCTCCTAAATATTTATTGATTTCAACAGGCAAATTAATTTCAACCAATTGTGAATTTGGCGCAAAGAAACCGGCTTTTAAATCATTCGTCATTACCTGCAACATCGTATTTAGCGTTGGTGACTGCGATGGATCTTGAATACCCATGAACCACTGCTCAAAATCCAAATAAGAAATCATACTCACGCTATTATCGTCCGTTGTCGGAGCAGCAGATGATTGTAGTAAAAATTGCATCGCAAAAGTTTTATCGTAACCAATTCCCATTGTATCAATTTTTTCGCGACTTAAACTTATATCGTACACAGACCTAGCTTCTAAAATTTTGATGTCGTCACAAAGAATCAGATTGTCGGCGTTCTTCGCGCACTTCACAGTGTCAGAAGTAAATTCTTCGGTACCGACATACTGGTAAGGCACAGCATAGAATCTACCAGCTGTGTCGGAAATACTAATGCCAGACGCATCCGGTGTTCTGATTAATTCATGGAAAAACTGGTAGCCTAAAGTGGCTGCTTTTTCTTGATCTTGACGTGCAATCTGGTTTTCTGCAGCCGGTCGACCAGTTCCATATATTGCAGACATAACGGCTTCATCTAAGTAGCTGCGGATGGATTGAAACAAACTGATATTACGATTGATCGCTTCAATTTTTTGAGTCCAATTGAAATTAATTTTATCATACACAAAGTTTCTAGAGATGTAACCACGGCTGTAGTCAGCAATTTTATTTTGAACGATTTCAGTCGCACTTCCGCCCGCATCAAACTGTGCACATAGAGCCTGTTGACCAATGCCGCCATCGCTACACTGGGCATAATGCTTTAGAATTCCATTTTTGTTTAAGGTTTCTTTTGTAAAATGCACTAATGAGGTCTGGCCAGTTAACTTCATTATATCATCAATAGAAGCTAAATTGCCTTTAGCCAAAGTGATTTTATTTTTTTCTAAGTCTGCTTTTGTTTTTTCAGACACTTCAACCATATCTGTGTATGCCGCACGTAAAGCGTGAGCATCATACGGGCCAGGACCTGCGTATTTCTGCTCAACATCCTGAATGTAGTCCATTATTGATGAATAGTTTCGACCAGTATCTTCTTTGGTGCCATCAATCTTTGTGAACTCATAATTTTCTTGGTCTGTGGAAGCTTTGAAATTATGTAATAACCCAAATGCATGTCCCAGTTCATGTGATAATGTGCTCATCACGTTTTTTTGAAAATTCAGCATTAAATTTTTATGTGGATCTGCATCTAACATTAATGCTTCATCATTGGCATCGTTACGAGAGTACTTAAAACAACCGGGACGGTTTGCATTATTTGCATCAAAACGTACTGCCATTGCTAATTGCTCTGAACGCTTTTGTAAAATTGCTTTTGAAGCTTCATCGACTCCACCAAATTTGATAAAAGCATTGTTCACTGCTAGCTCAAATTCATGAGGATTTTTCAGTAAATTCTTATTTAACGAAAGCTCAGTTATTTTTTTCAAAAAAGTGGCTTGAGTTGTTTCGTAATTTACTTTCTGACCTTTGCTGGTTTTCTTAAATAAGTCTTTGCTTAGAATTTTCTTAGTCGCAAATTCTGATCGTCGCATTTTGGCATTCTTAGCATTCAATGTTCCTATTTTTGAATCCAACTGCAGGGCTTTGATAATCTGATTCAAATCTTGAGCTACACGATCTGTGCGGGCTTTTACCTTATTAACGGCAGCTTCATTGGTTTTTCCTGAAGCAGTAGCGCTTGCAGCCGCCGCAGCAGCCGTTTCATCTTTCGTCGATACAACAGCTTTAGTTTCCTTAGCTTTTTCAAATGCATTTTTACGTAATTTCTCGATTTCTTTTTCATAAGTTCTAGATATCTGTGCTGACTTAAGCATTCTGACTGTTTGATCTAAAGTGTTACCTGAATAAACGATCACGTTCGCAGATTCGATAGTTCCAGAACGTGGATTTGCAGCGGGCTGAGCCACACCTAATAATCCGTTTTCAGCTGGTAATTCTTGAAACCAAATATAATTGCGATCTAAATCACCTAAGTGACCAATCGGTGCTTTAGAGCCATCATCAACGATCATTTCAACATAATCTGTGTCACGCTCTAAACTTGTACCGCGAAATGCGTATCGTAAAGTGCTGTTCCATTCTTTAACAACTTGCTCAGTTCCCTGGATGATCAATTCACGTCGTTCAGCATTCGTGGCAGCAGTGTTTAACCCACCAATATAGTATTTTAATTTTTTACCGTTTCTAAAGTCATGAATCATCGGCATATATTTTTCACTGCCGTCACGGTTAGTCAAAGTTCCGTTCTCGGTCACTTTGTCAGCTAAGCCAAAAGTTCCGAAGTTAAACGCTTCCTGAGCCATCGAAGAAATGTTTTTCGCAAACTGAATATCCGTTTGCTTGTTCGTATGTTTCTTAAATGAAATACGCTCTACGATATTGTAATTAAACTGAAAACTTCCTGCCCAGTAAGCTGAATTCACATCTTTTACAGCGATACAGTCTAAAGTTGGATTCATCGTGTAAGATCCGCTTAAAGATAAATTCAGAACTCCATCTTTTGCTAAACGCATGTCTGTATCAGTAACCTGTTGAGAAGAATTTGCCATGAAACAATTGCCATCAGCAAAAAAAGCTAATGGTGAAGAAGCGTTTGGCACAGTGTTCTGTGTCCAATCAATAATTGCGTACTCAGCTTTTTCCTTTGTCGTCACTTCAGCTAATGGAACTGTTAATACTGCGCCGTTTGCCGACAATTTATTCATACGAATATATTTTACTGGAAAAGACATGATCTCTTCACGGTCCTTGGGACCTTGGCCGGTAAATTGAATTAATGATTGTTGGTTACGAACGACTAAGCGTTTGTCTTCCAATTCAAATTGCACAATCGACATGTCGCCTGAAGTTCCAGTACGACCTAAAAACATATTTGAAGCTGCTTCGAATGTACGGCGATAGAAGAATTCACCTTTTAAATCAGCAATCTTCACAGCACTGTCAGGGTCCAAAGTACCAGAAATATCGACCTGCTTTGCTGCTGTATTTTTCAAAACTTGAACTAAACCAACAGATTGTGATCTGGGTACTGATTTAATTTCAAAATCGCCTGATGTGCTTCCGTCATCATTGGTTTTTACCAACTCAACTTTGCTGTAACTCACAGGCAAGTCTGCTTTTAGAATCAAAACACAATTTTTATCAGCTGACTGAATATATTTTTTTACCGATTCATCAGAGCATGAAATAACTTCTTCGTTACCTGCTTGATTTTTTAACAAGCGCGCTTGATTTTCGTTTAATTTCGAAAGCGTAGTCACTTCATAGACATGCATCACTTCAGCGTCTAATCGAGTAAACACTTCTGTTGATTCATCGATGAAGCGAAGGCCAACATTTAGACTAGATTCTAACTGACCAGCAGTCATAAGTTGGTTGTCTAATTTGCTTTCGACAAAAAGCTGGTCGAAGTCTTTCGCTTTACCAATAGTTGTGCGTCCATCAGATAGTGATTTTAACTGAATGTGAGTTGCGTTCTTAAATTCAGATTTCGTTAATTTTAAAACAGCGGTCTCTTCTTTTAACTCATTTTTAGTACGTTCGATAATGCCGTAGTCAGCAATTTCGTATTTCAATAGAGGCACTAACAAAGATCCTTGTTTTTTGCCCATCTTGACCAGGTTTTTATTTTCATTAGCTTTTGATAATGACTGAGTTAATACTTTCAAATCGTTCGTTGAAGCACGTAAGCTTTTCTGAATCAATGCCACTTCTTCATTTGTCATTGCTAAGCTTTTTTCAATCGCTGTCAATTCAGCGGCGCTGTTTACCACTTTGAAAGCAGTCACGAATTTTTTGTCAACTAAGAATTTAATTTCAAACTGGTTTGCAGTTTGGCTTGATACAGGCAAATCGCTAAACATAAACTTCAAGCGACTAGGCACATTGACTTCGTCGGCCGAAAGTCTTGAATTCTGCGTTTGCTCCAAGGCTTTCATTGATGTTGACGTAGCAGCAGGTTCCGCCGATTCACGATTGGCCTGATAGCTTCCGTTAAATTCAGAGATAGCTAGAATATCTGATTGCAAATCTGTCGGCAGCTCTGCTTTACGCGATTTCGTACACGATACGAAAGCTAGGGCAACGATCACTTTTGGAATCAGTTTCAGAACCATGGCTGTTTTTTTCATCTGCTTCTCCTTAAATAGAAATGCATTTTTGCATTTCCTTTTACTTTTAAATTCTTAAAACAAAAGACCCAACTGTGCATAAACTGTAGAATCTTTTTCATTCACTAAATCAAAATTTGGTTCACTGCCATTGGCTTTTAACGCAGAACCAGCGTTACTGTGACCTAAAGCTACTGAAACATGATCATTAACACTGTAACCGATTTCTTGGCTGAATTCGAAAGCTTCTTTAGTGTTGTTCTGATAGGTGAATCGAGATTTATGCACGTACTCTATGCCTACGTTGAAATTTCCATGTGCATAACCCAAATTTAAAGTTTGATTTGATGAATAGCGATTCAGAACAACAGAGCCATCAAGGCTTTCTTCGTACTGGTGAAAGTTTCTTCCGGCAGTTAAACCGATAGCCAGTGACCAACCATTTTCTTCAGCAAGTCCATCAGGAATAATTCCAAAGCTAATGCCTGCAATCACAGCGGTTTGTAGTTGGTCCCGTTTGATTGAATTTTTTGATAGTGGAACAATGGCAGAGATCGTTGGCGTTAATGTCAAAATATACGGTGGAGACCAATTCCATTTTATAGCTGATTTCACAAATCCGATAGAGGCATCAGCAAGATCAGAAGCTTCCGGCGAATTGTCTTTTAAGTCTTGCGAATAACTAATTTTTGCAGATACAGATCCAGCGGACATTTTGTAGCTGGGTATGAATAAATAATCCATCGAGTCTTTTCGTGAACCATCCTGGAAATCATAAAGAGAAGTTCCGCGAGCCAGAACAAAAATTCCAGAAAATCGGGATTTGGTTTCCGGCGCTTGAGCTTTCACGGCTTGGTCCGCAGACAAGACAACCTTGTTAGTAGCCGCTATCGCTGGAGCCATAACACCACCGACTAAAATTAAGACAGCTTGAACTAAAAGTGTCACAATTATTGTCTTCTGCATTTAAAGCGCTCTCCAGTTGGTAAGTACGTTCATGATTGACCGTACTGGGTGACATAGCGAAGACCGTACCAATGTTGAATTTTATGAATTAAGATGAGACATCTATTGGTTATTGGCGCTGGAGTTAAAGCATGACGGGATCAAGTACAATCATTTATGGCGACGGAGCTTGCTCTGGCAACCCTGGCCCTGGCGGGTATGGAGCGATCGTCATATTTCCGGACCAGACAGTTCAAGAGCTTGCTGAGCACTTTCCGC
Source organism: Bdellovibrionales bacterium (assembly GCA_043747425.1). Lineage (GTDB taxonomy): Bacteria > Bdellovibrionota > Bdellovibrionia > Bdellovibrionales > Bdellovibrionaceae > Pseudobdellovibrio. Next base: position 35,380 of record JAYTPC010000157.1, read on the forward strand.
AAACAACCAATAACCGCATGGAGATTCTAGCTATACTAGAATCTTTACGCTTGTTGCTGGTGTCACCTTCATTTCAAGATACCCATCACGTCGATATTTTTACAGACTCGGTGTACTTGATTCGTGGAGTGACTCAGTGGATGTTTGGTTGGAAAAAACGCGGCTGGAAAACGGCCGCTAACGATGCAGTTGCCAATCAGGATATGTGGGAGCAGCTAGATAAAATTCTTTATCAAATAAAAACGAAAAATTCTTCGCTTAAAATCGGATGGAACTTCGTGAAAGGTCACTCCGGAGACCCAGGTAACGAACGTTGTGACCAGTTGGCCGTCGCTATGTCTAAGCGGGATTTTATCGAAATTTACCATGGCCCCGGCGCCGGCTATCACTTCGACATCACAAAATTACCCGAAAAAAAGCCCTTACCAGAAGTTAAAGATCGTTCTAACGAGCCTAAGAAACCAGCTTGGTACTTAAGTTTGGTAAACGGCGTTTTCAAAACGCATAAAACGTGGTCTGAGTGCGAGGCCATTGTCAAAGGACGACCTGGAGTTAAGTTTAAAAAAGTGACCTCTGTCGAAGAAGAACAGCAGATAAAAAAGCAGTGGGGACTGTGATTGCCACTATCGCGCGCATGATGCAGCTAGCGATTTTCGCTGGTTGAACTATTAAAATAGCCAATCTCATTTTTTTTGCATAAACGTACCCTATTCCGGGGGGAAATTTATGAAGCTAATCACACTTATATTGTTGTCCGTTTTGGTATTATCTTGCACTGACAAATCCGTAAATAATTCAGCAAGTAAATTCTTTGCAAATGCTGATCAAAGCTCAATTATCAATGGTGTCCCAGTAACTGCTGACAACGTGACAGCGAAGTCAGTCGTTGGTTTATTAGTGAAGTATTATATAGATGGCAGAAATGCGACTTGGCTTCAAAGCTGCACTGGCAGCGTATTAAATTCGAAATTTATCTTAACAGCGGCCCATTGTGTGAAAGGTTCTGCTGCAGACGAAATTTTAGTTCACTTCTCTTTGAAAACGGTTACATATGACCAACAAAAAAATCCGTTAACTCGTGTTGATGCCGAAAAGTATTTGGTTACAAGAAAAGTAAAAGCCATTTCAGTTCATCCGGATTATCAAGAAACGGGCAGTTATGATTTGGCCATCATCATGTTGGAAGAAAGCATTCCTGCTGATGCAATCCCTGTTAAACTTTTACCAGAAGAATACGTCAACACTGCAACCGAGCAAACCACGTTTGAAGGCCAAAATTTACCGGTAACACTGATTGGTTTTGGAGTTATTAAAGAAGAGCCTGTTACAGAAACAGATATCTTAAGACAAACCACGGTTCCGTCTCGGTTTTTGAATCGTTTTGTTGTGACTGATCAGACTAAAGGTTCAGGCGGATGCAATGGCGATTCTGGCGGTCCAGCGTTTCTGACATTTAAAAATGTTGTTTATCAGGTGGGTGTGACTCATGGTCCGCATGGCTCTAGTCGTACCTGCCATGAAGAAGGCGAATGGTATAATCCATCGTTCGACAAAGGTTTTTTGAAAAATGCTCAGGAAGAACTTTTAAACCAAATATAAAAACTTTTTAAGAAGAGAAATCGATTTGGAAATTTCAAACAAACACATTCTTATCACCGGTGCAAATCGTGGTATCGGTAAAGCTTTTGCTGAAGCCTGTGCGAACGAAAAGGCGCATCTGATTATAGCCATTCGAAAAGATGAGCCAAAACTGGCAGCTGAGTTAAAGAAGCAAGGTGCTCTGTCTGTTGAAATTATTGAAGCGGACCTGGCGTCACGTAAAGGTGTTGAAAGTTTAGTTGAAAAACTCGTGAAAAAAAGAATTGATATTCTTTTTAACAACGCTGGTATGTTGACAGGCGGGTTAATAGAAGAACAAAGCCTGGACGATATTTACAAGATGTTGCAAGTAAACATCAATGCACTGATGCATTTAACTCATGCCGTAATGCCCAGAATGCTGAAGCAAAAATCAGGAAAAATTATTAACCACTCTTCGGTTGCGGCCGTGATGCATTTTCCGTGTGCTTCGACCTATGCTGCATCTAAAGCAGCTGTCTGGGCGTTCACTGACTGCATTCAACAAGAACTAAAAGGAACGGGTGTTAGTACACTTTGTCTTTTTACTCCGGCAATCAAGACCCGCATGTTCGACCAGATCACAGATCTGTACAGTAAGAATCTAGAAGTACCCCAAGACTATCTTGCGCCCGAATTATATGCTTTAAGAATCATAGACGCCGTAAAAAACGATAACATTTATCTAGAGCCCAGCGGAAAAACCGCTCTCGGTTTGACCGCCGCAAAATACTTCCGCGGTCTTTTCAACTGGGGAATTTCGACGGCATTTAAGCGATAATTTTCGTAAAACATCAGTTCTCAAATCTAGGACTCGAACATAGTAATATTTTGTTTAACTCCACGGTCTAAAACGAACTGATATTTTTTCAACTCCACGGTCTAAAACGAACTGATACTTTGTTTAACTCCACAGAAGCTGCCACTCAAAAGAAGAGAGTCCTTTTAATCTGTTTTTATTGTAGCGAATAATTCCCAAAGCCTCTTGTTCATTCAACTGAATATAATTTCGAACAATTTTGTATGCACGAAGCCCACGAACAACGCGACTAAATGGTCTGTGTTTCCAAAGTTTCATGTTAGGTAGATTTACATGACGTTGCTTCGGGTTATTTCGGGCACCAGCCGCCCCAGCTTTGTCCGTGGGGGTATCGGTCACAACCTGTAAGCGTTGAGCAATTTGCCCGGTAACAACTCGAAAAAAATTAAGATACAGTTGTCGTTTCGGCGCACGAATCAAACAGTGAATGTGATCGTTTTGAATACTCAATTGCTCGATACGAATAAAAAAATGTTTCCCGTACGTTTTAAATAGTTGGCTAACTAATGTAAAATTTTTTGGGTGCCGCAATCCTTTTTTAAGTGCAGACCTGTTTATTTTGAAAACCAAATGCGCTGGCTGTTTGGTCGAAAGTGGTCGCATGCTTCGGCCCTTTCTTCGATTTCGTAAGACTCCGCCGTGAGTAAGCCCGCTACCTGCGAAGTCAGCGTGACCTGAGATTTTTTTTGGAGAGTTATTTTCAAGCGTCTTCAGATTGATTTGTTTTGATTTCATTCATTGAGTTAATGCAAAGAAGTTGTGGTGACCGATACCCTTTTTTCTATATCTAGCAGGTGCAGTGATTTGTATCTCGGAAGTGGCTGACATTTCGGAGCAAAGAATTAAGAAGGTAAAAATAGAAGAAAAATAATCACTTAAGGGTACGACTGACAAATACGAAAAAGCATCAACGATCGGAAACTCACAGGCTTTTGAATTCGTTGGATAAAGATTTAAAATGGATAAAGATTTAAAACAGATACTTGCACAGATTCGTGCGTTTGAAGTTAGCTTTGTTGGAAAAATTTCTTAGTAAGTCTTGAAAATATTTGTTGTACATATAGTCATTTTCAATATTTTTGTAAATTCTGGGGCCGAATTTTTCAGTCGACGAGGGGACCAACCTTTGTGGTTCGGTCACGATCATTCTTAATTTTTGGTCTGTATTAAATTGCTTAAAGAAATTATAAAATTCATGAATAGTTACTGGGCGATTGAACGTCTTATCAACAATAAGCCATCTTTCTGAAAATATATCTTTCGAGCGAATGGCTGTTGCAACGTGAAACTGCCAGTCAAATCCTGCAGCTTTCATCGGACCGACTAAGAAAATCTTTTTCACCGAATCTTTATCCATTCCAAGGTCTAAAGCATTCAGCCAGACTGATGTTGCTCTGCCGAAACAATATCCATATTTCAGATCGGGATCATAGGTCCATTTGTCTGCATTTGCCACAGGATCGCTGACAAGTTTTCTGTGTAATTCTTCTGCTTCATTTACCGTAATGTATTCCTTTCGGTGGAATACTTTGCTGGATTTTGTATTTAGCATTTTCATGGCATTTTGATTTTCTTTTTCAATGTCAGCGCGTGTATCAAAGTGAGATTTTTCTATTTTTTCAATTTCGTTATATAAATTCAGCTGTATTGAAGGTAGCCAGTGGCTGAATTTCGGCACTTGGTTTTGTGCAAAACTGTGCAGGGATAAAGTTAAAATGGTTAATACGATGATTTGCTGCATGTGGTGTTTGAAATGCAAAATTGAAGCTATCTAACTGATTTTTGAATTCATCTCAGAAGTTCAGATTTAAAATAGATCAGGCTACGCAAGAAGGATCATCCCAATCTAAACGGCAGAAATGAGTGAGATCTAAATTATGTACCGATCGGTTGTATAACCTAGTTGATTCAGCCACGGATAGAAATCTGATTTAAGCAGTTTTTCGGCGTCAGCTAAATTTAGTTGTTCAGGTGAAGTAATATTTTTTGATAACAGATCTAACAATTGATTCTGTTTTATACCAGCCACTTGCGCCACACGGTATGGAATCAAAGTGTAGGTAATCATTCCGTAACGGGATCGGTACAAATGTGGAAATTTACTCTCAAGTACAGCTTCGATTTTTTTTCTGAATTGAAATTGTGGATCTGCTACACTGTCCCGCATCTCTGTAAAATTCTCTAATGCCATATCTGCGATTGCTTTTGCATTGGGTCTTTGAGTTTCATCGTAGTTAATTAAAGTTTCATCCCAATTGCCATTAGATTTTTGTAGAAGTGTCATCATGGTCGTACAATCTTCAAAACCAGAATTCATGCCTTGACCGAAGAAAGGTACAATCGCGTGCGAAGCATCCCCCATCAAAGCGACCGAATTTTTATAAATCCATTTGTTCAATCGCACAGTCCCTAAATTCCCAACCGGATTATTTAGAAAATCAGCAGCATAATTTGGCATCAGTGATACAGCTGACGAAAATTCAGTAGCGAACATATTTTCAACGTTTGATTCGGTTTTTAGCTTTTCAAAACTATAGTCATGGTTTTTGTGCGGCAAGTATAAAGTCATCGTAAAGCTTTTATCTTGGTTTTCTAAACCCATCATCATGTGGCTGCCACGTGCCCAGATATGCAGTTCGTTAGCTGTCATTTCCGTATTAGCTGGCATAAATAGTTCCTTGTAACCTGATGCCAACCATTCTGTATTATCAGAAAATTCACTTGGAAACTGCTGAGTTAATAACTTACGAATGACAGACCCTGCACCATCTGTTGCAAATAACAAATCGTAATCCAACACTTTTGTATCGGTCTTATATTGAAAAGTAATTTTTTTCTGATCAAGATCCATATTTTCGATACTGTGATCGAAGTGAATTTTTATTCCGGCTTGAATACATTGCTCAATGAGGGCTTTATTTAAATCCCACCTCGAAACCGAATAGTTGCATTCCGTTTTGTCGCGGCCATAGGGCTGAAATATTTTTTCACCCGATTTTTGGTGAATCCGTCTGCCATAAACTGGAACTGTTAACGGTAAAATCGCTTTTGTTAAACCAGCCATCGCAAGACCGTGTAAGCCTCTGGATGTAAGAATTAAATTAATACTGCGCCCAGCTTGAAGTGTCTGTAATCTTGGATCAGATCTTTTTTCAAACACAGTGACATCATAGCCCTGTTTGTTAAGCAGATAGGCCCATAAAGAACCGACCAGCCCCGAGCCAATGATAGTTATTTTACGCATGCGAAAATTCTTTCATCAGCGATACCAATTTGAAAACATCTTCATAATTATTGTAAAGCGGAACGGGCGTAGCACGAATAATATAGGGTTCACGAAAATCAACGATAGCTCCAGCATGTATCATCTTATCAAACCATCTTTTGGGGCTAGACTTAAATTTTAAACACAGCATAGATCCACGCTGCTTAGGCGTTATGATCTGAATATCTGCCGATAGATTTTGTTGGATCAGCCATTCAAAGTAACCAGTTAGGTGGTCACCTTTTTTTCGAAGGTTTTCAATTCCAGCTTCATCAAAAATTTCCATGGCAGCTCGCAAAGACGCTAACTGAAAAATAGGTGGGTTACTTAATTGCCAAGCTTCTGATGTTGCCAGTGGCTGAAAGTCAGGACCCATCTTAAAGCGACTTTCTTTGTCATGCCCCCACCAACCTTCAAAACGAGGAATGTCTTTTTTACCTAGGTGACGTTCGTGAACAAAAGCGCCAGCCAAACCGCCAGGGCCTGAGTTGATATATTTGTAAGTGCACCACATCGCAAAATCAACATTCCAATCATGTAATTTAACGGCTAAATTTCCAGCTCCGTGGGCTAAATTAAATCCAACAACGGCACCAACGGCATGTCCGGCTTTGACAATTTTTTCCATGTCAAATTTCTGACCCGACAAATAATTGCAGTTCCCCAGCATAATCAGACTTAATTCAGAGCCATGTTTCTGAATGGTTTCTAAAATAGAATCTTCAGAAACAGTAAGGCCATCTTCTTGTGGTTTTAATTCAATGATCGTACCTTTAGGATCAAAGCCATGAAACCGGGCCTGTGAATCCACTGCATATTTATCAGATGGAAAGGAATTATTTTCGATCAAGATCTTAAATCGGGTCTTTGTCGGTTTATAGAAACTAACCATCATTAGATGCAAATTCACGGTCAGAGTGTTCATCGCAACAACTTCAGAATTTTTTGCACCAACAAGTTTCGCGAAACTTTCTGTGATGAATTCATGATAATGAACCCAGGGGTGTGAACCCAGAAAATGGCCCTCAACGCCATACTTAGCCCAGGATGCTAATTCTTGGTTCACAAAATCGGCAGCTCTTTTTGGCATTAGACCTAAAGAGTGTCCCGCAAAATACAACTGTTGTTTTCCGTCAGCAGTTTTTGGAATATGAAATTCATCGCGAAATTTTTTTAACGGGTCATTCTGGTCTAATTTTTGTGCGTAGGTCAGTGAATTTGCTTCGGATGTAAATTCCATAAAAAATATTCCTTAAATTAAAACGTATAAGTCATGATGATCAATTTAATCACATCAAATTGTAAACACGCTCACGGACGGTAAGTGATCAATTTGTAATTCGATATGACTGTTTGCCTTCAATGCCACCGCAGCAGTTGCGGCTCCGGCTAAAACAAAAGTTCCAGCAGGTAATTTTCTGCCCCGCAGAGCTAACAGGCGACATTGTTCAATGATGGAAACAACGGGATCGCCAGAAATTTCTTTAGACAAACCGCTTTCTGCAACTTCGTTATTAACCAGCATTTTCATCTGTAATTCTTTTAAGTTCAGATGTTTAAAATCATTTACCCACGGTCCCAAAATAAAATGCGACGACGAAGAATTGTCTGCAATAACATCTTCCATAGAAAAATATTTAAACTGATCGTATCTAGAATCCAATATTTCCAAACAGGAACAAACAGATTCAGTGGCGTTCAGTACGTCTTCTCGAGTCACTTCACCTTGCAAATCTGACTTTAATAGGAATGCAATTTCAGGTTCGATTTTAGAATGTATCAGATCTGTGTTATGTGATGAAATCGCAATCTTTCCGCCGTTTGGAATTTGCATCTTATCTGTTAACTCTCCGTAAAGAGGAGAATCCAAATTCATCTGTTTTCTTTTGCCTTCTGATGTAAGGCCCATTTTAAGTCCAATTTTTTTTTCTCCAGCTTGAATTCGTAGGCTGATTCCATGTTCTTGCACGTGGTACGCTTCTAAACGATTTAGCTGAATTCCTTGCTTGCTGAGCTGAGCTACTGGCGCCTTTAACAAGCGGGCTTTGTGCAGCAGGTTTGCGATGTCTTCTAAGGATTGATTTTCCATAATTTATAACCTAAAACATAGTGCACAGAAGTCTCAACAGAAATCTGAAACAACGGAGTTTTCGTGAGTTTACAAAGCCGCACGATTATCGATATCTCGCCAGAAATAAGCTCAAAGACGGCCGTTTTTCCCGGTGACACTCCTTTTGAGCAAAATTTCTTATTAAAAATTGATTCAGGTCACAATATAGATTTATCGACGATTAAAACCACAGTTCATATTGGTGCTCATACGGATGCTCCACGACATTATCACGCAGACGGTGTTTCGATGGCAGATCAAACACTAAATTATTATTTGGGCGCAGCCCAAGTGATTGAAGTTTTTGTAGGCAAAAATCAGCGCATTTATGTTAAAGATCTTACGCATGTCGACATTACAGCGCCCAGAATCTTGTTCAAAACAAGCTCGTTTCCAGATCCAAACAGTTGGAATGATGATTTTGTTTCTTTATCTGCAGAGTTGATAGATTACTTGGCCGCTAAGAAAGTTATTTTAGTTGGAATTGATACGCCCTCAATTGATTTGGCAAATGATCAGTTGCTTGAAAGTCATAAGGCTATTTTTAAGAACAAAATGGCTATTCTAGAAGGTATCGTGTTGTCACAGGTTTCAGCAGGGCTTTATGATTTGATTTGTTTGCCACTAAAGATCGTTGATTCAGACGCATCTCCGGTGCGGGCCATTTTGTTAAAATAAATAAAGGTGTTATGAACAATACTGCCAGTTTAGATAAAAATATAAAAATTCTTAATTACATCGACGGAAAATTTCTTCAGCCATTGAAAAGAAAATACATCGACAATTTTAATCCTTCGGAAGGAAAAGTTTACGGACAAATTCCTGATTCAGATTTGGATGACGTAAATCTAGCAATTGCAGCAGCTAAAAAAGCATTTCTAAAATGGTCACAACTTTCAGCAGATGAGCGTTCAGGTTACCTTAAAAAATTAGCTGCAGGTATTCTGCAGAAATTAGAACTTTTTATTTTAGCAGAAAGTACAGATAACGGAAAACCTGTTTCTGTTTCTAGATCTGTAGATATTCCAAGAAGTGCTAAGAACTTTGATTTCTTCGCAGATGCTATTACTCAGTTTCATGGCGAAAGCTTTCGCAGTGACAAATCAACAATCAATTACACGGATTATTCAGCATTAGGTCCGGTTGCGTGTATATCGCCGTGGAATTTGCCTTTGTATCTGTTAACTTGGAAAATTGCTCCTGCCTTAGCTGCGGGTAACACTGTGGTTGCAAAGCCATCAGAATTAACGCCGCTGACGGCTTTTTTATTGTGTCAGGTTGCTGATGAAATTGGATTGCCACCGGGAGTTTTAAATATCGTTCACGGAACTGGCATGAACGTCGGTGCCCCATTGGTCGAGCATCCAGACATCAAAGCTGTTTCTTTTACTGGAAGCACCACCACAGGTCGAAGTATTGCTAAGGCTGTTGCAGCTCAATTCAAAAAGGTGTCCTTGGAAATGGGTGGAAAAAATCCGAATATTATTTTTGCAGATTGTGATTATGAAAAGGCGCTTGATACTACCGTCAGATCGTCGTTTGCAAATCAAGGTCAGATCTGTTTATGTGGATCACGAATTTTTGTTGAAAAAATAATTTATGAGAAATTCAAAAATGATTTGGTCGAAAAAGTAAAAAAATTAAAACAGGGTGATCCATTACTTGAGGAAACTCAGCAAGGCGCTGTTGTTTCAAGAGCGCATATGGAAAAAGTTCTAAGTTATATTGAACTTGCAAAAGCTGAAGGCGGAAAAGTTCTGACTGGCGGCGCCCGAGCGCCGATGACTGGGCAACTGGCCGAAGGGTATTTCATTCAGCCAACGCTGATTGAAGGCCTATCGCACACGTGTAGGACAAACCAGGAAGAAATTTTTGGACCCGTCGCAACCATAATGCCATTTGAATCAGAATCAGAAGTTTTGGAAATGGCTAATTCGACAAAGTACGGCCTTGCTTGTTCAGTATGGACATCTGATTTGAACCGCGCACAAAAAATAGCAGTAAAAATTGAAAGTGGCATTGTTTGGATCAATACGTGGATGTTTCGTGATTTGCGAACTCCATTTGGTGGGGTCAAAGAATCTGGCTTTGGCCGCGAAGGCGGGATGGAAGCATTAAAATTTTTTAGTGAAGTGAAGAACATTTGTATTCAGTCTAACGATTTAAATAAAGAATAGGTAAAATGATGAACAATGAAACCAATTCCATGCGTGCGCCCGAACCCGTTGGTCATTACCCCCATGCCAAACAGGTCGGAAACTTATTGTTTTTATCAGGTGTTGGCCCGCGTGAACGTGGGACTAAAAAAATTCCGGGTGTTGAGCTTAATGTCGATGGCAGCATTCAATCTTATGATATCGAAATTCAATGTCGCAGTGTTTTTAAAAACGTTCGGGCTATCCTAGAAGACGCCGGAACCTCATGGAATAACTTGGTCGATGTGACCGTCTATTTAACAAATATGAAAGCGGATTTTCCAATCTACAATAAACTATGGGCAGAATATTTTAGTGAAAATCCACCGTGCCGAACAACTTTAGAAATTAACTGTTTACCTACCCCAATTGCCATCGAACTTAAATGTGTCGCTGTTATGGATAACAAAAAAGGATTATAAAATGTTTGGACCTTTTGAAACAATTAATTTTAAAAAATGGATTGCTGACAATCGTGAGTTGTTAAAACCACCAGTCGGCAATAAATGCATTTGGCCACAGCGTGATTTTTTCGTGATGGTTGTAGCGGGTCCCAATGACCGCACTGATTTTCATGTGAACACCGGTGAAGAATTCTATCATCAAATTGAAGGAAGCATAGTTTTAAAAGTGATAACTCCTGAAGGTAAAATGATCGATATCGAAATCAATGAAGGCGATATTTATTTATTACCGGCAAACACTCCGCATTCGCCGCAGCGGCCGGCAAATACCATTGGGCTGGTTATTGAAAAAAAGCGACCTGAGGGTTTAAAAGATGGACTTCAGTGGTATTGTGAATCCTGTCAAAATAAGTTGTACGAAGAATTTTTTATTCTGACGAATATTGAAACTCAATTCCCGGCCGTTTTCGATCGGTATTACAATAGTGAACACACGAGTTGTAAAAAATGCGGCATGAAAAACGGTCGAAAGTGGAGTCATGCTAAAAATTGACATTCACACGCATATTTTGCCGCCTGAAATTCCTCTGTTTAAAGAAATTTTCGGATACGGCGGATTTATGCAACTACAAAAAACTGTGGGTTGCAGTCACTGCGACATGGTGGATGATTCCGGAAAATTTTTTCGACGTGTCGAAGAAAATACTTTTAACCCAGATGTGCGAATCAAAGATTACGATACCGATCAGAATGACACCTTTGTTCAGGTGCTATCAACTGTTCCGGTGATGTTTTCTTACTGGGCAAAGCCAAAAGATGGATTGGTTATTTCTCAGTTTTTAAATGATCATATCGTAAAAGTAGTTGCCGACCACCCAAGACAATTTGTTGGGCTAGGAACTTTACCGATGCAGGACCCACAGTTGTGTGTCACTGAAATCGAACGCGGTGCACGCCTTGGTTTACGAGGTTTCCAAATTGGGTCTCATATTTCAGAAACAAATTTATCAGATGAAAAGTTTTTCCCTGTTTATCAAGCCTTAGAAAAGTGGAACATGAGTTTATTTGTTCACCCATGGGAAATGATGGGTCAGTCGCAAATGCAAAAGTATTGGTTACCGTGGTTGGTTGGAATGCCTGCGGAATCTAGCCGAGCAATTTGTTCTATGTTGTTCGGCGGAATTTTCGAAAAATTTCCAGCTTTGCGTGTAGCGTTTGCTCATGGTGGCGGGTCTTTCCCAGCGACATTGGGACGTATTCAACACGGATTTGATTCAAGACCTGATTTATGTGCTGTCGATAATAAGGTTTCACCAATGGATTCAATAGGTAAATTTTTTGTAGACAGTCTGGTTCATGATTCAAAAACGCTTAAGTATTTGGTCGACATGATGGGTAAAGAAAACATTTGTTTGGGTTCAGATTATCCGTTTCCACTGGGTGAAAAGATACCAGGAAAATTAATTAAAGACTGTGACTTTGATTTAGAAACTGAAAAATGGCTTTATCATCAATCGGCATTGAACTGGTTAAATATGAAAGCTGATTTTTTTACACAAACAGAATAACAGGGAAAAAAAATGGATTTACAATTAAGTGGCAAAAAAGTTTTAGTATTTGGTTCGTCTGCAGGTATTGGCAAAGCCATTGCTAAATCTTTGATTTCTGAAAAAGCGACTGTCTGTTTAAATTCAAGAGACGAGCAGCGATTGCAAATGTCAGTGGAAGAATTAAAAGCCTTCAGCGGAGTCTTAGCAGATCTATCGAAGCCAAATCAATCGTCCCTTGCTGTTACCGAAGCTATTAAAAAAATGAATGGCTTAGATGTTTTAATCATGAATACGGGTGGTCCAAAAAAAGGATCTTTCACAGATATTACGACGGACCAGTGGATGATAGATTTTCAAAATTTATGGCTTAGTTTTGTAGATGCTGTGAAAGTTGCAATTCCTGTCATGAAAAAACAAAAGTATGGTCGTATTATTTTGGTGACGTCTTTGGCTGCGAAAGAGCCCCTACCAAATTTAACAACTTCGAATGGATTGCGTTCAGGGCTTGCTGGTTTATGTAAGTCATTGGCTTCAGAAGTGGCTGGCGAAGGAATCACGATCAATATTTTACTTCCGGGGTATACAAACACTGATCGATTGAAAGAGTTAAATCTAAGTGAAGAAAAAATCAAGCAACTGGTTCCTGCAGGGCGTTTGGGCGAACCCGAAGAGCTTGCAGATCTTGCGACGTTTTTAGCATCACCAAAGGCGAGTTACATTACCGGTCAGTCGATCGCAATTGATGGTGGCGTTTTAAGGGGAATTTAAAACAGGTACTTACACTGATTGGTTTTTGGGTGCAAATTAGAGGGCTGATTTTTTCTTTGTGATGACTGAGTCAGTCTACTCGAATTTTAGCTGGGCAGAACCAATCGCACCCGTCAGAGTCATCAATGCCGGCTTATTTTCTGTCAAAGCTGTAGACACCGGAAATGAAACCATAAACGGAGTCGACCAGCGGTTGTGATGTGCGTAAAGTGCTTGGATTTCTGTTAATAATTGCTTCATTTTTACGGCTTTACCTTCATAGCGTTGACCGTTTACGTCCAGATATATTTTCCAAAGATTTTTTGTGTTTGCTAAGTCTGCATGTTTTCTTTCTGGAGTGTAAAAGCTAACAAAAAATTCTGTACGATCGGTGTGTTTAGTAACTAATCGAAATCGTTCTTCTTTGTATTTGGGTTCTTCCCACTGTGCTAGGCGTGCCGAGTGTGACAGAAGTCCTTCAGAGGTCTCAGAGTCCAGCCAAGTTGCTGCAACAGTTAGTTTATTTTCGAGTCCCTGGTAAATTTCTATTTTTTTCGTTTTTTTGGAAATCAGGTTTTCAAAATCACTAGGGCTCAGTTCTTGAACTCCAGCCGGCATGGGCAGTGAAGTTGCGCAACCAAATTGAAGCAGCACAAGTAAAGAAGCAACTAAAGTAGCGACTACAAAACGATTTATAAATTTCATATTACCTATCATTTCTTGTAATTATTTACAAAATGGATCACATCTGTAATCACTTCAGTTCGTACGATGTCGTTGTAAAGTTCATGGCGGCCGCCCTCGATAATTTTCAAACCCTTCACTGACGAGCTGAATGAATCGAAAACTTTTAAAGCCTCTTCACTAGAAACCACAGGGTCTTTATCCGAAATATGCATATACGTTGGCAAATTAATTTCAGATGCTGCGCCTAAAACTTTTGGAAACTCGGCCTTAAAGCCAAGATAAACTCCCGGTGACATTCGGCTGTGACGGTAAGTATCTAATTCGTATTCTTTGATCACCGCTAAATCTCGAGTGAGTTGGTCGTTATTTAATTCATTGCTTAAAGTTAATTTGGGTAAAAAATTATTGATTAAATCCGCGCTGGCATCTTTCCATTTAGAGACTTCGAAAGCCAAGCCAAAAAACGGTGAACTTAAAACTTGTGCCTTTATATTTGGAAAATTTTTCGGATAATCGTGTTCTAACAAGGCACAGGTCTGAATAAGTGCACCCATCGAATGCGACAAAAGAATCACGGGCTTGTCTTTCACATCTGACAAGTTCAAAGCTTTATTTAAAAAAACATCGTAGTCCAAAATATATTCATTGAAATTCTTGGCGTAACCTCTTTGTCCGGCTGACTTTCCGTGTCCACGTAAATCCCAACCGATAAAGTTCCAGATCGTGTCTGAATTTTCAAACTCTGAAACCAGACGGTGGTAGCATTCGGAATGTTCACCGTGGCCGTGCGTAAATAAAATTGTGCCGGCAGAATTATTTTTAGACCACTTTTGCATAAAAAGCTTTGCGCCATCATAACTATTAAAAAAAAGTTCTGAACGTTGATACATACAAATCAAGATTGAGCCCACATCGAAATGAAGTCAAATTTAATGTCATTTCAAAGTCACTAACAAGACGGCAGTTTTTATGAATTCAGACCGCGTAAAACAATGGTATTTTCTGCAGGTGAATTCACTTCTGTTTTTTCAGTTGGAGGATAGTCCAGTGAGTAATGAATTCCTCTTGATTCTTGACGTTTTAAAGCACATTCGACCGTCAAGCTTGCAACGATTGCAATGTTTCGGAGTTCAAGAATGTCGCTGTGAATTTTCATATTTGAATAATATTCTTTAACTTCGGTTAAAATATTTTGTAGTCGGTGTTCGGCTCTTTCAAGGCGTTTGTTCGAGCGAACAATGCCAACGTAGTTCCACATCAGCCGGCGTATCTCGTCCCACATATGGGTGATCACGATCATTTCATCGGAATTCAAATTTTGCGGCTTAGTCCATTTTTTTGGTTGTTTTTTTATTTGCGTTTGTAATTTAATTTGAGTCCACTCTTGATTAAGAACTTCAGCACAATTGTGCGCCATCGCCAAACACTCAAGCAGTGAATTTGAAGCCAGTCGGTTTGCACCATGCAAACCGGTGCACGCTGTTTCCCCGATTGCGAAAAGTCCAACGATATCTGTGCGTCCACTCACGTCGGATAGTACGCCTCCACATAAATAATGTGCAGCTGGTACAACAGGAATAGGCTCTGTCGTAATATCAATTCCGAACTGACTGCATTTGCTAAAAATATTCGGAAAATGCGACTTCAAAAAATCTTTCGATTTGTGTCTCATATCCAAGTAAACGCAAGGTTCGCCAGATTTTTTAATTTCAGCATCAATACTGCGGGCGACGATATCTCGGGGCGCTAAGGATCCCTTAGCATGATATTTTTTCATGAAAGCTTCACCTTTTGAATTGATCAGTTCGCCACCTTCGCCGCGCATGGCTTCGGTAATCAAAAAATTTCGTGATTCTCGGTGATAAAGACATGTTGGGTGAAATTGCATAAATTCTAAATTCGCAATGCGCGCACCTGCCCTGTAAGCCATAGCAATTCCGTCACCTGTAGCTCCGCCCCAATTTGACGTGTACAAATAAACTTTACCGGCACCACCAGAGGCAAGCACGCAGGCAGTGCTTGTGATAACTTTCACCTCGTCAGAAATTTTATCTAAAACATAAAGGCCAACGACACTTGTTGGTCCCTTGATATTGGAGTCGACTTGCTTGTTCACAATCAGATCGATGGCGAAATGATTTTCTAAGATCTGAATTTGTGAGTTTTTTTGAACTCGGGACCAAAGTTTCTGATGTATTTCAGCTCCAGTTTGATCTTCATGGTGTAAGATGCGTCGGAAAGTATGGCCGCCCTCGCGGGTTAGTTCCTTATCGAAATGAACACCCCAGTTCAGTAAATCCTTAATTCTATCAGGGGCTTGCTCTATAATATTACGCACCGCTTCAATATCGCACAGCCCTGCGCCGGCGACTAATGTGTCTTCGACATGACTTGCAAAACTGTCTTCTGCATCCATAACAGCAGCGATTCCACCTTGAGCCATTGCACTGTTTGTCGACGGACCAGTTTCTTTTGTCAAAATCAGGATCTTTTTTGAATTTCCATTTTGCTCTGCAATCTTTAAAGCCGTTGCAAGCGCAGCAACTCCGGAACCAACAATGACGATATCTGTTTCGATCATGCAGGGAAAATAAAGCTAAAATGGTAATTTGTCCAAAATAAAAGAGACAAGATCAGTTGATTCCTGTCTGGAAACATACATACAATAAACACAGTGAATACTGCAGGGATGCTGAAAATATGAGGACAAGGCTTGTCGTCAAATTGGTTGTTGTTTTAGTTTTGTTATTAGCAGTTGTGCTATACAAAATGAACGATTTCTACGCCGAAGAGAAGAGGGCGCAAGCCGAAGCTCAAGTGCGTAAGCAAATGGTCGTTATCAAAACATCTGTATCCAGCCAAATCACGTCCGTTCGAAACGTAATCTCTAGTTATGAAGTGGATATTAAGGAAAATCAAATCAACTGGGTGCAGTTGGATCCTTTTTTTGCAATTGCTCGGCTTAAGAAAAAAAATGACGGCACTTATCAGGTTTTACAGTTTGTTAGTCGGTCAGGAGCTTTGGCTGAGCGTTGGAACAGTCAGTTTTTTGAAAAAGCACTTTCTGGTAATATTAGTAAATCAAACGAGGCACTGCAGGCGAAGCTTCTGAAAGATCGCGCTGGAAATAAATACTTAACTCTTATTTTTAAATCGAACTCGGCTGATCAGTTCGCTGTCGTCGGCTCAGCTGATTATTTTCAAAAATATTTTGATTTAGACCGCGGCGGTCAAATGGTTTCCGCTTTGATCACGTCCGAGCAAAAGTTAGCTGCGCACACCGAGGCCGAATACATAGGCTCTGTCACTGACGAAAGTCGTTTGCCAGCTAAAAAGTATATCTTAGCTCAGGAAGAAATAGCTGGCACAAATCTGACGGCCATATCTTACGTTTTGAAAAAAGCAATCGCCAGCCGTTGGATGATTCCGTGGTCTGTTGTGGGATTGATTTGTGGATTTGGTTTTGTACTTATTGGTCTTTTAATTTACGGGCTAGAACCGCTTGAGAAAAAAATTGAGCGCTATAAAAAACAAGAGCGTGAAACTGTTTTCAACGACGTGCTTCAGTCTGAAATAAAAAGTCAATCGCCGAAGAACTCTAATTCTGAGACAGAAATATCTGGGGCTACGCTGAATCAGCTGGATAAAAGCAAAGTAGAATCGGTCGAGCGTGCACGCGAAGCTTTTACTGTTCCTGACGGCGAGCTTAGTCAGTCCACCTTAAGTGGTCCGCTTCAGCAAGCGATTTTTAATTTAGACAGTGTATTTAGGCATTCAAAAATAGTTCTAGAAAAAGACATTTCATCGGGCATTTTACATTCATTTTATTACGGGCATTTTATAAAAGTGTTTGAAAGCATTTTAAGAAATGCAGTCGAGGCAGTTGCTGAAAAATCAGATCTAAAGAAAATCACCGTGCGGGCCTATGATGTGGAAGACGCTATTTCTATCATTGAAATACAAGATAACGGGGCTGGGTTAGGGCCATTGAAAAATCAGTCAGAAAAAGTCTGGCAGCCATTTTTCACCACAAAACCTAAAGCAAAGCACATGGGTTTGGGTTTAACAGAGGCTAAATCGATATTGCAGCGATGTGGTGCTGAAATTAAACTGGAAGCGCTGCCAACCGAAGGGGTCCTTGTAAAAATTGTTATGCGAACAGAAAATAAAAAAACAAATGAAGTACAAATCGAAAATATTGAGAAGACGATACAACCGCTTACTGAGTTTAATAAACCGCAGATTCATTTTGTTCAACCCAGAGTGGAATTTAAAGAAGACATTTCTGCTCATGAGTTAGAAATGAGTGCGGAGGATTTGGATTTGGACGAAATTTTTGCGCTAGAAAACATAGCGTCAGAAAACACAGGGCCGGAAAAAGAAATTACTTCGGCTTCGGCTAAAGTTAGCTCTTTTTCTTTAGATAAAAAAAGATTTGATGTCGATCAGTTCAATGTTGTTATACGCCGGCCTGAAAAACGATGAATATACGTGATTACTCTTCAGAATTTTCTGTTTATGTCTTGTCTGCAGATGCAGATCTGGGTGCCGGCGTAAAGTTGGTATTGTCCCAAGCTAAATACGACACATACTTTTTTGCTGATGCCAACGAGCTTCATGATCGCCTTCAGGTTAATCCGTCGCACATTGTGGTGATTGATCAGAGTGCGGTCGAAGCTCAGTTAAGTGATTACTTAGAGAAATTATTAAAAGTCTCTGCCGAGATTCAGTTTATTATTTTGGGCGACGAAAATAATTTGCAATTAATATCCGGCTTGAGAAGTTATAATGTTCAGTCGTTTTATGATCGTAATCTAAACGTAGTTTCTGCCCAGGTTTTGCATGCTGTGGATTTAATTTGTGAAAATTTATTTCGTTTATATCAAAATGAGCAGATTTTTAAGCTTCAGCAAGAAACAGAGCAAAAAATGCTGACAATGTCTGAAGCTGTCGTGTTAGAGCGTCGCGGCCCAGAAGTACGCCCGTTTCAAATGCGAATTTCTGAGTATAAAACCACAGATTCCAAAGAGGAGCTGTTACAGAAATTTTTTCAGCAAACACCGATGCAGTCTTGGGTATTTTTAAAGTATATAAAATCAATTCAAACCTATATAGCGGTTTCGCATCAAAATATGGAAGCATCTTGGGTTGAGGGATTGTCCTATAAAATTCCTGTAGATGCAGCTGCTTTTAATCATCACATTTTAACTGGCAAATTTCCTGAAAGTTTAATTCAGTATTTAATGCAAAAGTGGGATGTGCCGGCAATAAAAATTATGCCCTTAACGTTGAAAGATAGTGTGGAAGGCGTTCTGATTTCGACCCAAGATATCGGTGCGGATGTCGCCGAAGATTTTTCTTTGATGACTTTAGTTTATCAGTTGATGGCCTTAGAATCACAGCCACTGCATTTAGATGTCGAAGATTCTTTAACAGGTTTTTACAATCAACTATTTTATAAAAGAATACTAGAAAAAGAAATCGACAGATCTAAGCGCACATTGGCTCCACTTTCAGTTGTAAAAATAGCGATCGATTCATTTAATGAAATAGAAGCTAGCCAGGGTCGTGCTTTTACCGATGAAGTCATAAAGAAAATTGCGCAAGTCATCAGCCAAACATCACGTTTACCCGATTATGCATGCCGAACCGCAGAGAATGAATTTTCTTTGGTGCTAACGAACTGCAACAAAAAAGGTGCAGCGCTTCGGGCTGAAAGATTGCGGCAAATATTAAAATCCGAAAGTTTCTCTCGCTCTGGATTTGTTATTACTGTCAGTCAAGGCATCAGTGAATATCCAACTTTAACTCGCGCTTCGAAGTCATTAGATGAGTCTGCGGGTAAAGCATTGGGTTTCATAGTCTCTAAAGGTGGCGATAAGATCTGCATCTTCAAGGCGCCAGCCGATCATCAGCCTGATTTCCAGGTGAATACGTGAGATTTTAAAAATGGAAATGTATCGACGCACGTTCGCCGAGATTTCAGTAGAAAATTTGATAAATAACTGGCAAGAAATAAAAAAAGTTGCTGGCGATGATCGATTTATATGCCCTATGGTTAAAGCTAATGCTTATGGTCATGGTGATACTCAAGTTGCAAAATCGTTAGAAAACGAAGGAGCAAATACCTTGGGTGTTTGTCTCATCGAGGAAGGATCTTTGCTGAGATCTTCCGGAATACAAGCCGAAATACTTGTATTCCGCGGTTTTGACAAACAAGGAGCCGAAAAAATTTTGGAATATCAGCTGACTCCGGTTGTAAGCTCTTGGGAGCAAATACAGGCTTTGGAAAATATTGCCGATGATCCCGTAAAAGTTCATCTTAAGTTCGATACGGGCATGAACCGCTTGGGATTTAGTTTAGACCAATTAGAGCCTTTGTTTTCTTTTTTTAAAAAATCTAAAAAACTTAAGTTAAAAGCTGTTTTGACTCATTTAGCACAGGCAGAAGACGCAGTAATGACGGACGGTTTTACTGCGAAGCAGATTAATTTATTTCATCAAGCAGTCAATTTTTTTAAGCCATTTGATATTCATGCTCATGTTCTGAATTCGGCTGGAATTGCAGGACTTGCAATAATGAATTCGCGGAAAGAGAAACATCCACAACTGCATTTGCACAAGTGGGGTTTCCGTCCAGGCCTTGCTTTGTACGGGTATCATTCAGATTCTACGTTTGCGGCGATGGATTTAAAACCTGTTATGACCTTGAAGTCCGTGGTGAATAATATCCGCGATGTTAAAAAAAATGAAACTGTCTCTTATGGTTGCAGCTGGAAAGCTGGCAGAGATTCTAGAATTGCGGTTGTACCAATTGGGTACGCGGATGGTTTGCACCGCTTAATTTCAAACAAAGGCAGTGCTCTTTTTGCAAATCAATTAGTACCGATTGTTGGTCGAGTTTGTATGGATTTTCTTATGTTAGATGTTACTGATATTGTTGGAAATGACGTCGCGACAAAATGGATCGAAGAAGAAGTCGTTTTTTTTGGGTTTAATGACAAGGGAGTTTTATTATCCGCTGAAAAAGTGGCTGCGGTTTCTCAGACCATCACGTGGGAAACTTTAACTTCAGTCGGTGAAAGAGTCCCCCGTCATTTTAAAGGACTGAATAATTTATGAGTCAGCAATTAACATTCATTCAAAAAACAGCTCACGGAATAGACCAAGTTTTTAATTATTTTAAACTTAAAATTTTAGGATTTATAAAAGCTATTGGTTCCATTTCTTTATTTGCACAGCAAAGTGTTGTTCTACTTTTCGCTAAGCCTTATCGGTACGGCGAAATCGTGAAGCACTTCGAATTCATCGGCAATCAATCTGTCGGAATCATAACTTTAACAAGTATCTTCACAGGGCTTGCACTTTCATTTCAGGTTTACTTAGGGTTCAAACTGGTTAACGCCGTTAATTTAGTGGGTCCAACTGTAGCATTAGGGATATCTAGAGAACTAGGGCCAGTGTTGACAGGATTGATTGTTGCGGCTCGTGCTGGTGGCGCTATGGCAGCACGACTTGGAACCATGCGTGTAAATGAGCAGCTGGATGCTTTAGATGTTATGGGCATCAATACGAAACAGTATTTAATTGCTCCACGAATTATTGCTGCTGTTTTAAGTATGCCTCTGCTAACGGCCTTATTTGATTTTATGGCCATGGTAGGTTCTTGGTTTTTATGCACTCATTTAGTTGGCCTTGACCAAGCTGTCTTTATGGAAAAAATCCGCACGACATTGGAATTTCGCCATATCGCAGAGGGGTTAATTAAATCTGCCATCTTTGGTTTTATTTTTGCTGTGATCTGTACATACAAAGGTTTTAACACTTCTGGTGGCGCTAAGGGTGTCGGTGAAGCCACAAACAAAGGTGTCGTCATCAGTATGGTTTCTATAATTATTCTAGATTATTTTTTGATGAATATTATTCGTATTTTTTATTTATTAACTGGAAAAGCCTCTTTATGAAGCCTGTTAAAAAAGATTATCAATATGCGGTAGAGCTTTTGGATGTCAAAAAAAGTTTTGATAACGGAAAAGAATTTGTTCTAAAAGGAATTGATTTAAAAATTCCACGCGGAAGTTTGACGGCGATCATTGGTTTTTCTGGAACAGGAAAAAGCGTTATGCTGAAACACATGTTGGGTTTGTATGAACCGACATCTGGAAATGTGCATGTGCTTGGAACTAATTTGAGTGATTTAAATTCGAATGAGCTAACGTTATTTCGGTGTAATTATGGGGTCTTATTTCAAAGCGCAGCGCTTTTTGATGACATGACTGTATTAGAAAATGTGTGTTTTCCATTAGAAGAACACCGCAGAGATTTATCCAAAGACCAGGTTCTAAAAATAGCCGAAGAAAAATTACGTGTTGTTAATCTAGAACCCAAGCATTTTCAAAAATTACCAAGCCAGATTTCAGGCGGTATGCAAAAGCGTACCGGTTTAGCCCGCGCCTTAGCCCTAGATCCAGAAATTTTAATTTACGACGAGCCCACAACGGGCTTAGATCCGATTTTAACCGAGATGGTGGATGAGCTTATTGTAACAACTCACAAAGCACGACCGGGAACAACTTCAATAATGGTTTCACATGATCTTTATGCAGCATTTCGAATTGCTGACTTTATTGTGATGCTCGATGCAGGTCGAGTCTTGCTCTCAGGCACAGCTGATGATTTTTATAAAACTGATATCGAACTTGTGAGAAAATTTGTAGATAAGGGAATCAAGCATCAATAACTGTACGTCATCGTGTAAGGATTCGAAGTGGGATTTTTAGGTTTGGCTGAATTTAAAGTTGGTGCCTTAGTCGTCGCGATCGGCGGACTTATTGCATTTATGTCGATGCAAGTCAGCGATGATCCTAGTTACATGGGAAGCTCAAAAAAAGCATGGTTCTTATTGCCCAATGCTAGCGGATTAATAAAAGGCTCAGCAATTAAATCTGCGGGTATTCCTATTGGTGCTATCCAAGAAATTCAACTTCAAGACGGACAGGCTCGTATCGATATTTCAGTAAAGTCTGGCTTACCTTTGACTCGGTCAGCCCAGGTGGAGATGCGTTCAAATGGAATCTTAGGTGACAAGCACATTGAAATTTTACCGGGTGCTGCCGGTGATCCAGAATTAGAAGACGGCGGTCAAATTTTAAATATCAAAAATGGCGGATCAATGGACGACGTGATGATGCAAGTCAGTGACTTGGCGGGATCACTAAAAGATGTATCGAAAAATCTGAAAGAAGCTGTTTCTGACGACGGGACTGATAAGCATATACTTGGCCGGATCATGCAGAACATTGAAAAGCTGACGAAGGATATATCTCAGATTACCGGTGAAAACAAACAACAGGTCGGAGAAATAGTGGATCAAGTTCACGATATCACCACGACTTTGAATGAGCTGGTTAACGACGAAAGCGATAAGGGTTTCAAGAAAACTTGGAAAACAGCGATGGTTCGCATCGATAACTCTTTAAAAAACATCGATGAAATAACAACCAAAATAAACAATGGTGAAGGCACGATCGGTAAATTGATATCTGATGAAAAAACAGCTGAAGATGTCTCCTCAGCAATTGAAGGAATTAGCGGACTTGTCGATTCAGCAAATAAAATTTCAACAGGAATTGATTTTAATTCTTATTATCTGAATGAAGTTGGCGCTGCTAAAACAGCAATTGGAGTAACAATTCAGCCTGGACTAGATCGTTACTACTACATAGGTATCATTACGGATCCTGCTGGTTCTGTCGAGATCACTGATACGGCGACAACCGGTACCGCAGGATCAAGTTTTATTTCTGAAACACGGACTTACCGCAGTCGAACTAAAATTACGGCGCTTTATGGCAAGCATTTTTTCAATTGGACTTTGCGCGGAGGTTTGATCGAAGACAAAGGTGGAATTGGTGTCGATTACCATATGATGTCGGACAAATTAACAGCTTCTGTCGATGCTTATGATTTTGAGAAAGTTCAAGTGCGAACATTTTTAAATTACAAAATATTTTCTGGGTTCTATGTTACGGCTGGATATAGTGATGCGCTTAACAAACGAGATTCACAGTCGTTTTATGCCGGCGCTGGCTTGTATTTAACGAATGATGATTTAAAACTACTTTTAACGAAGTCACCATTCTAATGAGACGTGCACTTGTCAGTGTGTCAGATAAATCAGGGCTTATAGATTTTCTAAAACCATTGATTGAAAATGGTCTGACCCTTGTGTCGACGGGCGGAACGCTAAAATATTTGAATGAAAATAATTTAGAAGCGACAGACATTAGTGCTGTCACTGGATTTCCAGAAGTATTAGATGGTCGTGTAAAGACTCTTCATCCATTTGTGCACATGGGCCTTTTAGCTGATGTATCAAATAGTGAACACGTAAAGCAGTTAGAAATTCACAAAGTTGCTGCTTTTGATTTGGTCATCGGAAATTTATATCCGTTTGAAAAGACCGCTCTAAATCCTGAATGCACAGAAGCTGAATTGATCGAGAAAATAGATATCGGTGGACCTAGTTTTTTAAGGTCATCCGCAAAAAATTATAAATCAATTGTTGTATTAAGTGACCCCGATGACTACGGCTGGGTCCAAAAAAAAATCTTAGAAAATTCACTTACAATTTCAGACCGAAAAAAGTTAGCTTTAAAGGTTTTCTCGTTAACTTCTTACTACGATTCACTTATTGTTCAAAAGCTGGCAGCAGAGTCAGATGAGCTTAAGTATTTAAATCTACCACTTAGAAAAAAATCCAAATTACGATACGGTGAAAATGCTCATCAACAAGCATCTTGGTATGAAAACCCGCTGGCCGATTTAAGTTTAGCAAAAGCACACGTCTTACAAGGCAAAGAGCTTTCTTATAATAATATTCTTGATTTGGATGCAGCTGCAAGTCTGGTCAGCCAATTTACAAAGCCAACTTGTGTCGCCGTAAAACATAATAATCCGTGTGCGGTTGCTCAGGCAGATCAGATTTCTGCAGCACTAGAAAAAACCATTCAATCCGATCCCAAAAGTATTTTCGGTGGGATTTTGGCATTCAATATGCCATTTGATATAAACTGCTTCCAATTAATCAAAGATCTTTTTTTGGAATGTATTATTGCACCAGAGTTTAGCGTGGAGGCACTACAATGTTTAAATGCAAAAAAAAATCTGCGTGTGTTGAAATGGTCAGAAATGCTTCAGTCGAAAAGAATGCCCCAACAATTAAAGTCAGTGGCCGGAGGGCTTTTACAACAAGATGCAGATAGATTTAAAGTTGCGGAGTGGGCTTCCGACCCAAATCTGAAAAGTGAATCCATCAGGTCAGATATGAAATTCGGTGAAATAGTTTGTGGTTTTTTAAAAAGTAATTCAATTGCTATCGTTTACCGTGGACAAACCATCGGCCTGGGTATGGGTCAAGTAAACAGGGTCGACGCTGTTCAGCAGGCTTTGCTAAGATATGGTCAGTTTAGGGCTTGTCATTCTGTCTTTGAGAATGAAGTTGTGTTGGTTAGCGATGCTTTTTTTCCGTTTGCTGATTCCATAAAAATTATTGCGGAACAAAAAATTAGATGGATTCTACAGCCAGGTGGATCAACACGGGATCCTGAAGTCATTCAGGCTGCCAAAGATTTTCATGTGAACATGATCTTAACAAACCAACGACACTTTAGGCATTAAAAATGAATACTATTTCTAATGAAAAAAAATGGCTGGTTAAATCTGAAAATAAAATTTTAGGTCCGTATAGTTTTGATCAAGTTGAAGATTTGTTATTAAAAAAACAAATTTCAATAATTGATGAAATTCGTGATACAGAAACTAGGTGGCTTTACATTCGCGAAAACCTTGAATTTCAAACTGTTATCGGAAATATTCGTCAGCAGTTAGATAATAAAAGTGAAGCCACAAAAACAGTTCAAAGTGGGCAAAGTCAGACAGGTACAAAACCAACAGACGATTATTTGCAGTCAACCAAATCCAGTGCAAATTATTTTACAGACGTCTCGTTAACAACGCAAGAAGCTTCCGTAGTGAAAGAAACTGTTGATGACATTGTCGCACGAGCTCAAAGAGACGATGCTTTAGAAAAAAAAAATCAAAGCAGAAAGTTCGTTTTTCAAAACGATCCTGCCAGTCAAAAAGAAATGCGTTTCTTTGCTAAGAATGTAAAAGTGACTTTGCTCATCGTCTTTGTTTTGTCTTTGAGTGGAATTTTTAGTTTCTATTTTTACAATAAGTACAACGAGCAACGTGTAGAAACTGAACTTTTAACACAGGTAAAAAAGCTAAAATTTTTGGGGTTAGGTCAGCAGGCAGCGGTACTTTTTTCACAATTGAACCCAACATCACAGAAAAAGTTTTTTAAAGATGTCATCGACCTGTATCCGTATCTAGAATCTTTTGGTTTTCAAATCAAAAACTTAGATGATCTTGAAAGTTCAGCTAATCTTTCTACGGATAATAAAATAAATATTTATATGTCCAGATTTTGGGCTTTCATGCAGGTTCAGAATTTCGATCTAGCTCAGGTCCAAGTCGTCAAAGCGAAATCGTTACAACCGGCCGACGCCTTGGTCAACGAAAACGATGCTATTTTAAATTTACGTCTAGGGAAATATACCGTCGCCTTAGAATCTTTTCTTAAGTTGTATGATAAGAATATGAATGGTCGTTTTTTGTTTGGGGCTATTCAATGTTTTCAAGCTCTGAATCAAACTGACCAATTAAAATATGCTGCCGATTTAGAAAAGTTCGTCGATCGCCATGTAGCGACTCGCTATGATTATAGAAAAGAGCTTTTGCTGGTACAGATGGCATTTGCGTTGTACAAAAATAACGACATTCTATTTAGACTTTCTTGGAAGCAGTTTTTAAATACTCCCACCCAGCTTTCTGTTTTGTTCAAAAAGCCGACCTTGGTGGCTCCGTTTTCGTATCAGTGGAAAGATCTTGAAACGTACATCTCCGTAGTTCGAAAAAAGTTGAATCGTACAGATGATATGGTTTTTCAAGTGCACGATTATCTAGAGTCTTCACAAATCAGTGCAGCAGTTGATTTTGTTGAAAAAAATAAAAACACTTTTGCTGACGCAGCGTCAAGACAACAGATGTATTTACTTGTTTACAATGCACTTAATAAAAGAAATGAAATTTTAAGTTTAAGCAAAACCAATCAGCTGGATAAAAAATCAGAACTGAATCATCTAATCATCGGTTTATCGAAAGTTCTTACCAGCACAGATTCAGATGTATTAGAACATATTGATTTTTTAAATCAAAATAATCTCAAATTTTACGCTGATTGGATTTCTCTGATGGGTTTAGTGCAAAAGAGAAAAGTAGCAGATATCAAATTCTTTTTGAAATCAAACTACATGGTAGATACTGATTTTATACCAGCTGAAGAAGCTAGGAGTCTGCTTGATTAGTCTAACATTAGCTTTTCTGTTTATTTTTACACTGACAAGCTGTTCAGATTCAAAGCCTAGTAGCTCTGCACAAGTTATTACTGTTCAAGAAATGCCAACTGATTTTATGATGCCGAAGCAACTGCTTAAGATTGTTGAAGAAGATTTGTTGTTAGATTCAAAAATTCTGGCACCGGTATTTAGTTATGTTCCGTTACAAGTCTTATTTTCAGAGAAAACTTCTGGCACGTTGATTTCACCAGAAGTTCTTTTGTCTTTACCAAAAGGTGGCGGGCAGGCAGATTTCCAAAATTTCATTAAAGGGACCGGCACCTTTTTTATGAGCTTTCCGAAAGAGCAATTTAAAGATTTACCAAAGTTATCTCATCTGTATTTTATCAGTCTCACGCCAAAATTGAAGATCGATGGTGAAGAATTTAGTATCGGTTGTGGGAAATGGACGGATTTACAATCTCATTTTGCAGATTTGCAGAAAGTTAATTTTCTGAATTTAAATACCTTTAGTAATAGACATATTTTAGTAGCTTCAGGCCATTATATTTTCGTCTTTCGTCAATTGAACCAGGTATATCTAACCCAGTTGACAATCAAAGATTCAAAAAGCAATGCCTTACTTTGTCCACAACTAAAGGAGCCCTCACTATGAATATGGTTCCTAACACAACCACAGCAGTACGTTTACTAGCCGATAAAGATCTCATTCAGGATCGTCCATTTTTAGTAAAAGATAAAATCAAAGGAATGGGAAAGAATGGTCGATCGTTTCTAAGCTTGTTGATTGGCGATAAGACGGGTCATGTCGATGCGCGTGTTTGGGACCGAGTTAATGAACTTTCTGACATGTTTGAGCCCGGAGAAATCATTGTCGTAAAGGGTCAGGTTCAAGTTTATGCAGGTCGAAAACAAATTATAATTCATAAAATTGAAAAACCTGCAGCTGGAGTTTTCAAGGTAGAGGATTTTGCTATTGAAGGGCGCAAAGTGGATGCGTTTGCATGTTACTCAGAGATTATTGCTATTGTGAACCAATTGCAAAGCCCGGCCGTCAAACAAATTCTTTTGGATTCTGTGACTGACGATGAAATTAAAACGTTATTACTAAAGTCAGCTGCTGCTAAAACAATTCATCATGCTTGGCCAGGCGGCTTAATAGAACATATTGTTTCTATCTGTAAACTGATGAAGACAATGTCGCTGCATTATTCTTATTTGAATTATGACTTATTAATTTTTGGAGCTATTTTTCATGATCTAGGAAAAATATGGGAACTAGAAATTGATAATAATTTCATTCAGTACACATCCAAAGGCAGACTACTAGGACATATGCAGCTAGCGTGTGAACTTATTGATAAAAAGGCTGCTCGAATTCTGGGGTTTCCAGAAGATCTGAAAGATATTTTAAAGCATATTGTATTATCCCATCACGGACGCTTGGATTACGGGTCGCCAAAGCGGCCTAAATTTGCGGAAGCTCTTGTTGTTGCAATGATCGATGACTTGGATTCTAAGATGAACACAGTGCAAACTTTTATTGAAAACGAAAGACAAACCGGCGAGTCCTGGTCTCGCTACAACGAAAATTTCGAACGTTATTTTTTGTTGGAAAATTTAAAAGACCGTTGGTTATAAAGTTAAGGAATAGCTTATGTTTGAATTTTTAAAAGCCTATAGAAATTACGACCCTGCGGCAAAATCATATCTCGAGATCTTTTTGCTGTATCCGGGGCCACGCGCTTTACTTTTTCATCGTTGTGCTCATTTTTTATATGGCATTCGATTTTATTTTTTAGCACGATTGTTAGCTGATATTTCTAGATCGGTTACGGGTATTGAAATTCACCCCGGTGCAAAAATTGGTAAACGATTGGTGATCGATCACGGTGTGGGTTGCGTTATCGGTGAAACCGCAGAGATTGGCGATGACTGTATCATCTTTCACGGTGTTACTTTGGGTGGATTAAAGTTTGATCCCATCAAACGGCATCCGACAGTTGGTAACAGAGTACTTATAGGAACTGGCGCAAAGGTTTTGGGGCCTATTAAAATTGGCGATGATTCTAAGATTGGTGCAAACGCCGTGGTTGTTAAGGAAGTACCTGCAGGAGCCACGGTTGTGGCCCCTCAATCGATACTAAAATTACCTACTTAGTTGAATCAAAAAAACTGAATACTTCGCGTGGGGCAATTTCAAATATTTCACCATCCAATGAAGTAGATATTGCGGTTGAACCTGCTGCTACTATTTTACGTAAACGTCCGTCTGCCGTCAAACCAACGATTGTGTTTCCAGTTTTATGAATTCGTGAATACTCTTGATCCATTTTTTGTGTTGATAACCTTAAAAAGGCTGTCAGTTTTTCAGTGCAGCCAAACTCAAAGATTTCAGACGTGTTCGTCAACACGTACTGAGTTCGTGAAACACGGTCGTAACCGTTCAAGTGCAAAATCGCCACAGCTTGCTGACCGTTGAACGACTCTTCAGCTGTAGCTGCAGATTTCGGATCACATGCAAATTTAATTTTTGTTTTATAAACCTTAGCGTTCCACTGAGCAGCACTGTGAAAATCGACCAATTCATTTCGTTGAGCAGGTGTTTGTAAATTGTATTCTGTGAATGCATCGCCAGGTGACTGATTTATCTCGCCAACGTTTTTAGTAAATAAATATTTCGCCGGCAGGGTTTTATCTTCAGGAAATAGAACCATATGCTGAGCTCGCATGACGATATGACCCAAAGCAGGTGACTGGCCCAAAGATTCGATGCGGTTACGTTGCTTTCCAGACGCCCGACCAGCTAAAGCCAAGCTGTGTAAATCTTTATTTTTAGTCATTACTAAAAGCTGTTTTTCACGATTTACAATGGCTGGAGTTTCAAAAGTCTCGTCAGCGTAAATAACGGCCGAGGCTTTCGCGTAGGCTCTTAGTGCTGGGTGCAACTCAACGCCAAACTTTGCAAGTTGAGCGTATGTCTCAACAGTTACAGCATACGATCCGCCAGCAGATATGCGAGTGTCACACGCGCCTTGCAAACCTTTTCGAGCCCCTTTAGAGCATGTGATGTGTGGGTAGCCGTCAATATGGCGAGCTTCATGCATAAAAATACTAGCACGGTCTAGTGCTGAAAAATTATCATTCAAAGCCGCAGTACAAACGTACATTGTGCGACCGCCAAATGCATAAACATAAGCAGCCACTCCTTTGGGACAGCCGTTATCAACTTCCATTTTATTGATACGACCAATAAAATAAGCGTACCAACTGCTAGCAAACTTTCCTGAGAAAAGCTCATCTTGGCTAGGTTTCATATCGGCAGCAAATTGATTTTTTCTCATGAACATCAACGAGGCCAAAAGATTGGCAGTCTCAGAGCCGTCATGACAGAATTCTTTTCCCGCAAGATTACTGAACTGTTCAAAGTCAGAAGCAATTTGCGTCATGTCTTCTTTAGAAATACAGTTTGGTGCGCTTGCAGATACTTTAGATTTAGCAAAAGCTGGTGCTGCTGTGAACGCAGTAAGACCGACGATAAATCCAGTGATCAGATAAATAAATAACTTCATTTTTTTCCCCTCGTTAATTCGAACCCATCGGAAGACTATGAATTAAAAACGGCGGCGTCTAGAAAAAACATCTAAAAATTTTAAGTCATAAGTTTATATAATGTATCCGATAAAATGTTATTTGAGCTCGAGCAGTCTGTTGGTTGCATATTGCTTTAAACCTGGATCAGAGATGCGCTGGATGCCATTCTCCAGCTCGGATCGAGTGATCGCGTTATTTTGAAACCTGTTGAATAATTCATCAATTGCAACGACTCGAATGGCTTTTTCCTGCATCAACGTCGATTCGCCCAAAGAGTGCACAGGCTGCGGGCTAGGTAAACTGTAAGGCGCTTCAGCTACATCAAACAAAGAGGACAGCGCCATTTCAGATGCAATAGTCAAAAAATACACAGCCGTGATGCGTTCATTAGCTGTGGCGCTGGTATCGGTCGCCATCTTCTTAAGATACTGAATTTCATTCGCAGTAAATTGTAACGCTTTTAGTTTCAGCGTATTTTCTTTATCCAGATTGTTGGGATCGTTTTTATCAAGCAACTGAGCTTCGCTTCGTAGCCAGTCAGCAAATTCCAACGGGGTGTTCTTGGTCTGTGAGCCATCGCTTTCTTCAGTAGGTGAGGTCGTAACACTATTAGAGTCAGCTGAGTTCACAGAGTCAGCGACGCTCTTCTCGGTTTCCTTTTTGAAAGTGGAATCTATTTCAACAGTGTCTAACGAACTGGATAATTTTTTATTTTCCCAAAGAAGAATGATAGCAAGGCCGATCAGCAGAACTATGGATATTATTTTTTTTCTATTAAACATCTTCACAAGGCCGAATTAAGCAAATTATTCTTTGTCTGTACAGCTTATTTCTTTTTTTCTAAAACATAATCTGCTGGATTATCTGGCCACTGTTGTTTTGGATATCTTGCTTTAAGTTCTTTTCGAATTTCAAAATAGCTTTTTTCCCAAAACAGCTTCAAATTTTGCGTGATCTGCGTCGGACGCAAACTCGGTGCTAAAAGCTGCAGTGTTAATGGTAGTTTCGATTGTAAAATCGTTGGATGTTCTTTCATTCCATAGAAATCCTGAATTTTAGCCGAAATCATTGGAGCGTTTTCACTGACATAATCGACAGTCACTTTTCGGCTGCTTGGCAAAATCAGAAAATCTGGAAGATCAGTTAATATTTCTTTCAAATTGTCTGGTAGATGCAGAATCAGCAAATCTAGAAGTGGGTAATTTACAAAATGACTCAGTGTTTGCACGCTGTCACCGAGGTCTGAAAAAACTTTTTGAGTTAATTCGTCATCCATTGCAAAAACCAGCCCAAGCTTTTTATTTAGAAAAATAATCTTGTCTTTAAACCTTTGAAAATCGGTATGAGCGTTCAATATGGAAGCTCCGTCTTGTGACGTGATCAGCGGCCAGGCCTTGGCTTCTTCAAACGGAGTTAATCCGGCACGTGCACTTTCAGAGATAATAAAACGGCCTACTTTTTTAGATTGTATTTTGAAAACTTGTCGTCTTTCAAAGTCGACGATGTATTCGGTTTTTAACTGAATACTTGTTGAAGAGAAATCTAAAAATTCAGATTTTGAGAAACCAACCGCGAAATGAATTTCGGTTCGGTCTGAGAAATTGTGGCCAGCTAAAAGTATTTGGTAGTCAAAGTGCCTGGCTTGTAAGCCAGGCTTTAAGGTCAGACCACGACCAAGACTTGAAACAGCATCAGATTCTGATTTTTTCTGTGAAATTTTATGTGGAAAAAGCGTGAAG
Organism: Bdellovibrionales bacterium; assembly: GCA_043747425.1. Lineage (GTDB taxonomy): Bacteria > Bdellovibrionota > Bdellovibrionia > Bdellovibrionales > Bdellovibrionaceae > Pseudobdellovibrio. Next base: position 67,529 of record JAYTPC010000157.1, read on the forward strand.
AAGCTTTGTATTAATGGTTTTCTAAAATCAGTTGATTTCGGTGAACCTGAAACAACAGATGGATGGAAAATTCGCAAGCCTTCCAGCTGTGATTTGATTTTTAATCCTTCAGCCGTTAGCGACGTTTGCAGAACGCGTTCTAGATCATCGGCATTGGGGTCACTTTCTGCAAATATTTTTGAAAAATCCAAAGTTTCTAAACGAGCAAGAAACTGAGATGCTTCGTTTTGAAACCCCTTTTGACAAAGTTCAGTAAAAAGTAAGGCTCGATCTATATTTAAGGGTAAGTTTTGGATTTGCAGACCCAAAGCGGTTATTTTTTCTGCAGGATCTAAAAGATTCCAGCTGCATAACTTTTTAATAGCCTGATCGACCGCTTTCTTTGGCGGCTTATCTAGCCAGGAAAAGCCAGAAATCAGACCGACCCCGCAGGATTTTAAGATTAAAATTTCTTCTAACAAATCGGAATTCAAAACTTCGGGTTTGATTTGGGGTGGCATCGAAAGTTCGTCGCTTGGATGCCACATGCGATAGCAAGTTCCAGGGCCTAATCTTGCAGCCCGGCCAGAGCGTTGTTCTGCTGAAAACAATGAAATCCTTTGCAATGACAGCTGTGAGAAACCAACTTTCGGTTCTAACGTCGAATTTTTCTTAAGTCCACTGTCGATGACACAGTCCACAGATGGTAAAGTTAACGAGGATTCAGCAATATCGGTGGCCAGTATAATTCTTCGGTAATTCTGCACCCGAAGGATTTCGCGTTGTTCAGAAATTTTCAATGAACCATGCAGAATTTCAACAGGCACGTGACTCAACTTTTTATTCAAAGCAGTAGCGGCTTTTCGCATTTCGCCGAAGCCTGGTAAAAAAATCAAGACATCTTTTTCGCTGGAACCAAAGGCCTCAGATGTTGTTTGTACCAGATTGTTATAAAATTCTGGATCACAATTTAATCGTTGCGGCCTCGCTGTATGAATTATCTTCAGCGGATGGGGAACAGCTTTTATATCAACAACTGCAGATTCAGTTAGGTAGGTTTCAAGGGCTTTGGAATTTAAGGTTGCAGACATGATAATTAATTTTAATGGAGCATCTAAAATTTGTTTTTCTAAGGCCAATCCAAGAGCAATATCTACCAATGAAGAGCGCTCGTGAAATTCATCAAAAATCAGAACCTCGACCGAGTTCCAGAATTTTTCATCTGCAGATTTTTTTATGAAAACACCTTCTGTCATAAAAATAAGTTCGGTGTCTTTTTTAAACAGTGCTTCGAAGCGCACGTGATAGCCGACCTGGTTTCCAAGTTCCCAGTTGTTTTCGCTAGCTATTCTGTCTGCGGCACTGATGGCTGCTAAGCGTTTTGGAACAAGAACAACTATTTTTTTAAAACCATTTTTCAGCAATGCTGCTGGCAATCTGGTTGTTTTTCCAGATCCGGGTGAAGCTTTTAATATTAAATTTTTATGTTTTTTAAATGTGCTAACTATAAAAGGTAGTTCTGGATCAATCGGTAGTGTAATCATTTCTAGGCCGAATAAACCAAAATCATAAATTCAGCTTTTTCGAAAGGCATCTTGGCTTGAATACTTTTTGGTGATCCCTCTAGAACCAATTCGTTTTCTTGGGACAAGTTCAGCGCTAGCAGCATCTTTCGATCGGGCAGATGGCTTTTGCATTCTTCCAGCATTTTTTTCAATCTGTACGGAGTGTCCATGAGAATAAAAGGGTCTTTGATTTTTTTTACGGATTGCCAGTTTTGTTCACGCTGTACGGATTCGGCGGATATAAAACCAATAAACTGAAACTTTTTTAAGCGCTCAGAACTGAGCGACAACAAGCCCATCAATGCCGATGCGCCCAGCGAGCTTTTAACTAAAATATTTTTTTTTCGACAAAGCGCAATCAAGCTGTTTCCCGGATCACAAAAAGCAGGCGTACCACAATCAGAAACCAAACAGACGTGTTGATTTTCACAAAAATCAACAAGCACATTTAAGTCTTCAGATGTGGAATGTTCATCAAGCACTTCGTAACGCTTGGCTTTGATATCTAAGTGTTTCAGTAATTTTGAAGTCTCCTTGGTCGATTCGCAAATAATAACATCTGCAGTTCGCAGTGATTCCAATGAGCGTAAAGTAATTTCATCTAAACGCCCTATCGGTGTAGCCACTAAAGTTAACATATTACGACCTTCTAAAGTTAGGTATGCGATGAATCGGAGCGGTAACAGTTTGTTTGCGTGCGTGAGTGGTATCTAAATAAATAATTTCAACGTCAGGACTAGATTTTAAAACAGCATTGATATTGACGGGTTCATTTTCAAAAAAATAAATTTTCTGAAATTGTGATCGGTTCAACTGAACGAAGTATTCCAGTTTAAAAAGTTCATCGTTCATAGATCTATGCGGTTTTAAAATAAGCTGTTCATCCGTGCAAGGAAAACCCCATTTTAATAAAACCTGTTTCGAGCCTCGACCCATGCGTTGAACATCTCGGCCGGTCAGATAAAAAATTTCGGCACCGGCAAGTTGTAGCTCTAAAACGAATTCAATGGCTCCGGGGTAGGGCACATCGTACTGCAAATATTCGTCAGAAAAAAAACGTTCAAACCAAAAATCTTTCAGTTGATTATGCAGTTCGATATTTTTGTCAAAATGGTAACCGCCGCGGACAAGGGCTTCTTTGATTCCCCAGTCCGTGTGAAAAATTTCAATTGTTTTTAAGTCGTCTTTCGAGTGAATTTCTGCAAACTCTGAAAGTATTTTTTGTGTTCGCGTGCTGACATTAAACAAAGTGGAATCCAGGTCAAAAACAGCCTTAATGCGCATATTTTGCGCAGTCATTTTGCTAGTGATTTTAAGGATTTCATTAAGATTTGATGAATTATCAACCATTATTAGACTCTTTCGATACAGTATCCTTCTGTTGTTAAAAAAAGAAAAGTCTTTTCTTGGAAACGGAACTGTCTTTTGTTAACTTCGAGCGACATTTTTCATTCACACAAAAAGATATTTTCTTAAAGGGGTATTTATGAAAAAAATTGCAGTGTTCGGTACTGTTACTAAGTCCGTGCTAACTTCATTGCTTGTTGTGGGATTGGTTGGTTGTACAAAAAAAACAGCTGAACTGGGTACCGCTGAAAATCCGGTCAAGTTGCATTTTGTCCCTTCGGTAGATGCAAAAGTTATTGAGGACAATTCGAAGAAATTTAAAGAGTACTTAGAAAAAGTGACTCCTTATAAATACGAAATCACAATTCCTCAGTCTTTTGTTGCTGTGGTCGAGGCGTTCGGTACAAAGCGTGCTGACGTGGCGGCAATAAATACTTTTGGTTACGTTTTAGCTCATGACAAGTACCAGGCTGAAGCGCGCCTAACAGTGCTGCGTCACGGTTTTTCAACGTACCAGTCACAATTTATTACCAAGGCTGACAGTGGAATTAAGAAACTGGAAGATCTTGCCGGTAAAAAAATTGCTTTCGTAGATGCCGCATCGACATCTGGTTACTTGCTGCCGCTTAAAACTTTAAAAGATAAAAAAATCGAACCGAAAGAAACGATGTTTGCGCAAAAGCACGATAATGTTGTGTCGATGGTTTACCAAGGTCAGGTTGACGCCGGCGCCACATTTTATTCTCCGCCGTCAAAAGATGCAAAAGGCACAGAGCAAATTGAAGACGCTAGGCGTTTAGTGAAAACCCAGTATCCAGATGTTGAAAAGAAAGTTGTTATTGTTTCTTTGTCAGAACCGATTCCAAATGATCCGATTATCTTTCGCAAAGAAATGCCAGAAGAAATGAAAGTAAAAATTATTTCTTCAATGATGGCCTTTGTTGCGACGCCCGAAGGTAAAGAAGCTTTTAACGCTATTTACGGAGTGACGGACTTGAAATTAGCAACAGATGCAGATTATGAATCAGTTCGCTTGATGCTAAAAACGTTGGGTAAAGATGCGTCTGATTTTATGAAAAAGTAATTTTGTACGACTTCAACGGACAATTTGAAAGGTCATCATGAGCGAACCTGTTTTAAAGATAAAAGATTTAAAAAAGACGTATCCCAATGGTGTGCAAGCACTTAAAGGTGTCAGCTTTGATGTCAAAAAAGGTGAATTTTTGGTGATCATCGGCTTAAGCGGTTCTGGCAAATCCACCTTGCTTCGCTGTATCAACCGACTGCACGATCCGACCAGTGGTGAAATCATTTTTGCTGGCTCAGATTCAGCTAAACTGCAGTCTGCATTTGAAATTAGAAATTTACGTAAAAAAATCGGCATGATCTTTCAACATTTTAATCTGATTCCGCGTCATACGGTTCTGGGTAACGTACTTGTAGGTAAATTAGCAAACACATCGACTTGGAAAAGTTTTTTCGGATTATTCTCAGCGTCTGATAAAGCAGAAGCAATGAAGTACTTAAAACTGGTTGGTATCGCCGAGAAAGCCCACATCCGCGCTGACCAGCTGTCTGGTGGTCAGCAGCAACGGGTAGCCATCGCCAGGGCTTTGACGCAAAATCCAGAAGTGTTGCTGGCTGACGAACCCGTAGCGTCCTTGGACCCAGCAACCTGCCATGTAGTCATGGATTATCTTCGTAAAGTGAATCAAGAATTGGGAATCACAATTATCTGCAACTTACACTTTTTATCATTGGTTCGAATTTATGCTACACGCGTGATTGCTCTAAAAGGCGGTGAATTGGTTTACGAAGGTGATCCAAAGAATATCGACCAAGCTTGGTTTGAAAAAATCTATGGTGAAGGCGCAAAAGAAGTTCATATAAATTAAACAATAGTAACCGACGTATAAAGTCGGGTGAAAGATAAGATATGAAGGGTAATATTGTTCGACGCTCGATTCTAGATGGCCTAACAGTCGCAGTCCTAGCACTGGTGATTATTTCTTTGATTGTCGATCCGACGACTGAGCAATTGCTGGATCTAAAATTTAATTCGACTTTGGCTTTGGGGTTAATGGTCTTTGGTGCTTTTCTAAGTCATATTTTAAATTCAGTTTTTGGTATTAAAACAATGGGACAAAATCTTTTTGAACCGGATTATGAAAAAGCAAAAGCTGAAGCTAAACCCATTTACCGAACTTTCTGGGGCTGGCATTTTATTATCACGTTGATCGTTCTTTTTATTGTTGGATTGTACAAGACTCAGTTTTCGATTATTGAACTGTTGGATGAAGATGGTTTTGCTGGCGCTAGGCGATTGTTTGCAGGAATATTTAATCCGAACTGGAATGTATTACCGGCTGCCGTGTTAAATATTATTGAAACAATTTTCATGGCTTTTTTAGCAACTATGCTGGCTATACCATTCGCATTTGTTCTTAGTTTTTTAGCTGCTAAAAATATCATGAAGGGTCCTGTTGCTTTTGCCGTGTACCTATTTATTCGAAGCTTTTTGAATGTGACTCGCTCTGTTGAGGCACTTGTCTGGGCCATTATTTTTTCGGTTTGGGTGGGTATAGGGCCTTTTGCTGGTATGCTGGCCCTGATGATTCATTCGATCGCTTCATTGACGAAACAGTATTCAGAAATGGTTGAAACGGTTTATGAAGGGCCCATTGAAGGCGTTCAGTCCTGCGGTGCTAATAAGTTACAGATGATCTGGTTTGCAATTGTTCCGCAAGTGGTACTTCCATATATCTCGTTTACGGTTTACCGATGGGATATTAACGTGCGTATGGCTACGATCATCGGACTTGTTGGTGGTGGTGGAATCGGAACGATGTTGATCAAGTATCAAGGACAAGCCATGTGGCCTGAAGTCGGAACCATTATCGTCGTGATTGCCACTGTTGTATGGATTATGGACCAAGCTTCAGCTTACATCCGAGAAGCTTTGAAATAATGACTTCGAACAACCCGTTCAGCTATCAGCTTTTGATTCGTGAACAGCATTTAGATTCCTATGGCCACGTGAATAACGCCACCTATGTTTCATTGTTTGAAGAAGCCCGCTGGGAGATGAGCACGCAACGTGGTTACGGCTATAATAAAATTCAAGAGACTGGCAAAGGCCCAGTTATTTTAGAAATAAGTTTAAAATTCTTAAAAGAAATTACTTTGCGAGAAACTGTCACCATTAAGCTTGAATCTGTGGTTCAAGATCGAAAAATTACTCGCTTGAAGCAAGTGATGTATAAAGAAAATGGCGATGTTGGCTGTCAACTAGACCTTGTCGTCGGATTCTTTGATCTAAAAGAAAGAAAACTGATCATGCCCACGCCAGAGTGGGCAGCAGTTCTGAAAATTTAGGTTAAGCTTTAGTTTCAAATTCTCTGTCAAAAAGTTTATCAATTTTAATCACATTTAAGACCCGTATCAGATACTCCGAACAATGCATGTGTAACTTGTTTAACGGAAGGTATTTTTTATGGAATCATACTATGTTGCCAGCAACGGCATCCAAAAAGGCCCCTGGCTTTTGGCAGAAATTTCGCAAAAGCTTGCTGCAAAGGAAATTAGCTGGAACGACTATATTTACGATTCAAAAATGGAAGATTGGGTTTTGTTATTAGAATTTTCAGCTTTGACGGATACATTTAACAAAAGTTTTAAGAATCCGATCATTTCAAAACCGCAAACAAAAGTTAATCCCGAACCAGAAAAAGATCGAGCATGGTACATCCTCAAGCAAGGCAACAATTATGGACCTTTTTCAAAAAACGAAATGGTGCAGATGCTTCAAAGTAAAACTTTGTTTGAATTCGATTTTATCTGGAAGAACGATCAGGAATCTTGGAAACGTCTTTCAGACGTACCCGATTTTAGTCCAGCACAAATAAAAAATCTTTATACCAATCGGGATGCAGACAAAGATGGTGAATTGTTTTTTAGACGGCGTCATGCACGCGCGCACTTTAAAAGTACATTGGTTATTCACAATCGTAAAAAAGTTTTCAAGGCACAAAGTTTAGAAATAAGCGCTGGTGGAGCCGGAATCACAGTGGCCAACGAAGAATTTGCGATCGATCAAGAGCTATATTTACATTTTAGATCCAGCGATCAGGTACCAGCTTTTAATGCCGTTTGTAAAGTGGTCAGCAAATTAGGCCATAGCTACGGCGTTCAGTTTTTACATATTTCTGCAATCGCTAAAGACTCTATTCTAAGATACACAGCAAAGGCGGCCTAATTGAAAATTCAAGCCAGATTTTTAATGGTGTTACTTTTAGTTCTGCTTCAGATTGGTTGTAACAACACTCCAACAAATTTTGCTTTACCTTCTGCCGAACAAACTTTCGGGCAAGTCATCAGTTACAACAACAAGGTCGACATTCTGTTTGTCATCGACAATTCAAAATCGATGCTACAACACCAAAATAAATTAGCGGCTCGCATCCCCGATATGATTACAACATTAAATTCTTTGAAAATGGATTATCATGTCGCCGTGACAAGCACGACAATGGCAGACGATTCTTCAAGGTACCCAATGACTCGGCAAATTTTAGGGACACCTAAGTATCTGACAGCGCAGAATATAAATTTACTAGCGGGCAGATTAATTGTTGGTGAAAGTGGTTCCGATCTCGAGCGCGGTTTAGATGCCATGGCTTTTGTGTCGGGTGCTTACAGCGACACTTACGCCGCGGGATTTTTGAGAAAAGATGCATTACTGGCTATTATTTTTTTAGGAGAAGAAGATGATCAAAGCAGTGAATTCGGCAACGGCACAACGAATGACTTTGTAAATTACTTGAATAAATTAAAGCCTGATTTTAAGGAAGGTGGTCGTGCCTGGATTGCAAACTACATTGGAACCGTAACGAACCAAGCTTGCGATAATTTGGGTGGTCACGTTTCCATCGGCACTAGTTATATTAAGTTAGCGACCGCATCGAACGGGATCAAGGAAAGCATTTGTAATTCAGATTTATCGCGTGCCGTTTCAAATATTAAATCTCGTATTATAGGTCAGCTGACACAGTTTTATTTAAAATCAGCGCCGAACAAAGCGACGTTATCCGTTGCGGTTGGTGGCAGAGCTATTTCTGAAGATTCCGTAAATGGCTGGTCATTGGAATCTGAAATTAATCAATCAAACACGGTCATTTATTTTATTCGATTTCATGGGACAGCCGTTCCAAAAGCTGATGAAAATGTGAAGGTTGATTATTTACCAATCGGTGCCACGTAGGTTGCATCTTTTTATTTAGAATTTGCAAAGTTAGTAAAAATAACTCCTAAAGATATACGGCTGTACTTAATATTTTCAGACGGTTTAGCAACAGATTCTGTAAAAGCTTCCGTGGTGTAATCAAGAACAAAGCCAAATCGTTTTTTAAACTGACGGTAATACTGAACTGAAAAACCGCCTGTTGCTTTGTAACTTGAAGCCGATCCGGCAACGGTGGGCTTGTCTAAATTGTAAGTGTTTGAAAGTCGGTAAATTATACCTGCCGATTGCTTTCCGTCATAAAATTCAAGTCGAAGACCCGGAGAGTTTCCTGTGCCAGATAAATTTTGATTACTGACCGAGGTAGGATCTGCAGTCTGACCGACTAAATTGTATTCGTAATTTATTCCTACACGAAATTTTTTGAAGTTAACTCCGCCGAATAAGGCAACAGGAGTGTGCATCATAGCCCTGTCAGGGACATCTGATCCATTACCCATTTGTCCTTGTCCTAGAAGAACCATGGCTCCGGCCGAAAATCGTGGAACTGCTTGCGCTAAAGTTGTCTCGGAAAAGAAAATTAATCCGATTGCGAAAAGCGAAATATTAAATCGTGAACAAACTTTTCTCATAATCACACCTATCCAGATTACATTATAGATGAAAATGATGTTGAATCGAACAACTTGTGAACGACTTGATTTAAGACTAGAAATAAGGCTAGTAATTTCCTAGCCTTACGGCCGCAGTGATTTTTAAATCACGTCTCAGCTATGGACGCATTAAATTTTCCACGTCGAGTTTTCCATTGGATAAGACTTTTCCTTCTAAACTTGGAATGCGCTTAACGGAATTCAAGATGGCAGCTTTTACATCTTTCCAGTTTTTTTCAGGGTTCACAGACCAGTATAAGGCAGCAGCTCCGGCTACATGCGGGCAGGCCATCGATGTTCCATCCCAAGTGGCGTTCAGTAAATCAATAACTGTGTCGGAATACTTTCCGCCCACTGTCGTGGAAAAAACTTTCACACCCGGTGCACCGATGTCGACCGACTTCATGCCCCAGTTTGAAAATGACCCCAAGTTATTCGTCGAATCCAGTGCAGCAACGGAAATAATATTTTCATTTTCATAGCTTGCTGGATACGCAGGCTTTGCATCGGTGTCGTTGTTGTAACCGACTCCTTGGTGGCCGTTTCCAGCAGCTGCAATAAACAAAACGTTTTTAGATTCAGCAAAGGAAACGCTTTCTTTGAGTGCTAAATTTTCTGCTCCTTCGCTGGGATCTTCACCTTCAGATCCCCACGAATTTGATAAAATTTTTGCGCCGTTGTCGACCGCATAGTGGATGGCTTTGATTGCATCTGCAGTTGTGCCTCCCTCGTTGCCTATAAATCGCAAAACCATAATCTGGGCTTTTGGCGCGACTCCAGAAATGCCTTTACCGTTTGCTCCGGCTGCAGCCACATTTCCAGCGCAGTGGGTTCCATGACCAGGATTTCCACCATTTAATAATTCGCCAATTGAAGTTGCTGCTAAGTCGTAGGGTTTATTGTCTTTAGAAAGAAAATCCCAACCTATAATGTCATCGACATAACCATTTTTATCATCATCGATGCCATTTGCTGGAATTTCATTTTTGTTTCTCCAAAGATTCGGCAACAGATCTTCATGTGTATAGTCGACGCCCGTATCAATGACTGCGACAATAATTTTATTATTTCCTCGATTAAAATTCCAGGCCGCTTCGGTGCCGATGTTTTTCATCCCCCACTGTCTTGCGAAAAGGGGATCGCTACCAGATCCAACGGCAGGAGCATCTGGCAACTCAGGATTGTCGATACCTGCCAAGGAAAACAAATCTGCATTTGATTGAATGAGTCTGTTTTTAAATCGTCTTTTCAGTTGGTGAAAGTTTGGGTTTTCCAAAATTTTGACCTTATAGTTGGGTTGTGAAAATTGAACGGCGCTGCTGAAAATGAAGTTATTAAAAGTGGATGTGTGAATGTTCCCCCGCACGCGCACCCAGCTTTCCGTTAAAACTTCAGTTCTTAACCCACTTCGTTGCATCAATGCGGCCGTTTTCATTGCAGAAACTGGTGATGCTAACTTTACAAGCACATCATTCGCTTGGGACTTTGTCGTCGTTGTTGCCGTTATCAGTAGGCCTGCTGCAAAAAAATTAAGAAAAACAAGTTTCATAAATTCCCCTTCGTGTTGTTTTAAAAGTCTAGGAACTTACTCCTGCAGACGACAATGTAATAAGCGCATTCAGAGCATTTGCGTTGAAACATTTTGTACGACACAGTTCGCAGTTATCTCGTTGTCATCATTTAGGTTTTTTGTAAGAATCAAAATGAAAATGAATTGAGAAAACTCAATACCGGAGATTATAAATATGTCAGAGATAAAAGCTGTTGATGATATGTCCAAATCGTTTGCGTTGACGACGAAACTTGATGCCCTTGTAGCATGGGGCCAAAGAAATTCTTTGTGGCCGCTTCCTTACGGCACTGCCTGTTGTGGAATTGAATTGATGAGCGTGATGGGTCCCAAATATGATTTAGCAAGATTTGGTGCTGAGGTCGTGCGATTTTCTCCGCGTCAGTCGGATCTTTTATTGGTTGCAGGAACTATTACCGAAAAAATGGCGCCTATTTTGGTTCGAATTTATCAACAGATGTTAGAACCTAAATATGTTTTGTCGATGGGTGCGTGCGCAAGCTCGGGTGGATTTTATCGCGCTTATCACGTTCTTCAGGGTTGTGATAAAGTAATACCTGTTGATGTGTATGTACCTGGATGTCCACCAACGCCAGAGGCTGTGCTGGATGGCGTGATGACTTTGCAAAAAATGATTAAAGATCGAAGTCCTAGGCCGTGGCATGACAAATGGATTTCTCCTTACGAAAAGCCAGCGGAGTCTCAGGGTGCGGGGCTTATATCATGAATTCATTTGAAATTTTAAAAAATGATCTTTCATTAAAATTTGGCGATGTTTCCATTCAGTTCACAACAACACCTGTTGGTGACGACGTCATTGAATGTAACAAAGAATCTGTACCAGCCATTTTAAAGTATTTAAAAGAATATGCTGATTTTAATTTTTTGATGGACGTGTGCGGAGTTGATTATCCAGCTCGTGCGAAACGCTTTGATGTTGTTTATCATCTTTTTAGCACAAAAGATTTTCGCAGACTGCGCGTAAAAACCCAACTTGCTGATGGCGAATCTGTCGGCACTGCCACCACAATTTGGAAAGGTGCAGATTGGTTTGAGCGTGAAGCGTTTGATATGTTTGGAATTAAATTTTCTGGTCACCCGAATTTGCGAAAAATTTTAACGCATCACGAATTTGTTGGCCATCCTCTTCGAAAAGATTACGAAGCGGATGCGCAGCAAGCATGCGCTTCTGTTTTACCAATACATTTTGATAACACTCCAGATCAGCGTGGTGATTTATTAAATAGCCGTTTTGTTCCAATCAATATTGGACCGTCGCATCCGGCCATGCATGGAACGTTGCGTGTGATGGCTGAATTAGACGGTGAAACTGTTGTTCGTGCAGGTTGTGAAATTGGTTATCTGCATCGTTGTTTTGAAAAAATGGCAGAGACTCATCCATACAATCAGGTTATTCCCTACACGGATCGCTTGAACTACTGTTCGGCACCAATGAACAATGTGGGATACTGCAAAACTGTAGAAAGATTAATGGGGGTCGAGGTTCCTGCTCGGGCTCAAGCCATGCGCGTTTTACTTTGTGAACTTTCACGAATCATTGATCACACTGTTTCTGTTGGAACAGGTGGCGTTGATTTAGGAGCATTAACTGCGTTCTTTCATTTGTTCAGTTACCGCGAAAAAGTTTATTCGCTGTTTGAAAAATTATGTGGGGCCCGTCTGACAGTATCGATGACTCGTGTTGGTGGTATGGCGCAAGATGCTCCGGATGGTTGGTTTGATAGCGTTCTTAAATTTTGTGATGAAGTCAGCGTTGGTATCGATGAAATCGCAAACTTAATGATCGGCAATAAAATATTTATTAAAAGAACTCAAGGTGTCTGTCCGGTTGCTAAAGAAGATGCAATCGCTTGGGGTTATACGGGGCCGTTGCTGCGTGCGTCTGGTGTGAATTTAGATTTACGTCGGACAAATCCTTACTACGGCTACGAAAAATATGACTTTGATATTCCAATCGGTGCAGCGGGAGATATTTACGACCGCTATTTGGTGCGCATCGAAGAAATGCGACAAAGCGTGCGGATCATTCGTCAAGTCATTAAAAGCATGCCAGGTGGCGATTACACCATTCGTGATAAAAATATTGTGCTGCCAGAAAAGAAAGATGTTTATGGAAACATCGAAGGTTTAATGAACCACTTCATGTTGGTGATCAAGGGTTTAAGACCACCAGTTGGTGAAATTTACGATGCAACAGAGGCTGCAAACGGTGAATTGGGCTTTTACTTAGTCAGTGATGGTTCAGCTAATCCGTATCGATTAAAAGTTCGTCCACCATGTTTTGCAATTTATCAATCTTTTCCAGAAGTGGTGAAGGGTGCCATGCTTGCTGATGCCATTGCAACTGTGGCAAGTATGAACGTTATTGCTGGCGAATTAGATCGCTAAAAAAAGGATGTAAAGATGTTTCAATTGTCATCTGAAGGAAAAGCAGAAGTTTTAGCAGAACTTAAAAGATACGAATCCAAGCAATCTGCCGTTTTGCCAGCGTTGTATATCGGACAAAAAGAAAATAAAGGTTTTATAAGCCCGGCTGTCATTCAAGAGCTTTCAAAAGTGATGGAAATTCCTGAAGCGCAGATCAATGAAGTTTTTACTTTTTATACGATGTACAACAAAGAAAATGTTGGAAAGTATCACATACAGATCTGTCGAACTTTGTCGTGCATGTTAAATGGCGCAGGTGAGTTAGTCGATCACATGTGTAACGAACTGAACGTCAAAATGAATCAGGTCACTGCAGACGGGCGCTTTAGCGTTTCAGAAGTCGAATGCTTGGGTTCATGCGGAACAGCGCCGATGATGCAAATTGGTGACAAGTATTATGAAAATTTAACTCCGGAATCGGCGATGAACTTACTTCGCACGATGAAATAAGGGAAATGATTATGGCGCAAGCACAAGAAACAAAATATCTTTCTGAATTTTATCATTTACCAGAATTCAAAGGCATCGAAGGCTACAAGAAAAACGGAGGCTATGCTGATTTAGTAAAAGCACTAAAAATGCAGCCCCAAGTTATTATCGATGAAGTGAAAGCGTCGGGTCTTCGCGGTCGTGGTGGAGCAGGATTTTCGACTGGAATGAAGTGGGGCTTTTTGCCAAAGAACAACGAGCCAAGGTACTTACTTTGTAATGCCGACGAAGGCGAACCCGGAACTTTCAAAGACCGCATGATGATGGAGAGGGCTCCGCATCAGCTGATTGAAGGCATGGTTATTTCGGCTTTCGCGATTGGTTCTAAAAAATCTTACATTTATGTGCGTGGTGAATACGACCAATCCATTTCAACATTAGAAATCGCAATTCAAGAGGCTTACAAAGCCGGTTATCTTGGAAAAAATATTTTAGGTTCTGGGTTTGATCACGACATGGATATTTACCGCGGAGCCGGTGCATACATTTGCGGAGAAGAAACAGGAATGATTTCTTCTTTAGAGGGCCTTAAGGGACAGCCAAAATTAAAACCACCATTTCCTGCAGTGCAAGGTTATTTAAAAAAACCAACAATCGTAAACAATGTTGAAACTTTAGCAGTCGTTAAATACATCATTCGTGATGGTGCTGCTCATTACAAAAAATTTGGTACTGAGAAATCAGCGGGCACAAAATTATTTTCCTTATCGGGAAATATTACGAAGCCGGGTAATTATGAAGTTCCATTGGGTTTTCCGCTGAAAGACATGGTTTATGGATTGGGTGGCGGGTTTAAACCTAGTCGTAAATTAAAAGCTGTTATTCCGGGTGGATCATCAGCTCCGGTATTAAACGCAGAAGAATCTGAAAAAGCTTTGATGGATTATGAAAACTTGGCGCAGCTGGGGTCTATGTTAGGATCGGGTGCTATTATCGTGATTGATGATTCACAATGTATGGTTCAATGTTTGGCCAATTTGACTCACTTCTATCATCATGAATCTTGCGGTCAGTGCACGCCATGCCGTGAAGGTACGGGTTGGTTAGATAAAATCACGCATTCGATTTTATCTGGAAAAGGTCGCATGCAAGATATTGAATTGTTATTGAAAATTTCTGATAACATGAAAGGTCGCACGATCTGCGCACTTTCAGATGCTGCGGCATTACCTGTCATTAGTTTTGTTACTAAATTTCGTGATGAGTTTGAATTTTTTGTGCGAGAAGGAAAATCAAAAGTAAAAGGAACGGCTTACAAAGGAATATCTCATGTTGAAATGCAGCATTAATGGCGTTGCACTGGAAGTAAAGCCAGGCACGACAATTATTCAAGCTATGACCGAAAATGCACAGCGAATTGCGCATTATTGTTGGCATCCGGGGCTTAGTATCGCCGGCGTTTGTCGTTTGTGCATGGTTGAAATTCAAGGAAATCCACGAGTTCAGATCGCGTGCAACACCTTGATTACAGAAGGCATGGTCATCAACAACACATCTGAAAAAGTAAAAGAAGCTGTTAAATGGGGTTTAGACTTCCACTTGATCAATCATCCATTAGATTGTCCGGTCTGCGATCAGGCTGGTGAATGTGGTCTGCAAGATCAGTACATGGAATATGGGCAGTACGATTCTGAAATGGCAGAAAGAAAACAAAAAAAGCACAAGGTTGTTGATCTTGGACCGACTGTCGTTCTTGATTCTGAGCGTTGTATTTTATGTTCTCGGTGTGTGCGTTTCACAGATGAAGTTTCAAAAACTCATGAACTGGGAATTTTCAATCGTGGCGATCACGCTGAGATTGGCACTCACGCTGGTAAACAGTTAGACAATAAATATTCATTAAATACGGTCGACATTTGTCCGGTGGGCGCACTGACATCAAAAGATTTCCGTTTCAAACAACGAGTTTGGTATTTAAAAGATTCGCAAACAATTTGTAATGGCTGCTCAACAGGTTGTAACGTTAAAGTTTATTACAACAAAGAGGGTCTGTTCAGAGTGAAGCCAGTGTTCAATGCGGAAGTGAACGGGCATTGGATGTGTGACGAAGGTCGTGACACGTACAAGTTTGTGAATAAAGAAATGCGTTTATTAAAAGGTTCAAAATATATCAATAATAAATGGATCTCTGATCTGCAGCCCGGCGCTGTTGGTAAAGATATCGCTTTAACTTTAAAAGATGCCAAAGCAGAAGAAATTGGTTTGGTTTTAACAGGTCAGCAGACTGTTGAAGAGTATGAAGCCATCATCACAACATTTGTGAACGTGTATAAAACAAAGAACATTTTTCACTGGGTGAATAACAAAGAAACTTTCGAAAGCTTTGATGGCATTCTGCTTCGTGGAGACAAAAACCCAAACACCAAAGGGTTACTTCAAGCCTTAAATAAATATGGAATAACGACGAAGTGGACTGATCTGGAAGAGTTTTTAAAATCTAAAAAGATAAAGCATTTGGTTGTTGCCGGTCCAGAGAACACTTTTGTTTATCCAGATTTACAAGCCAAAGTGCAGCTTTTTATTCAGGCTGAAAACTTGATGTATTTATCTTCTGCAAAGATTCCGACTTTAGAAGCTTATTCAGGAACGAACAAAATAACATTAATTCCAATTAAGACTTTTATTGAAAAAAATGGAACATTCATAAATGCAAAAGGTTTAGCGCAAAAATTTAAAAAAGCCACAACTGTTGTTAGTGAGGCTTTAACCCTAGTCGAGGCTGCTGCATTGATTTCAGGTCAAAGTGTTAATGTAACTTCTGTGGCTGAAGAAAATCTTTTTGTCGCTAGCAACGCGCGAACAGATCAAGTCACGTTAGAGCATCGCAAAAAGAATGAATTTTTATTTAACCGTGGTCCCTTGTAAGGAGACTTTTATGGCAGTAGTAAAGCAAAAAGATAATTCAAAACAGTGGTACTTCCTAGATGTAACTGCAGGACTAGTCATCACAATGAAGCATCTTCTTTCGAACTTATTCAATCGTAAAAAAATGATTACTTTAAATTATCCCGAAGAAAAATATGAGTATTCTCCGCGATTCAAAGGCAATCATGTTCTGACGGTTAAAAAAGATGGTTCCATTCGCTGCACAGCGTGTATGCTGTGCGCGACAAACTGCCCTGCGGATTGCATCAGCATCAAGGCCAGTGAACATCCTGATGCTCAAGTTGAAAAATACCCGATCAGTTATGAAATCGATATTCTACGTTGTGTATTTTGTGGTTTCTGTGAAGAAGCCTGCCCGGTAGACGCAGTTCGTTTGGGACCTGAATGGCAAACTCCAGGCTTAAACGGAGCAAACTTTGTCTATGACATTAATCACTTAGCCTACCGACCAAATTTAAAAGGTGGAGTGCAATCTGTTTTAGATGACCAAGACAGGCACAAGGCGGGGATCTAGATATCTAGACCCAAAAACACCTTCATGTAGGATCCGCTCATATCAATATTCTTTGATGAAGAATCAACAGAGTTTATTGAATCGTTCCATTTGAAACCCATGTAACCGACTTCGGCTCCAACTATTAGCGGTATTACAATCAAAGGTTTTATCTCTAACTCTAAACCGACAGAATAAGACGTCATGCTACTTGGCGTAACATCAACTTTTGTAACACCACTTTCTTTGATCGAGAAATTTCCAGAATGTGAAATTCCGTAAGAAGCGATTGGTCCAAAGTGAATAATTGTATCTATCAGGCGGTAATTTATTAAAATGGCTGTGCGCGTATAATTCACACTGGCTTCGATGTTTGAAGCTGATGCAGTTACGCCTTGTTTTTCGTACCGAAGTCCAAAACCAAAAGGTACCAAAGGTAAACTGACTAATGCGTCTAAACCAAGTCCGTACGTGGGAACAATTGCTGGAGCTCCAGCTGGTGCCGCACAAGAGCCTTGACACAATTCGACGATATCTTGCTTCGAAGTTAATAAGCCGTATGAAGCTCTTGCGGTAAACAATGCCCAGCTGCTAGCGGGCAGAAAAATGGTGGCCAAAAAAAGTGTTAGCATTATTTGAAGTGGAGCTTGTTTTAGTATTTGTTTTTTCATGATTACCTCTTAAGATTATTTAAACCTGAATCAGCTGTGCTTGCAAAATATATTGCTAACTAGCTGAAACAAGACAAATGTCGTGTTCAGAAAGTCACAGCATTCTAGACATTTTTCTTAAATTGGGAAATCAGACGGGAATACAACTTATGGCATTTCATAACGCACATGAGGATTATCAAAAATTGAACGAACAAATCGCAAAAAACTTGTTCAAAGAAAAGTTAAATTTGCGAATTTATCAAACGGCTCACTTAGCGGCGTTTGATATCACATCAGCACTTCAACAGTTTTTGGCGCACAAACCAAATATTGGAATATGTAAAAATGGGTCTAGCTTGCTGGACAGTTTGTCACCAAACTGGCAACGAACTTCAACACCCATGAGCGTGAAAACAGAAAAGCAATCGTGGTATGAATTTATCGAAAATTTATCGATGGATACGGCTTTTGTTATTTGGTGTTCAGAAAATGAAATTACCGGAGAAATTCTTTTATCGCCAAAGCAGATCCAAGAAATACATCAGCAGTTGACTCAGAAAAGAATTTTTTCTATTCAATTGGTTCACGAAGAAAATTTAAATGGTGACGGCTTATTACCGTATTCAGTTTTGATCAGTCGAAGTTCTGTTTTTGAAAAAAATGCAACCGTTGCACTTTTTGGCGAAAAATTTAAAGCGCCCACGCTAATGGGGTATTTCCAAGACTTAACTTTTTTTGGTGAAGATTTTCATTTTAAGAACCTGAAGTTAGAAAACTTAATTGAAAATGTTGAATCTAAATTTAGTAGCTCAAAGCAGTTTTACTTTAATCAGTTTGCAAATATTCCAAATCGGCTTTCAGACCGAGTCGTTTTTTATTTTCCAGATATCGCAGGGTCTAGTCTGCAGCAGCGACTCAATTTAAATTCAGATCGCTGTTTTACCATTTCAAAAATTCCATTTTGGAGTCTTGATCTGTGGAAAAATTGGTGGAAAGAAGCCGAATCTGAAAAATTAATTCGCGGACTTTTTGTGGTGCATATGAAAGCCTTTCAAGAAGATTCACAGCTGGTAATGAAAATTGAAGCTGCTGTGGACGCCATCCGAAGTCAAAACTCGTGGTCCGTTAATTGATGAGTGAAAAACAAGACCGCTTTATAATTTTAAAAAAAATCAAGTATGGTGAATCGGATCTGATCATTCATGCGCTATCCAGTCAGGGTTCGAAGTTTTCGTTCATTGCGCGAGGTGCGCTTAAAAGTAAAAAACGTTTTGGCGGCGGCATTTTAGAGCCAACTCATTATGTGAACTTGACGTATAAAGAGGTAACCGAAGAAGGCAAGCTTCGGGTATTGAGCGAAGCCATACTGATCGATGATTTCAAAGCGATTCGTGTCGAGTATGAAAAATTAGACTTTTCTTTGTTTGCTTTAAACTGTGCGTCGTGTGTGAGCCAAGAGGGTGACATGCATTCTGATTTTTTATTTAATTTAATCGGGCATACGTTGCGTGCTGCGGGTACAACTAAAAATATTCCGCTTCTGAAACTTCATTTTTGTTTAAAATTTTTGTTTCAACAAGGTGTTGTTTCCATTGAAGACTGGATGTCGCCATTTTTAAAAGTAAATATCAGTGATCACGAAAAATTAACAGAATTAGATTCGATTTCTTCCTTAACAGAAACGTATCTTGATTCTATCGAATCACTGGTGCTGCAATATATAAAAACAGCAGATCCTGGTTTCTAATCCAAAAAAATCCGCTACACTTTTAATATGAATTTATTAGAAATATCACTCCGTCGCCCAGTATTTGCTTGGGTTCTTATGTTTGCCCTGATTTTGTTTGGTGCTATTAGTTTCAAGCAATTGGGCGTCAGTCAGATGCCTGATGTCAATTTTCCTATTTTAAATATCAGTGTGAATTATCCGGGCGCTGCGCCCGAAGTCGTCGAAAGTGAAATCATTAATTTAATAGAGAAAAGACTGCTTTCTGTAGAAGGCGTGAAAGAAATGCGTTCAACAGCCCAGCAGGGAAGTGCTCAAGTTAACTTAGAATTTGATATCGACCGCAATGTAGATGTTGCCTTACAGGAAGTTCAATCAGCACTCAGCCAAATTCGGTTTCCAAGCGGTGTAGATCCCGCCATTATTTCGAAAACTAACCCTGAAGACGATCCTATTTTGTTTGTTTCCGTGTTTGGTGATGTTGAGCTTACCAAAATGCTACAGTGGACCGATAGTTTTTTGCTAGATCAGATACAGTTTTTAGCAGGTGTCGGCGAAGTTAGTTTTCGTGGTTTTCCAGATCGTAATTTGCGCGTATGGATCGATGTTGAAAGATTAAAGCAATATGAACTGACCATCAGTGATGTCGTTGAATCGTTGAAAACCGCAAATGTACAAAGTGCAGCAGGGCAGTACGTCGAAGGTAAGCAAGAAATTCGCATTCGTTACCAAGGGACCGCTTCAAAGGTAGAAGACATCGGCAATTACCGCATCATGAAACGTGGCGGTCAAACCATCGAAGAGCGTCATTTTTACATCAAAGATGTGGCCCGCGTGGTGGATGGGTTAGCTGATATTCGCCGAATTGCGAAAGTAAATGGTAAACCTGCCGTTAGCATACAGATCAGAAAGCAACGTGGAGCTAATGAAGTCACCGTTGCGGAGTCTGTAATTAAAAAATTTGCAGAGCTTAAGTCCCAGTTTCCAGATGGGATGAATTATGCGATCAATATCAATTACACAAAATCCACTCAGGTAACAGTGGATTTATCGATTGAAAAAATATGGGTTGTTTCATTAATTACCATTTTGATTTGTTTTTTATTTTTAGGTAATTTTCAGTTTGCTGTAAACATTTTGTTTTCCATTCCAACTTCGATTGTTGGTACTTTTATCGTTTTAAAATTGGCTGGTTTTACACTGAACTTGTTTACGCTTTTGGCGCTAACGCTTTCCATTTCCATAGTTGTTGATGATGCCATAATGCTATTAGAAAATATTATTCGCCACTTCAGAATGGGAAAGACACCATACCAAGCAGCACTTGATGGCTCTAAAGAAGTTCTACCAGCAGCTATCGCGGCTTCGCTTGCCGTGCTTGCTGTGTTTATGCCAGTTATTTTTATGGACGGAGTTATCGGGAAATTCTTTTTTCAATTTGGAATCACCATGTGCGCCGCCGTGTTGATTTCATTGCTAGAAGCCATCGTCATTACCCCCATGCGTACAGCTGCATTTTTGAAAAAAGATGCAAAGCTTAGTCCTTTTGAATTAAAGCTGGATCATTTATTTGAAAACATCGGGCACAGTTACCAAAATGGGTTAAAGCATTGTTTCCGCTTTAAATGGTGGGTCTTGTCTGGATCATTAGCATTTTTTATTGGAACACTTTTTTTATTTAAAGTTGTCAGGCAAGAGTTTGTACCGACTCAAGATCAGAATCTTATTATTTTAACCGCACAAGCAAAGCCTGGAACTTCGTTGGCAGAAACCGCCCAATTGGTAGAGCCTTTAAATGAACTTTTAAAAAACACCAAAGAAGTTGCTGGTTATTTTATTTCTGTGGGCCCAGGGCAGGTTTTTTTACCGATAGCCCTAGTCGATTTGTCGGTAAGATCTATTTCGCATACAGATTTAATGAATTCGTTAAGAGCCAAGGCTAAAGAAATAAAAGGCTTAAGAATTTCACTTCGAGATATCTCTGCCCGAAATCTTTCAACTGGAAGGCAGAACCCCATTTCATTTAACTTGCGTGGACCAGATTTAGATATACTGAACGAAAAATCTCAAGAGATTATTAAAGCGCTTGAGGAGCAAAAATTAGCAGTTGATTTAGATACCGATTATAAAGTGGGTTTGCCAGAACTGACATTGGTTCCCAATCGGGAAGAACTTTCCAAAAAATCAGTCACTGCGGAAAGTATATCGCAAGTGTTAAGTGCAGCGATTGCAGGATTGCGTGATGGTCAATTTGTTTCTAATGGGCGTCAGATCGATATTCGTTACAAAGTGAATGAAGATCAAATTCAAAGTGTGAGCGACATTAAAAAATTATTTGTTAGAAACAGTTTTGGTAATCTGATTCAGCTAGAAGATCTGGTCACCACAGAAAAAACCAATTCATTAAATTCGATAGCGCGGATCAATCGTCAGCGTTCGGTTTCAGTCTATGGAAATATTGCTCCACAACAATCACAAGGAGACGTGCTAAATAAGATCAAAGACATGGCGATCAAGGTCCTACCTTCAGGTTATAGTTTTAACCTTGAAGGAGCTTCCGCTGGTTTCAGTTCAAGTTTTAAAAGTCTAACTTGGGTTTTGTTTCTAGGTATTTTAGTGGCCTACATGATTTTAGCGATTCAGTTTAATTCGTTTGTGGACCCTATATCGGTATTGATGTCTTTACCATTTTCGTTAAGTGGCGCTTTATTAATTCTTTGGCTGACGGGTACTTCGCTGAACCTGTTTAGTTTTATTGGTTTAATAGTACTGATGGGTATTGCAAAAAAGAATTCTATTATGTTGGTTGAATTCACCGTGCAGATTTTAAACAAAGATAAGTTATCTACGACAGAAGCACTGTTGAAAGCCTGTCCCGTGCGCCTTCGACCCGTGCTTATGACATCTGTGGCGACTTTATTCGCGGCACTGCCTTTGGTACTTGGTTCTGGGTTAGGAATTGAAACTAGAAGACCGATGGGATTAGTTATCATCGGTGGTATTGTTGTTTCGACGGTTTTTACTTTGTACATCGTACCTATTTTCTATTTGATACTTTCGAAATTTAAATTAGCAAAAGATGAAACGCTGCTTTCCTAATTTTGGCCTAGTTTTAGTTTAGCCAGCGGGTGGGTCGCATCCATTGTGCGCGCTAGTTGATCTACACTTAAGTGCGTGTATTTTTCTGTCGCTTGAAGACTGTCGTGACCCAGTAAACTTTGTAATGTTCTAAGATTCGTTCCACTAGCTAACATGTGCGTCGCAAAACTATGCCTTAAAGCATGGGGATGCAGTGGATTCATAAGCCCCGTTTTTTTTCCTAACGTGCGAATCATTTCATAACCGGTGCGTGTATTCAGTGGCTTTTCACCAAAAATAAATTCTGTTTTTTCAGATTGTAATTTCAGTTTTTTCAAACAAGTAAAACTGCAGTCGGGTAAGCTTGCAAATCGTTCTTTCGATCCTTTACCAAAAACTAAAATTCGCTTTGCAGAAAACTGAATTTGTTTCCATTTTAAATTGCAGGCTTCGCTGACGCGAAGGCCGCCACCGTATAATAGTAAAAATAAAACTCTAGATTTCAATGTTTCTATTTTTTTAAAAGCAGACTCATTATCTAAAAACTGCAGCACAGAAATGATTTCATCGACCGACAAAAAATGAGGTATTTTCTTCGGTACCTTCGGGCATACCAGCAGTTCAGCATAGTTTTTTTCCACAAGGCGTGTATGAAACAGCCAGTTAAAAAAGCTTTTTAAAGTGGCAGTTTTTCGATTTCGACTGGCTAGACTTAACTTTCCCCACCTTAAAAGCGCAGGTCTTGAAAGATTCCAGAAGTCGTCAGCACTTGAAAGTAAGTTATCTATAAAAAACAGATTTTTGTTTTTATGAAGAAATGCCTGTTTTAAATCATTTTTATAGGCACGCAAGGTAAGCGGTGACGATATCTCTATATTTTCTTGATATTTCAGATAGTTATCTACAGTTTGTCGCACCGAAATCAATGTTCACGTCCCCCGTAAATACAAGCACTTACAGTATCGTTGGTCCGTGAATTCGTTTAAAGGCCAGATAATAAATATAACGCTTTGCAAAATTTTTCTTGCATTTGTTACACGACCTTGGTATTAATGCATTGCAGCATGTTGTTT